>JAFSCH010000028.1 GCA_017436865.1 Lachnospiraceae bacterium
GTTTTCCACAAAAAAATAAAATTGGATAACTATAACTATAGGATGTGGATAACTTTTGTGTTTTATCGCAAGTGCAAAACATATGTTTGGTTTTGCTGAAAAGGCAGGCTATAGATAAATTTACCTTTCATTGCTGAAAAATATCAACTTTATCTTGAAATAATTTTAGAAATCTGTATAATAATATTGTTACTTCGATGCGTGGCTCAGCTTGGTAGAGCGCTGCGTTCGGGACGCAGAGGTCGCAGGTTCAAATCCTGTCGCATCGATAAAAAAAACTGGAAACTTTATTGTTTCCAGTTTTTTTATTCCCCCTTAATTACAAGCTCTTGCAAGTACTCTCATAATCGCGTTTGCTTCTACATATGCGCGATAATCCTTCTTTTTGGAAGTAATGGTTGCTCCATTCTGTCCAAATTCTACAAAGTGTGTTGTGTATCTTCCCCTTAAAAATACACCATTCTTCTCTTGAAGTTGTACCCCCTTTACTTCAGGACAGCACTCTATAATAAAGAGTCTTACCAGCTCACTATTGCTTAAGACATGTACCTTCTTTGCATATTCCATTGTATCCTGACGTTTTCTGTCTGCATAGGGTGACATAATAAACTCATCAAACATACATCGAATACTGCATCCAAGTATCAGAATTCCTAATAACATTAATAAATAACTCTTAACTATACCATCATGATGTGTGAATACAGTTACATTCTCCATAATAATCTTAGATGCAAACACTCCTGCTACAATAATTGTGGTATTCATCAGAATTCCTCTCATATTTTGAGTTCTTTTCTCTGATGATGTAACATTTTCTATTTCTGTTACATTTCTGTCCTCTTTACAATTCATACAATTTTTCCCCTTTTTTTCACAATTGTTATGTGAACTTCATACAAGGATTATATGATATTTCTTTGATAATTTCAAGTCTTTTTTGTGTTAATTTTATAAATTATTTATTATTATACGTGTTCGTTTGTAATAAATTACCAATTTTACTATTATTTTCCTGTATCATGTTATTAAAAGCATTTTTACACTTAACGATATATAATATATTTATAAATTGGATTACCCATGGAAGAGAATTTCTCTTCATATTCTGTCATGATATTACCTTCAAACATTTTCCCATCATGATGTAAATCTCTTGTCATTGCTTCCAGCTTCCAGCCTGCAGGTTCTAACTCTTCTAATGCAAAATCAAACAATGCAGTATTATCTGTTTTAAACTCAAGTCTTCCTTCCGGTGCCAAAAATTCATGATATCTTGCAAGAAATTCCTTTGACGGAAGTCTTCTCTTAGCATGTCTGTCTTTTGGCCACGGATCAGAAAAATTCAAATAAATCTTTGCTATTTCTCCTTTTGCAAATACTTCACAAATATCCTCTGCATCCATACGAATAAACTTAAGATTTGGAAGCTCTCGCTCCTCCATTTTCTGAATTGCACGTAATAATACCGTAGAATATTTTTCAATTCCAATATAATTAATATCTGGATTCGCACTAGCAAGATCCATCATAAATCTACCTTTTCCCATACCTATCTCTATATGAATCGGTTTGTCATTTCCAAAGACTTCCTGCCATTGTCCCTTGTGCTTCTCTGGTTCATGTACTACAAAACGACTATCTGCAATCACTTCTCTTGACCCTGTTACATTTCTTAAACGCATAATTTTCCTCACTTCTATCTACTCTTCTCTTCGTTTTTGTAACGAAGTTATTTTTATTCTACACCTTATGTACTTTTTCGTCACTAGAATAATATTTATTCGTTTTTTAGCATATGGCGTTCTGCCACACCGAAAAGTAGCAGCATAAGCTGCGGATTTGAGGTGATGGCTGAACTGTTACCTCGATTTTATATAAAATCAAGATTCTATCTACTTATTTTTTCAAAAATAGTGTAAACTAATTGTATCTATAAAGGTACTGAATAATTACATTATACCTATAAATTAACAAATGCGAGAGGTTTATTTTATATATGTATTTAAAACAATTTTTTCAAAAATGCCACAAGGGACTTACTAAGCTTTTGCTTTCATCTGTTCTTTGTTCTACTATAACCTTTTCTTCGATTACAGCTTATGCGGATGTTGATTATGAAGCGGAAATGGAAAACCGAAAGTCTCTTCCTATTCAATCAAATGAAATTGCCGGTTGGCCGGAAGGACCTGCTATTGGTGCGGAATCTGCTATTTTAATGGAGATGAATACGCATACAGTTCTTTATGCTAAAAATATCGATGAAAAAATGTTCCCTGCAAGTACCACAAAGATTCTAACCTGTCTTTTAGCTGCTCAGAACTGTGATTTAAATGATAAAGTTACCTTTTCTAAAGCTGCTGTATACGAAGTACCAAGAGATGGCTCCAATATGGGTATCGATGAAGGTGAGGTAATCACTCTAGAACAGGCAATGTATGGTGTTTTAGTAGGCTCTGCTAACGAAGCTGCTTCTGCTGTTGGTGAACATGTTGCTGCATGCTTAGGAAAAGAACCAACTGCAAAAGCCTTTGCGTCAATTATGAATGAAAAGGCAAAAGAACTTGGCTGCAAAAATACACATTTTGTAAATGCAAATGGACTTTATGATGAAAATCATTATACTACTGCTTTTGATCTTGCCTTAATTGGATGTGAATTCTTTAACAATGAAATTCTTTGCAAAATGTCATCCACACCAAATTATAATATTCCACCTACTACTACACAGCCTGATGATATTTGGGTTAATTCTAAGAATAAACTATTAAAAACTAGAGAATTGGCTTATCCCTATCTTCTAGGAAGTAAGACAGGATTTGTATCACAATCACGACAAACTCTTGTCTCCGGTGCGGAAAAAGATGGAATGAAGCTTGTATGCGTTGTTTTCAAAGAAGAGACACCTTATCAATTTGAAGACACGGTGAAACTATTTCAATATGGTTTCGAAAATTTCAAAAAGCTAATGGTTGATGATTATGAAACAAAATATTCGATGGATAATATGGACTTATTTGATACAGGAAGTGACTTATTTGGCGATTCCACTCCACTAATGTCTATGGAATCCGATTCATACATTATTGTTCCAAGTACAGCGGAATTTGAAGATACGGTTTCAAAGGTTACTTACTCAAAAGAAGTTGATTCGAATGTCATTGCTACCATTGAATATTCCTACTCTAATGTTCCAATTGGTAACTGTGATATTATGTTTTCTTCTTCTTTACCAGAACAGTTTGCATTCTCTTCCCAAGATGAAACACCTGCTGAATTTTCATCAGAAGCTGCTAATTCATCGATTGAAGAAGAAACATCCGAAGGGCAAAATGTTATTTTTATTAATGTTAAAAAAGTTATTATGGGAATTTTGATTGTTGCCGGTATCATTATTCTAATTATGATCTTTTTATCGGTCTTAAGTAGCTATAATTTTTCACCTAGAGGGCAAAGCAGTAAACGAAGAAAGCAACGTATCCGAGATAACAGAATTGCAAAGAAAAATGCCAAACAAGCTGCTAAAAGACAACGTCAACAAATGAAGCGCAATAAGAAAGCATACAAAAAAAGAAAGCATTCCCGTTTTCATAGAACATATGACTAACACCTAAAGAGGTTCATGCCAAAAATGCATGAACCTCTTTTTTCTTATAGCTTAAAAAATTTTGTTTCTTTATCTAAGGATACTGCCAAATCCTTTAATACCGTTGCCGAATTTGCAACTAACGTAATGGTTGCATTCAACTCTTCCATAGAAGCTGTTGTTTCCTCCGTTGCTGCAGCATTTTCTTCTGATATAGCAGAAAGGTTTTCTATAATTCCTACTACAGCCTGCCTTGCTGTATCACAATCTTTTGTTTGTTCATTGATTGTATTGGTATCTCTTCTGGATGTCTCAATATCTGCGATCACATTTTCAAACTGTGTCTTTGTTGCATTCAGTTTTTCCTGCTGTTGTTGTAACGTTTGCTTTACTTCTTCCATTAATTCCATAGAATTCTTAGAATCACTTGCTAACCCTTGAATGATATCCTGAATTTTTTTTGCTGAAGCATTTGACTCATCCGAAAGCTTGGAAATTTCTGAAGCTACTACTGCAAATCCTCTTCCTGCTTCACCTGCTCTAGCCGCCTCAATAGACGCATTTAAAGATAAGAGATTTGTCTGACTTGCAATGCTGGTTATCAAATCAACTGCTGCTGAAATTTCATTAACCGAATCATCGGTTGCTTTTACATTTTCTGATACCTTATAAATTGCCTCTACTGTCTTGTCATTATATTCACTAAGCTCTTTCATAGTTTTTGCAGATGCTTCTCCTGTCATCTGCATCGTTACAGATGTCTCATTTAATCTTTCCACATTATTAACGATTTCTTCAATAAGTTCTCCCATCTGATTTATCTGAGTAGTTGCTACTTCGGTATCTTCTGCCTGTGACTGTGCCCCTTTAGAAATATCTTCTACTGCTGAACTTACCTCTTCTGCTGTCGTACTTGCTTGAATCGCAACACTTTCTAATTCATCTCCATCCTTTAAAACTTCTCCTGCAGATTCCTGAATATGACCAATGATATTAATAAGCGCTTCTTGTAACTTAATCATTGCCTTCGCACTGTACCCAAATTCATCTTTTCGTTTTAAGACTTTGGCATCCATTTTCCATGTCAGATTACCTTCCGCAAGCTCATTTACCACACCCTCTATTCCGATAACAATTTTTATAATTTTCCTGGAAATAATAGTCAGTATAATTGCAATAATAATTGAACAAATAATAGCAATTCCACTTACCGCAGATGTCTTTGAAAAGATATAACTATCAATCTGTTCACTTGGCTGTCCTGCAAATACCATACCAATAATTGTACCATCCGGATTCTCTAAAGGTGTATAATAGCAGTAATAATTCTGATTGTTGATTTTTGTATTATAAGAAGTAAATACTTGTCCTTTCTTTAATACTGTTTCAATTACCTGATCTCCTGCCTGTGTGCCAATAATTCGATTACCTGATGTATCAAAAAGTGAAGTTGCCATACGGGTATCACCATAAAACAAAGTAACATCAGTCGTTAATCCTTTTGTATATCCATCAAGAGTCGTCATATTTTCTGTGATATTATAATCACCCTTCATAAAATTACCACTCTCATCCACATAAAAGTCCCCGTCATTCAAATTCATATAAGACGTCTTTACTGCTGTCACTGTTGATTGTAAAGTCTCCAATGCCTGTTTATGCATTCCTTCTTGCATATTACTAGAGGCTACTCCTATAAGGATAACTACTAATACAACAATTGGTACAATACAAATTAACAATAATTCTGTTAGGAAACTATGAATGCCAAGTCCTTTTTTGTGTTTCATACGAAATCCTCCTAGTCTTGTTTCTTCATTACTAGTAAAATATTTTATTACTTACTGCAATTTTATCACATTGTCACATTACTTGCAATCGACTTTCAGTTTTGTATGCAAATTAATTGTTTTACATAATTTTATCCATCAACTAACAAAACTTATTTGTTACCTGTTTTTTTGATTGAAAATAGTGCGTGCCAGCGCACGCACTTTGGCAAGAATTTCTCACGAAATTCTTGTCTAACTACCACTACGCTACAGCACTTTCCTATAAAAAAAAGTACACTTAATGCTTTATCAAATGTACTTTTGTCTTCTCTTATTTTGTTTTCTTTCTTTTATCTTTGCGGTTTTCACGTGACTGTTCTTTTCGACTAATCAGCTCCTGTACCGTTTCTTCTGTTACCTGCTTCATGGTTTTTACCACATATATATTATCATCTATGGATTTTCGCATACGGATTTTCCCTTTTAATAGACCATGTTTCTCACAGGTTACCACTGCATAATAATGCTTACCGTTCATGGAAAACCATGGAATTTTTTTCTTTGTATTCGCTCCACAAATAAAACATCTAGTCGAAACAACTTCCTTATCGTCCATTGCCGTAAGCTTATCCGGAAACGCTCTTGATATATATTTCTCATAGTCGTCAAATACAACATGTACCTCATCCGCCCTTGTCTTTGGCAAGCGATACGTGTCAAAAGAATAATTATGAAAAATAGCCGGATGATAAAATCGTTCCAATACTTTTGCCGTATAATATGCATCACTATCTGCACGGTGAAAGGCAATGTCTTTCTCTATTTCTAAATAGTCAATTGCATACTCTAAGGTCCTTCTGGATTTTTTATCTTCATATGCAATGCTAAACAGCTTCTGCACATCATAATATTTCAATGGCCTATCCGACAATGGCTTCATCTCGTAATAATCCATATTTCGTTGAAGTTCTAGAAGATCAAGATTCCCCCATGTACAAAAGACATAATCTTCACCACACCATTCTAAAAAATCTTTTACTACCTCCTTAAAGGTTCTGCAATTCTCAAGCTGTTCCATTTTCAGATGAATCAATTCTCCTGTTATTTGATGCATCCTATGAAATACCTGTGGCTTAATCAATTCATGAAAAGATGCTATTTGTTTCTTTTCTTCATTTAATTTTACAGCACCAATTTCTATGATTTCAAAGATAAGCTGATTTTCTTCTTTTGTCTTGGAATCAGATGCCTGATTCCATTCCAGATCTAATACAATGTAATTCAACTATGCTCTCCCTTTGTTATATTCAAATATCTAGTTTTCTATACCATCTTAATTATTGAGTACCTTCATAATTACAAGGCAAAATTCTATTTGAATCATAACACAAACATATATTGCATACAAGTAATCATTACTGTTTACTTCATTTCGCTCACTTGTTCCTTGTTCCAGCAACAAACACTTTTTTTATGATACTGCATCTTAACGAGATAAACACCTACCATGACTACTATAATTCCTACTATTTCTTTCTTTATTTATAACTGTCCTCTTTTCTTTCATTGCTATCTTAACAGAAATTTAGCCATGTTTCTTGTAAAATATGATCATCTACAAGAATAGCATGACAAAGGGACGTTCCTTTTGTCATGCTACTGAGGTCAAAATCCCAGTATCATGACAAAAGAAACGTCCCCAAACAATTAATCGCTATATTTATACAAATAACCATCGATTGTTTTGAGAAGACCTTATTTTTAATGACTCTCCACCCAGCTTGCTATTTCCCGCATAAAAGGCTCCGGATGAATAAAATAACTGTTATGCGTATCGTTAATTTCTACGAGCTTTTTTTCACATTGTAGTGACGCATAGTAACAATCAAAATACTCTTTCGGAAAATAACGGTCATGCAATGTTTTAAATACAAGGGTTGGACATGTAATCTCCATTTTAAGCATACTCTCTGCACCAAGCATGCATTCTAATATCTGTACCAAGCTATTGATTTTTAAGTCAAAGAAACTCGAATCACGATATGCTATCATTGACTCATAAAATTCATTATCTGATTCTGCCTGAAATCCCTTTGCCTTTGGCGGCTTAAATGCCATCGTAAAATCAGGTCGTTTCTTTGTAATCAGGCGACAAACAAATAACATCGGTTTTGCCAGAAAAGTGGGTACTCCGAGAGGTTTTGTATTTCCGTAGATTCCACAGGCAAACTGTGAAAAGCTTTTAAATCCGGGATTTATACCCAAATAGTACTGTGCTATAATTGCCCCCGCTCCTGTATAGCCTAATAAATGAATCTCACTTGAATAATTTTCACAGATATACTGATAGACCGCATCTATGTTTGCAGTCATATTCTCTAATGTAAACTCCTTTGTCTCTCCTCCACATTCCCCTTCTCCCGGAGCGTAATCCATCGTAAACACATTAAAAGAATACTCCCTTGCCAACTGTTCATAGCATTCATAACAGTTTTTTACTGCTGTAACAGGTGTGTGGATAAGCATAATATTTTTACAATCTTTATCGGAAATATGCTGAAAAATATGTACTTTGGAATATCCAAACACATAGACATCTTCCCATCCGTCTTTTTTCATTTTTTCATCATTTAATGGTTGAATTTTCATTGTACCTCATTTCTGAGCAACTCTGTTATTCGATAATTAGGTGCTCTGATAATGCTCTTAGAATAATCTTCATATTTTTAATATCCTGCGCTTCTTTTATATATGGTAACTGCAGGAATTGTAACTGTATGATTCTCATTGTCTGATGTAAATCATAGCGAAACTGTATTCCCGAATTCTCAATTGTTTCAAATAATTTCAAATCTCGTATGCTGTTTTCTTCAACACAAGCTTTGGGAGCTTTTTCTTCGATACGCTGCCATACCCTTGCATCTATTTCCATCATGAGTGGATTTTCCATGAATTGTCGTGCTGCATAACAAAGTGCATGAAAAAAGCGATCCACCTGTCCTTCATTTTCTAAATTACTAAGTATCTTTCTTATGTTTTCAAATATTTCTTCCTGTGTTCTATTGTTAATAACCATATAGAGATGTTCCTTGTTCTCAAAGAAATGATAAAAGGTTCCTTTCGCAATCCCGGCTTCTAGTGCTACTGCCTCCGCTGTCACTTCATAGAAACCCTTTTCATTAAACATTTCTTTTCCCTTTTCCAACAAGGTTTTATAAATTCTTTCTCTCTCTTTACTTGAAAATTTTGGCATATTCTTCTCTTTTATATGACTTTCTATTTTTATTTGGTCATATAAAACATATCACATCTCTTTATACATGTCAACAGCCGATAGCTATCGGCTGCAGCCTGGTTCTCGGCAAAGATCCAAACCTCACATATCTTTCCACTCTCCATGCGAAAGTAATCAATACCAGGCATATTCAATTTCAATCGCAAACTGAACATACTCCTTGGTATTTCAAAAGATTTCAATCTCTCCGTTTCAATCTCAACGACCTTTTCCTCTGTTACAGCTAGTTCTTTCTTTTCTGCCATAGTCAACTTCCTTTCCCTGAACGAAAAAAGGTCCGTCCAGAATAGATTATTTTTCATCTAATCTGAACGGACTCTTACGACAGGCCTTTTCTGGCAAGACTACAGTGTTTTCCTTTCCATCTTTCCTTGCTTTTACAACCTAAACCTCATCCTACTTTGTACTTAATCCCTATGGCTGACAGTTTTGAAAAATATGGATTGGTGACAAGAAATCATTTTCGCTGACTATCTCTTCCACAATTTTCTTCGTATTTCCATGATGCACAGATGCATACACAATAGCTGTTTTCAAATAATTCGTCATCCAATTTCTACCTTTCTATGAGCCACATGATATTTATTTACTCCGTTTTACATATTCCCTGTTTTCACCTCTGATAAGTGCATAGGAAATACAATTTGCTAATATCATCCTTGCTTTTGATTAAGCTGCGAAAAGACTTTCTTTTCCATCTCAAGAATATCTCCAACCGCTGATCTAACAGCTTCTTCTACAATTTTATTAATGCCTTCTTCATCCGATACATCATACCATTTTGTAGTAAAAATTCTTTTGTATGTAAAGTCTGACTTTCTTTTGTCATTTGGTTTTAATATATCTGTGATTGCCTGCATCTTATCCATTGAATCTTGTGGAACATTTCTTCCTGCAAGTTCAAATATTCCATAAAATCTATCTCCACGCATATTAAACCAATAAGAATAAATATTTGTGGATCCCCATGAACTGATTGGTTCATCTAATAGCGGAAGATAATTATCCATCGATTCTGTTCTAAAATTATTTCCCCAACTATCATCATAAATTATTTTTCCTTCATCAGCTAGACTGCACAATGTATCTCTAATAGCATCAGATACTTGAGTTTTTCCGTCTTTTCTATTCTCAAAAATAAGGTCTAACGCTTTCTTATGCTTATTGTATATTTTATTGCAAATATCAATTAACTGCTGATCTTCCACAATATCTCTCCTAACAATATCAATATAATTCTTAATCATCAAATCTACATCGGGTAATATTTTTATTCGCGCATTTACTTCTTCTAATACCTCCACAACATCATTGTACGAAAGTATATCCCAATTTTCTACGTCACTCGGCGTCTCGCCATCTGGTGTTAAGAACACACATAATCTACTATATTCTGGATATTCTTGTTCTAAAATTTCTCTATACCGGTTAAGCTGATTGCTATGCTCATGAGAACCAACCTTATTCTCTATCGCGATAACTGTTTTTTCATCCGAAGATGTCAAAAGGATGTCTATATTTTTCCATTCTCGCATGACCGAAAAGCTATATAGATCCATCAACAATACATTAAATACATCATATCGTCCATCTGAATCATTCTCTACCAGTCTTTGAAGAATCCCCCTCAAAAATGTATCTCCTAACCCATGATTTTCATTAGGATTTAAAAGCCACCCCAACATATTACTATGCCGTATTTCTGCTCTTGTTATTTTCAATACATCAAATAAATTAAATTTTCCTGTCCATGGAAGCAATTCATCTAAGCATCCTATGTCTAGTAAAAAGTTCTGCAAAGCTTCTTCATTTGTCAATTCTTTTCTACCCATATACACACCCATTTCCAATAAGCTATCATATTACACTATCTTCATTATGCAACAGATAACCGCCAATCCCAAAATAACCAATACTAATCCTTTTATGGCATCTTTTCCATTTATCGTATTATGCGGCTGATTCATTTCTTCTTCAATAATCAAATCTTCTTTATCAATCTTTCCATTATGATTGTAATCCATAACACAAAATCCTATTTCCTATTTTTATATTTAACATCCATTTTCTCAATATGATTTATCTGTGTAATTCGCCTGCATTCATCAACAGCCTTGTCCAATTCCATTAGTTTATTTACTCGCATATGTTTGTTATTATGACTGTCTCTTTTGCTTGCACTTTCCCAAGGTAATTTTCCCGGACCATTATATACTTCATAGATATTTCCATTTCTATTTAGATAGAGAACAATCAAATAATCCGGTTCATGATTGATTACAATATTATCCTGCTGTGAAATCTTAATCTGCACCTTTTTCCCATCAACTTCACCATCGTGTATTTCTGTCGAAGCCGCATACAGTTCAATTCCATAATAGTACGCAGCCATTACTTCTCCTATGCTCCCTACTAAATGACCATCAAGAGTAAAATGTCTTCCTGGAAATTCCGCTTCAAGTTGTGCAACAATCTCTACCAGTCTTTGAACCTGGTGTTTAATCATGTTCATTTTTTCATCTGTATATTTTATCTTCTCCATCTCTACTTACATCTTCATCAAAAGAAATTTTGTCTTCTCCCATTTTTATATCAAAAATTGCTTCCTCTATCACTTTAATACATTCATCAGTGTTTTTCTTAATATCCTTTCCCCAAAAACGAATAACTGTCCATCCAAGAAACAGGAGTTTCTTATTTATCTCATCATCACGCTCTCGATTTCTTGATATTTTACAAATCCAATATTCGCTATTGTTACTTTTCTCTAGTCGTGACTTTAATACTTCCCAGTCTTTTCCATGAAAAAATTCGCCATCACAAAAAATTGCTATTTTATACTTGGTAATAACAATATCTGGTTTCCCTGGTAAGTCTTTATAATTTTTTCTGTATCGGTATCCCTTTTGCCAAAGAGCTTTTCTAAGTAATACTTCAATCTTCGTATCACTTGACTTTATATTTTGCATATTCTTATGACGTTGTTCCTTTGTTAAATCATTAGACATCTCACGCTCCTTTGAAAATAACGTCGTTATGGTACTCAATAAATTTTTCCCCTGGCAAAAACTTATCCGGAAGAATTATTTCCTTTCCATTATAATAAGAAAACCACTCTCTTGTTTTATCATCCATGGCCACATCTTTTATAAACCTTGAATTAACAATACGATAGTTCTTATCAATAGTAATAAAGCCTCTGTCGAATGCTTTATCATGCATTGCATTCAGGCATAACCCATTACTAGGGTTTGTTCTCTCTGTTTTAACATCGCTTACACTCCATGGCTTAATATGACTTGCAACAAGTAATTCCCTATTTTTCAATCCAGTTATACAACAAGCATTTCCATATGACATAAGCACAGACATTCTGAAAAAATACTGCCCAATCCTTACTTTCGTCTGCTGCTCTTTGTCTATTCCCGAAGGTATGTGATCTAACTGCAACTCTGGCAACAGATTTTCTACAGATGAGTTTTTCATCTGTGCTAACAAGCTCTGTGCAACAAATGATAATTCTTCAATATTCTCAGAGAATTCATCGTATATTATCTTATCCAGTTTGCTTGTATGCGATAACCCTGACACATTCCTCGCCTGCAACTCCGGATCATAATGTGCCAGATTGGACATCTTGTACGCAACAGCATCCGGTGTTCTATTTATTATTTGAGCAAGCTGAATTATTTCTTGATTGCTTTTTCCTATTTTAGAAAATGGAATACGTGTATATAAATCCATTGCTAAAATAGTCTCTTCTCTTGTCCAATTCCTTCTAGCCATAATCCCACCACCTTAACTAATATTATATAACTTCAATCGCTGTTTGTGTAGAAATATCAGATTTTTTTTGCTGCTTTTCGCGTATGTCAGAATTCCTGGTGGATTTTTCTTTCTTTCAAACGGGTGGATTTTTTACATTTTGGGTGGAAGAAATCATCATTTTGTTTCAAATTCAGGTGGTTTTTTCTACCCTACAAATAAAAAAGCAGCAACAATTTCTTCAATCATTACTGCTCAATACAAATGTTCCCAGCGGGAATCGAACCCACAACTACAGCTTAGGAGGCTATTGTTATATCCATTTAACTATGAGAACAAATGCCGTATTTTCAGGCTTTTCAGCCTCTTTTGGTACCGGCAACCATCTTTTATAATTCAATCACTTTTGTGATGAACAAGCTTTTTCTTATCTTATCAGCTCTCTTATAATCGGCCTCCGATTACTACCAAAGCATCGCCCATTATCATAAATAGGGTTCTGTCATGACGCAACCTTAGGAGGGGGCTGTTATATCCATTTAACTAAGGAAACACGTACAATTCTTATTCACATAACATCGTACTTATTTTATTATATCAGAAGTTTTGTTGATTTCAATAGCTTTTATTCAGGAAATTCAATATAGCCTTGTAACCAAACTGTTCCTTTAAATCTTCTACCCACTGCAGGCTCTCCAAAAAGATCCTCTTTGTTAATACATACATCAAATGTAAGCTCATTACATTCGATTGTCATAAACACTATTTCTTCTTTTGTCATACGGTTCAGTTCCTGATGATATTCTACAATCTCGCCTAGAATGGAATATTGATCACACTCTACTCCATAAGGCATAAAATAAGTATCAACAAGACTAAACACATCTTCCTTTTGAATCTTGCGGGAAATGGTGGTATAAGTATCCATATCATCCAGCGTCAGACTTTCTATCGCTTCTTCATTTCCCATTCTTGCCTGTGCAATGAGTTGATTTCGCTCGTCTGTCGCTTTCTTACTTTTCCTCTTTTCACGCTCATTTTTTATGATTGGCATCATAATTGTTCCACTAACCGATAAACCGCTCATAATCAAGGAAGTTCCTTTAACAGGAAGTCTATTTTGAACCTTCATTCTTTTATAAGGAACCATATTTTGCAGATAAAAGATAAGAGAAACTCCTACTTTGATATCATCACAAATTCCTGCATAAGATTCCTTCTCTGCGTGGCGTTCTACTGTTATATCTTCATTGGAGCTAATCTGGCTACCCTTTAAATACGGAAAATAGTATTCGTACAAAAAAGTATTCTTTTCATCAAACTGTCCACGAACACAGATTCCCGCTCCGTCAGCAAAATCAAGATATAATTCCGCATAAACCTGTTCATCATCGTCAGCTACAAGATCCATATCTGACCAATATTTTTTTTGTTTTTTCTTTGATGAGGCTTCTTCTTTTGTATGATTCTTTGAGATTGCCGTTACGACAACCTCATGAATCAATTTTTGCAGTTCTTCTCTTTTTTTAACCTTGCTAAAGCCTATTGCTCTTAAATATCTGTGCACACATACAGCCTTTCTATCTTTTACTACTAATTTCGTAATTATTCAGTACCTTCATAATTACCTAATTTCTGTTTTTCCACCCATATATGGCTGTAATGCCTTAGGAATACGAACAGAACCATCTTCCTGTAAGTTGTTTTCAAGGAAAGCAATTAACATTCTAGGTGGTGCTACTACCGTATTGTTTAAGGTATGTGCAAAATACTTTCCGTTTTCACCATTTACACGAATCTTAAGTCTTCTTGCCTGTGCATCTCCTAAGTTAGAGCAGCTTCCTACTTCAAAATATTTCTTCTGTCTTGGAGACCATGCTTCTACGTCAATGGACTTCACCTTTAAGTCTGCGAGGTCACCGGAACAGCACTCAAGAGTACGAACAGGAATATCAAGAGAACGGAATAAGTCTACGGTATTCTGCCATAACTTATCAAACCATTCCATAGATTCTTCTGGCTTACATACAACTACCATTTCCTGTTTTTCAAACTGGTGAATTCTGTATACACCTCTTTCTTCAAGACCGTGTGCACCTTTTTCTTTTCTGAAACAAGGAGAATAGCTGGTTAATGTATGTGGAAGCTCCTGTTCAGGAATAATGGTATCAATGAACTTACCAATCATGGAATGTTCACTGGTTCCAATTAAGTATAAGTCTTCACCTTCAATTTTATACATCATAGCTTCCATTTCATCAAAACTCATAACACCTGTTACTACGTTACTACGAATCATGAAAGGTGGAATACAGTAAGTAAATCCTCTTTCAATCATGAAATCTCTTGCATAAGAGATAACTGCAGAATGTAATCTTGCAATATCTCCCATAAGATAGTAGAAACCATTTCCCGCTACCTTTCTTGCACTATCAAGATCAATTCCCTTTAATTTTTCCATGATATCAGTATGGTATGGAATTTCAAATTCTGGTACTACAGGATCTCCATACTTCTGAACTTCTACATTCTCCTCATCGCTCTTACCAATAGGTACACTAGGATCAATGATATTTGGAATTGTCATCATAATCTTAGTTACTTTTTCATTGAGTTCTTTTTCCTTCTCAGCAAGATCTTCTAATTTAGAAGCTTGTGCAGCCACCTGCTTTTTCACTTCTTCTGCTTCTTCTTTCTTGCCCTGTGCCATTAATGCACCAATCTGCTTAGAAATTTTGTTTCTCTCTGCACGTAGATTATCTGCTTCCTGCTGTGTTTTTCTTGCTTCTGCATCAAGTAAAATTACTTCATCAACAAGCGGTAATTTATGATCTTGGAATTTCTTTTTAATATTTTCCTTAACTACATCCGGATTCTCTCTTAAAAATTTAATATCGATCATCTTTGTTACTCCTTTAACTCTTTAAAATATATCATGCTCAGTTTCCTGAGTTTATGTTTTTATTTTATTACTTCCTGAATCACGATTCTAGTTTCTCGAATCAGGTCAATAATTTTTTCTTCATTAATAGGTTGTCCGTATTTATCGTTAATAACACGAAGTACCGGTCTTTCTGGAAAATGAACATTTTGTTTCATAACAACAGCCAATTCCCCTTCATTTGTTTTGACTTTTGAGCCAACCGGATAAACTGCTATCAGCTGTAAAAATGTCTCAACGATTTCATCATCAAACCAAATTCCACTGTAATTTCTAATACAGTTAATTGCTTCATGCACACGGATTCTTGCTTTACCGATTCCACAAATCATTTCATCAAACTCATCAACAACTCCTAAAATCTGGCATGGCTTTGAAACCAAATCTGTACCCATAGAATAACCTGAGCCATCTCTATGTTCATGATGATTCAAAATAATATTTTTTGCTTCCTCTGAAATCCAGTTTTCCTTTTTAATTGCTGTATAACTGTAAATCGGGTGCTTTTTGTATTCTTCCTGATCCTTTGCCGGTAATAAATGAATATCCTGATTCTCATAGCGCACTACTAGATATCTCAGACCAATATCATGAAGTAACGCACTGACACTTATGTCATATACTTCTTTTTCAGACAGTTTCATCTTAAGTGCAATCAAAGTAGCAATCGTACAAGTAGTAAGAGAATGTTCATAAATATCTGCGCTTCTCTCTTTAATATCATAAACACGCTCTACAACTGCATCTTCTTCTAAAATATCAACAATAATATTTTGTGCAGTGTCTGCAATCTCCTTCAACCCTTCTGTCTGCTGGTATACATGCAACTCTAAGATATCTTTTACCTTATTCTTAATCTTTGATTCCACATCATCCTTGAGAATTGTTATCTCCTCAAGTGTCAGTCTTGATTCATCTTCCTTCTTCTCCTCAATATAAACAGTTACAATGGAAAGATCTCGAAGCTTGTCAATATAGGCTTCCTTTATTTCCGTTCCTTTTCCAAGTAATACGGTATAATCTTCTAATAAAACATCTTTGGCAAGTACATCGCCTACTTTTAAATCTTCTACTGTAATTAATTTCATAAAGAGTTCCCCTTTCTCTTATTCCGCATCAGGATTTAATGCCGTTCCCTGCATCGCTCTTTCTACTGCTACTTTTTCTTCGTTACTTAAATCTATGGCTGATGTTCCATTTTTAATTCTTTTTGTGTAAGAATAGCATCCTTCACTGCTATGTACAGAATTTAACAGAATACCATTATCATTCTCATCTAGTAGAACCAGCGCAAAACTAAGCTTTCCTCCCATTTCTTTAAACGCATCATATTTTACAAGACCCATTTTTTGGAAATTTAATTTCTGTTTGTTAAATAACTCTGCTATATCTTTTCTATTCTTTTCTACCTGATTTTTAATAAATGTATTATCTTCATATAGTTTCATAATATCTGTTTCCAGACTACCTGCATTCTTACCCTGCATAAATTTTTTATATTTTTTCTTAAATCCACTTATTTGTAAAAATGCTATTACTATCATAATTAATAAAATCAAATTAATAATTAATAGTGCCAGAAATAAATATCCTACATCAACAGAACCTAGTCCTATCATCTTTAAAAAATTACTATTCATTATTTAAATCCCCTTTTCCCTACTTATGACTGCTTCATAGTAGATAAAAACTCTATTAATCTATCTAAATCTTCATTAGAATAAAACTCAATTTCAATCTTTCCTGCTCCATTTTTACCTTTTGCATTAATAGATACTTTTCTACTAAGTTTTTCTTTTAATCTATCCTCAATATCTTGATAAATATATTGTAGGTTTTTCGGAGTTTCTTCTTTTTTAGGCTTATCATCAGGTTTTAAAATTGTCTTAACTAACTTCTCAACTTCTCTTACACTCAACTTTTCGTCAAAGATTCTCTGAGCAAGCTGCAGCTGCTGTTCTTCATCCTCAATTGGTATCAAAGCTCTGGCATGACCGGTTGACAACATATCATCAATAATCATCTGTTGAACACCATCACAAAGTTTTAGTAAGCGCATACTATTGGTAACAGTAGTTCTGCTCTTGGATACACGCTCAGCAACTTCATCCTGTTTCAAATTAAACTCTTCTAACAATCTCTTATATGCCAATGCTTCTTCAATTGGATTTAAATCTTCTCTTTGAATATTTTCAATTAAAGATATTTCTACAATTTCCTGATTTGTATAATTTCTTATTATAACCGGAACTTCCTTTAGTCCTGCAAGTTTTGCCGCACGCCATCTTCTTTCTCCGGCGATAATTTCGTAATAGTCACCTCTGTCTTGAACTAAGATTGGTTGCAAAAGACCAAACTGTTTAATGGAATCTGCCAACTCTTGTAATGCATCTTCATCAAAATGCTTTCTAGGCTGTTCTCTATTTGGTTCAACCTTTGTAATCTTTACAATTGTCTCTGCTTCACTTGTTCCCTTTTGTTCCTCATTTCCTTTTTTCGGTGGCACATATTCTGAAGGAATTAAGGTATCTAATCCTTTTCCTAATCCTTTTCCTTTTATAGCCATCTGCTATTCTCCTTTATTTGTTTATAACTATTAACTGTAATTATTCAGTACCTTCATAATTACGTGGCATCAAAGATGCCATGCATTTATCCATCTTAAATTTGCTTCAGCAAATTTCCTCGGCTAATTTGCCGTACAAATAGGATTTTTGTGTCACAATCCATCTAGAATTATTTCACACTAGTATTATGAACTACTACTTATTGCTTTTAATTATTTCCGCAGCTAAAGACAAATAACTTTCCGCACCTGCTGACTTTGGATCATATATATTGATTGGTTCTCCATGGCTTGGTGCTTCTGCTAAACGAATATTTCTTGGAATTACCGTTTTATATATCTTCTGTTTCAAGTTATTTTTTACATTTTCAACAACCTGTGCAGACAAATTGGTTCTGGAATCGTACATTGTAAAAACAACCCCTTCCATATCCAAATCAGGATTCAATCTCTCTTTCACCAAATTCACCGTATGAATAAGCTGACTTAACCCTTCCAAGGCATAATACTCACACTGAATTGGAACCAATACTGAATCAGCCGTTGTCATAGCATTGACTGTTAACATGCTTAATGATGGCGGGCAATCAATAATTATATAATCATATCTATCTCTTACCCAATCTACTTCATTCTTTAAAATATACTCTTTCCTCTCTACTCCAATGAGTTCTATCTCGGCTGCCGCAAGATTTACATTAGATGGCAATATTGATACATTCTTAATGACATCCTTTACTATACAATCTTCAATTGAACATTCTCCAAGCATTAGTTCATATATGGTATTCTCTAATTCATTTTTTTCAATACCATATCCACTTGTTGTATTTCCCTGAGGATCAATATCAATTACCAATACTTTTTTACCTTTTTGTGCAATACATGCAGACAAATTAATTGATGTTGTTGTTTTTCCAACTCCACCCTTTTGGTTAGCAATCGCAATTATTTTTCCCATTTTGATCCTCCTAATTTTTTGTTTCTGTATATGATTATATCACTAATAGATATGATATGCTAGAAAGTTTTGTATTTTATTTTAAAGATAATATGGAAATTACTTATGTTACTAATTTTTGAATAATGTAAATGTTTCACGTGAAACATTCATCTTATAAGATATTATTACATTAAATTCAGATTTTGTGTGTTAAAGTAAGCCATGCACAGATGTGCCGAATTGGCTGCGGGAGCTTGCTCACGGGCATACATATTCGAGCGAAGCTGTATACGGCGAACGCCGCGACAACGAGCAACTATGTTGCGAGCGGTCGGCATGGCTCATGTGGTAAAAAGCTATGTTTGAATATATGCAAAAAAATAGTTCTTCTATGTCCAAAATATGTATTATGCTAAGTATTTAAATTTATAAATTCATCAACTTTTCATTCTAACGAAGTGTAGCAGGGGAGTCAGAGTGTTGGTCACAATTCTGTAAAGCAAAGTCTTAGAGTTTCTTAATGTTCTCTGATGACAGTAAACAACCTCTTACGCGCGTTCCGAGCGAAATGAGTTTGCGTGTTAGCAATGAGCCAAGAAAGACTGCTTGCAGGCTTATTTGGCGAATGCCACGACAGTGCGCTTGCGCACCTATGCGCAAGAGGTTGCTAATCAAAGCTACAAGAAGAGAGTAATGTTTCACGTGAAACATTACTCTCTTCTATCTATAAAATACATTATGTAACTAATTTACGTTGACAAGTCCATTTCTAATAGCAAATACAGCAGCTTGTGTTCTATCTGTACATTCTATCTTTTTGAATATATTTGACATATGATTTTTCACAGTTCTCTCGCTAATATCAAGTTTCTTTCCAATCTCTTTATTAAACATTCCAACAGAAACCAACTTTAATACTTCAATTTCTCTGCTAGATAATTTTTCTAATTTTTCTTTATCAAGATCTCTAGCGATTAATTTTGAATTTAATAACGGAATCAAGCTTGGCTGAATAAATTTCTCACCACTGCTCACACTTGTAATTGCTCTCTTCAATTCTTTTGAATCAGCATCCTTTAACAAGTAACCATCAATTCCTATGTCAACTGCTTTCAACAAATACTCTACTTCATTATGTACAGTTAACATTAAGACTTTATATTTCTTTCTTTTTTTCTTCAATGCTTGTAATGTCTCAATACCATTCATAACTGGCATATTAATATCCAATAAAATAATATCCGGTTTTGCTGTCTTTAGTTTACTTAAACAGTCCTGTCCATTATCCGCTTCCTCTATAACCTGAACTTCTCCTTCAAATTCAAGTATACGTTTCAATCCTTCTCTTATCATCTTATGATCATCAACAATCATAACATTAATCATATAACTATCCTTACCTTTCAATTAATTAAGAACAAATAGTGCGTGCCAGCGCACGCACTTTGGCAAGAATTTCTTACGAAATTCTTGTCTAACTGCCACTACGCTACAGCACTTTCCTATAAAGAAACAAATGTAACTATTCAATACCTTCATAGTTACTTGCAAAAATCTATTCCAAATTGCTTTGCAATGAGATTTTTGCTTTCTAAATTTATGCTTTCTTACGGCATCCGCAGTAAATGCGTATGCCTACGGAACAGTTACAAACAAACTTTTAAAATATGCTTTCTCATCTCACCAATTACGTAACAATTCCAAAATAATTGATTATTCAATAGGAATTACAATATTTATATTAGTACCCTTTTTATTTGTAATAATTGATAATTGACCAGATAATAAGTCTACCTTTTCTTTTATCATAGATAATCCAAAATGATTTGTTTCATCATATTCTCCAATGCCAATACCATCATCTACTATATCTAAAATTAGAACATTACCATCCTTTTTCATAGTAACAATTATCGACTCCGCATTTGCATGTTTATATGTATTTCTACATGCTTCACATATTATTCTATAAACTGTAATTTTTATAATGGAATCTACATCATCTATATTACACATCTTAAATTTGATGTTAATGTTACTTTTATCTTTGAAATCTTTCTTTAATTTGTCGATAGCAGCATTCCAACCAATATCATCAAACGCCATTGGCCGCAAATCATATATTGTTCCACGCATATCTTCAATTATTTTTTTTATATACTTTTTGGCACTCATTAATTCAAGTCTTGTTTGATTCACATCTTGATTTAGATACATCGTTGCCAATTCTAATTGTTGTGATAAATGAACCAAATCCTGTACTGTCGTATCATGCAAATCATCGGCAATTCTTTTTCTTTCTGTTTCTTGCATGACAAGTAATTCTATTTTTTCATTCATGCCAAAGGCTCCTTAGCTGGTAATCCTGCTTTACGAGGATACTTTTTTGGTGTTTGCTTTGTCTTCTTTATAATAAAAAGATTTCTATAGATATCAGAAGAAGGTAACATAAACTCATTTTGAGAAGCAATCTCCCCACCTAAAAGGCTTATTGCTTTCTCCGCAAGCTGCTTCTCTTCTGCTATTTTTTCAGATTTATAGGAAATAAAATTCCCTCCTACCTTTACATAAGGAAGGCAATACTCCGATAACGTTGCAAGATTTGCTACCGCTCTTGAAACACATACATCAAATTTCTCTCTCAAAGAAGGTAATGCCTTCGGCATAGCATAATCTTCCGCTCTTCCATGAATTGCTTCAATATCTTTCAGTCCTAATTGATTAATCACTTCATTTAAAAACTTTACCCTTTTTCCTAGAGAATCTAATAATGTAATCTTTAATTCCGGAAATGCAATCTTTAAAGGAATCCCAGGAAATCCTGCTCCTGTTCCAATATCAATTAGAGTCAAATTCTGGTGGCAATCCATTACCTTAATCAAAGACAAACTATCAAGAAAATGTTTTATACACACTTCCTTGAATTCTGTAATCGCAGTAAGATTCATGAAAGAATTCCATTCAACCAACAACTCATAATACTTTAAAAATGCATTCATCTGCGTTTGCTCTAAAGTAATTCCTAGTTCTTGTAACCCCTGCTCAAACTCTGTTAAATCATATTTATTTTCCATGAAAAATAACCTTTCATTAAATTTTTGTGTAATGTAAATATCTTAGTAACTGTTTAGCAGGAATACGCATTTACTATGTATTCCGTGAGAAAATGTATATAAATAAATTCAATTGCACAGAAATGTAACTGAAGAAAATTTGAAATCTAAACAGCTAACACAATTTGTTATAATTAAATTACCGTAATTATTTTTATGACACAACTGTCATTTTTAGTCATTTCTATGATGACGCATATGTTCTAGATAAACTAATAATACAGAAATATCCGCCGGTGAAACACCACTGATTCGAGATGCCTGCCCCACGTTAATTGGCTGGAATTTTTTAAGTTTTTGTCTAGCTTCAAGGCGAAGACTGCTTACATCATCATAATCAATATCTGCTGGAATAAGCTTTTTCTCCATTTTCTTATACTGTTCTACCTGCTTAAGCTGTCTCTTGATATAACCATCATACTTAATATTAATATTAATCTGTTCAATCACATCTGCACTTAACGGCTTTCTCTCTGTATCAATCTCTTCTATCAATTCATAAGAAAGTTCCGGTCTACATATTAACTCTGCAAGAGAAGCCGCTGTTTTTAAGGTCGAACTTCCTTTGCTTTCAAGAAATTGCTGAATTTTCTGATTTGCGCCAACTTTCGTGTTTTCTAATCGTTCAATTTCTTTTGCAATCAGTTCTTCCTTTTTACATACATAATCATACTGCTCTTTAGTAACAAGACCAGCTTCATATCCAATCTTACGAAGACGTAAATCTGCATTATCCTGTCTCAAAAGCAAACGATATTCTGCTCTAGAAGTCATCATTCGATATGGTTCAAAATTCTCCTTTGTTACCAAATCATCAATCAAAACACCAATATATGCCTGAGAACGATCAAGTACAACCTGTTCTTTTCCCTGTATAAATAATCCGGCATTCATACCAGCAATCATTCCCTGTGCTGCTGCTTCTTCATAACCACTACTTCCATTAAACTGTCCTGCACTAAAAAGCCCGGAAATTGCCTTAAACTGTAAGGTTGGATAAAGCTGACCAGGATTGATACAATCATATTCAATCGCATAAGCATTTCTTACCATCTTGCAATTTTCCATTCCGGGAACAGTACGATACATCGCAAGCTGTACATCCTCCGGAAGCGAAGAACTCATACCACCCACATACATCTCATTTGTATGTAACCCTTCTGGCTCAAGAAATACTTGATGTCTTTCCTTCTCGGCAAATTTTACCACTTTGTCCTCTATAGAAGGACAATATCTTGGACCGGTTCCTTCTATCACACCCGCATAAATAGGTGAACGATCTAAATTACCACGAATAATCTCATGTGTTTTTTCATTCGTATAAGTGAGCCAGCAGGAAACCTGATCAATCTGCAAATCCTCCGGATTGGTTGAAAAAGAAAATGGAACTACTTTTTCATCACCAAATTGCTCTTCCATCTTACTAAAATCAATGGAACGTTTATCCATTCTAGCAGGAGTACCTGTCTTAAAACGACGCATTTCTACTCCAAGCTTGATTAAAGAATCCGTTAAATAGTTGGCAGCCTGCAATCCATTTGGTCCCGTATAGGTAATCGCCTCACCACAAAGACATCTTGCTTTTAAGTAAGTACCTGTACATAAAATAACCGCTTTTGCTTCATAAATTGCACCTGTATAGGTCTTTACTCCTGTTATTTTCTTGGTTGCCAGACCATCAGAATTTTCTAATTCTTCAGCTAAAAGCTCCGTTACTTCAGCCTGTTTAATCGTCAAATGCTCCTGATTTTCCAGAACCTTTCTCATTTCTCTCGTATACTCCGCTTTATCTGCCTGTGCACGAAGAGAATGTACCGCTGGTCCTTTTGAAACATTCAACATTTTAGATTGAATAAAGGTCTTATCTATATTTTTACCCATTTCTCCGCCAAGTGCATCCAACTCTCTTACCAAATGACCTTTTGAAGATCCACCGATATTTGGATTACATGGCATCAGTGCAATACTATCTACACTAACCGTAAAAATAACGGTTTCCAATCCCATTCTGGCACAAGCAAGTGCCGCTTCACAGCCTGCATGTCCTGCACCTACAACACATACATCTACTTTTTCTCTAATTTCAGACATAATTATATCCTTTCTATAAGCACCGGTTCATTCTCTATTGTGAAAAATAATATAGCACACCCGATAAAAGCTTTACCTGTTATCAAAGAAATCTGAACATATAAGTAAGATTATATTAGCAATTTTGTTCAAACTACCATTCATCTTATTTATTTCCCCATACAGAACTTTGAAAAGATCTCATTGACAAGATCATCTTCAACCTCTTCACCAATGATTCTTCCAAGTGAAGCATAAGCACTCATTAAATCTATGGAATAAAAATCCTCTGGCATATCATCCTCAAGACTTCTCTTAACCATCTGCATACTGTCATAAGCTTCCATCAAGGCTTCTTTATGACGTTTGCTTGTAATATAAATTTCATCATTTACAGCAATTTTTCCTTCAAAAAACATGTCCTTAATGCAATGCTCGAATTCATCCATTCCTGTATTATCTTTTGTAGAAGTCCTAATAATATGAAGACTTTGTTTTTCATAAACATGATTCGTACCTTCATAGCTCTTACGAAAGCTTTTTTTCATATCCTCTTCACTTACTTGATTATTAAGGTCTGTTTTATTTAATAAAATAATTACCTTTTTATCACGTAACAAACTAATAATTTCTTCATCATTTTCATCTAACGGACAAGACGAATCTACAACATAAATAACTAAATCGGCATCATTCGCATATTTCCTTGCCTTTTCTACACCAATTTTTTCAACCTCATCCTGTGTATCTCTAATTCCTGCAGTATCAATGATATTAAGTCCTATTCCGTGAAGTTTAATCGACTCCTCTAACACATCTCTTGTTGTTCCGGCAATACTGGTTACAATTGCCTTATCTTCTCCAACTAAAAGATTTAAAAGAGAAGATTTTCCAGCATTTGGCTTTCCTACGATAACCGTATTAATACCATCTTTTAATAACTTTCCATTATCTGCACTATCAATCAATTTCTTTAACTCTATCAATAACGAATCTGTCTTTTCTTCTAACTTTTCATGATAACCATCAAGACTGATATGCTCAGGGTCATCAAGAGCAGACTCTATAAAAGCAATCTCATATAAAATATTATCTCGAAGCACTCGGACCTTATCAGAAACCGCACCTTTTAGCTGCTTTAAAGAAGCTTTCATGGCAAACTCATTCTTTGCATGAATCATATCCATAACCGCTTCTGCCTTTGACAAATCAATTCGTCCATTTAAAAAGGCACGCTTTGTGAATTCTCCCGGTTCTGCAAGACGACATCCATGTTTTAATGCTGCCTCTAACACTCTATGCATCACAAGAATACCTCCATGACAATCAATTTCCACGGTATCTTCTTTGGTATAGGTATTTGGTGCTTTCATAACCGCAACCATAACCTCATCTATCATTTCTTCCTCATCAAAAAGAAAACCATAATGAATCGTATGGCTTTCTACCTCAGATAATTTCTTCTTTCTATTTTTAGAACGATACAGGCGGTCAGCAATTTTAATGGCTTCTTCTCCACTAATTCTTACAATACCAATTCCTGAATCACTCACTGCTGTTGCAATGGCTGCGATTGTATCTTTTTTCATAAACTATGTCTCCAATTAGTCCTTAATTACTAGCTTCTAACCTTTTTACTATAATCTATTTTTATTTCATTTTCAATAAAATACATAAAAATATCATATTTATACGTCTCTTATAAACTGTATTTTATCACGAATTCCTTCACCATAAACATAAACTAACATTTCATGATATTCCTCAAAAGAAACTTTACTTTCAAATGTCATAATTTCCATTTCCACCCCAAATAAATCAACAAGGTAACCCATAGATTCTAATCCATTTCTCTGATAAAAACATTTTCTTCGTACCTTAACCTCGTAGTCTTCTACCTGTTCGTATACAGTACTCTCTATTTCTAGAAAAACTCTCTTTTTTGCATATCGGCTTGTAATAAGTTTTAACACATCCGAACCAATTCCTGTTCCACGATATGCTTCATCAATGGCAAAGTAATCAATTAATACCATATCTTTATGTAATATGGTAATCAATAATCCTCTGAACCGTTTCTTTTCATCCTCTATTACCAAAATCTCCACAAAACCCATAGCACGTTTTTCTAATATCAAGTTAAAAGGTTTCTTCTCACTTGATGGAAATGCAGATTCATATAATTGCCTAATCTGTTCTATTTGTTTTTCTTCAAAAGCTTCTTTTATTACTAACATTCAAAAAACTCCTCTAAAATTGGCACTAATCCATCGTTATTATTATCAAAGGGTGTTACTTTATTAGCAATTGCTTTTACCTGAGGTGCCCCGTTTAACATAGCAACACCAACTCCTGCAACTTCTATCATAGAAATATCATTTTCCATATCTCCTGCCGCCATGGTATTCTCTATACTAACACCTAAATATTCACTTAACCATTTCAAAGCAGTTCCTTTACCGGATGAAATTGGAATCATCTCAAGTAATCGGTCATTTGAAAACATAAGCTGAACCTGTCCTTTTGCCCAATTACTTAACCCTTCTTTTATAACATCCAGTTTTCTTTTTTCTCCTGAAATAGCAATACACTTTAAAGGTGGTTTATCCAGACTTCCTATAATATCTTCTGTAATAATAGAAGGCATATGAATCGTCTTTTGATAAAAAGTCAACTCTTCTGATTGTCTTTTTGACACAATGGCATCATCTGTATAAGTATGACTATGCACACCTGCCTGTTCACAATACTTTAATACATAATCTGTCTGTTCATATGTTAATCGATTCTCTTTTAAAATCTGTCTTTTTTCTGCATCATAAATGACTCCACCGTTACTTGCAATCAAATATAGATTTTTATCTGATATAGACAATCCTTCTCTTGCTTCTATTACACTCATCATAGGTCTTCCTGATATAAAAACAAGATAATGTCCTGCTTCTGTTATTTTAGCAAGTATTTCTCTTGTTTTTGGTGTAATCACTTTTTTATCATTTAACAGTGTTCCATCTAAATCCGTAAAAAAAATCTTTTTTTCCATTCTAACAGCCATGCCTTTCATACGATTTCATTTCTGAATAAAGTAATATACTACCGTTCATTATATCATTATTAAGTATAAAAAAATAGTACGTACCAGCGCACGCACTTTGGCAAGGATTTCTGTCGAAAATCTTGTCTAACTACCACTACGTTACAGCAATTTCCTATTACTTAAAAATAGTGCGTGCCAGCGCACGCACTTTGGCAAGAATTTCTTACGAAATTCTTGTCTAACTGCCACTACGCTACAGCACTTTCCTATAAAGTAAAAAAAAGCCTCCACTTCTTATTAAAAGTGGAGGCTTTTAAAATTATCTCTTTAATGTAACTACTACACGTCTGAATGGTTCTTCACCTTCACTGTGCGTTGTAACAAATTTATCATTTTGTAATGCAGAATGAATGATTCTTCTTTCATAAGGATTCATTGGTTCTAGAGATACCGGACGCTTTGTTCTCTTAACTTTATAAGAAATATTCTTAGCAAGATTTTCTAACGTTTCCTTACGTCTCTGTCTATAATTCTCAGTATCAACCTTAACTCTTATGTACTCAGCAGTACCTTTATTCACAACAAGTGAAATAAGATATTGTAATGAATCTAAAGTCTGTCCTCTCTTACCAATAAGTACACCCATCTCAGGTCCACTTAATTCGACTTCAAGAGTATGATCTGCTTCTTTATACTTTGCATCAATTGTAACAGTCATATTCATAGCTTTGAATACATCCTGTAAAAACTTCTTTGTCTGATCCTCTACAACTAAACCAGATACAGTAGCTGTTGTAACCGCTTCTGCCACTTTCTTTTCTACAACTGGTGTTTCTATCGTTTCGGATACAACAACTTCTTCCTCACTCTTTACTCTTGCTTTTATCAAAGCTGGCTTTGCACCAATTCCTAAAAATCCTGCGGAACCTTCATTAACTACTACATAATCAAGCTTGTCACTTGTTACAGTAAATTTCTGACATGCATCTGTAATTGCATCTGCAACTGTTTTTGCTGAAAACTCCATGTACTCCATAAATCTAACCCCCTATTTGTTATTTTTTTCGTTATATTGTTTTACCATGTTAGCCTTTGCTGCAAGACTACCCGGTTTTGCATTCTTATTATAATATTCTGTAGATGCTTTTATTGCTGCCGCCTTTTCTTCTTCTGTTCTTTCCACTCGATTAGAAGTGTTATTCTTATAGGTTGCTTTTGCTGCAATATTCTTTGTATTAATCTTTGCTGCTGCATTAAGCTTTGCAGGATCAATACCCTGTTTTCTGAGCTTTTCATTATATTTTTCAATATTTTTCTGAATCTCAGCATCAATGTCCATTTTATCAATATGCTTATTAATGAGTACTTGCTGAATACTTCTTACTACGGCACCAATTACCCAGTACATACCCATACCAGCTGGTAATGTCAAGCATAACCATGCAGACATAATAGGCATAATCGTATTCATCATCTTCATGGACTGCTGCATACTATCAGCAAATTCACCTTGACTCTTCTTATTACCATTATCATTATTGGTAGCCTGTGGCATTAATTTATAATTTAACCACTGAGTTACTGCTGCTAATACTGGAATCGCTACTGCCCCAATTAATAATAAGTAATTACCTGCCGCAAATGAAGACTTAATCGTATCCATTGGTGTATTACCAATATTCAAGCCAAGAAAATTATTATACGTATCAATTAAACCTGTTGTAGTATTATTACTTAAAATAAGGCTTCCTTCATACGTAAGATCTGCAAGTCCAAATTTATCAGAAAGATTACTCATTTCTGTTGTTGATACATGATTTAATACATCAATTACAGCATTTCTAGTATTTCCAGCTATGTCAAAGTTCTTCTTATACATCATAGCGGCTGACATATTCTTAATATAATCAACGCCATCTACAGTTCCCATAATCTTATCTGCAAGAACACCTAATGCATTACCAAGCTTTGTTACATAAGCAGGCATCTGGTAAATAACACGATATAACGCAATTAGAATTGGCATCTGAATCAATAACTGCAAACAACTACCAGATGGAGATACTCCATACTTTGCATAAACCTGCTTTGTTTCCGCATTCATGGCAAGCATAGATTCATTATCCTGTTTTCCTTTATATTTTGCCTGAATAGCCTGAATTTCAGGGTTCATTCTAGCTGAAAGCTTAGAAAACTTCTGCTGCTTAATTGTAAGCGGCATTAATAATAAATAAACAACAATTGTAAATAAAATAATAGATAAACCGATATTTGGAATTCCAATGATATTAAGGAATTCAAAAATAATATTCATTATTAAGCCAAGAAGCCTAACTACATATTTAAATATCGGAGTTGAGTTCTGTGTCAGTAACATTAAATCCATCTGTCTCCTCCTAAACATCCAATACCCTTATGGAACCGGATCATAACCTCCCTTTGAAAAAGGATTACATCGAAGAATTCTCCATAATGCAAGCAAACCGCCTTTCAATGCGCCATATTTTTGTACGGCTTCCAGTCCATACTGGGAACAGGAAGGATAATACGGACACTTTGTTGATTTCAGCGGTGATAAATACTTTCTATAAAATTGTATCAACCAAATTAAAATACTTTTTAACATGATATTACCTTATGGAGCTTCGATACGTGCAATAATGCACTTTCCATTTTATGATAGTCAATCTCTTTCGCGTTGACTCTTACGACGACTACTATATCTAAACCACTATTAAATATATCTTCATGTAGTCTGTAACTTTCTCTTACCAATCTGGTAAGTCTGTGTCTTACAACACTGTTTCCTACTTTTTTACTTACAGAAATTCCAAGTCTGTTTGCGTCTGTTCCATTTTCTAATACATACATCACCAAATATTTATTGGCATATGACTTACCACTACTATATACATTCTTAAAATCTCTGTTACTCTTTAATGATTCCGAAAATTTCATACGCTTTTATCCTCTTTTTATCAAAGAGAAAAAAGGCCACAAAACTGCGGCCTATGCTGATAATCTCTTTCTTCCTTTTGCTCTTCTAGCAGCTAATACTTTTCTTCCACCTGGAGTACTCATTCTAGCTCTGAATCCGTGAACCTTAGATCTCTGTCTTTTCTTAGGTTGAAATGTCATTTTCATGTGAGAAACACCTCCTTCTCATATATCTAATCAAATACATTGCGACTTCTACGATGTAATTGGTATCTGACAAAAGTCAAGTTGATACCTTGTACTAGAAAATATCATATCGATTATATTAAATAAGCCTCACAAAGTCAAGAAAAATCATGCTTTTTTTATAAATTCTCGGTAATTATTCAGCCATCACCTCAAATCCATAGCTTATGCTGCTCCTTTTCATTTACATAATTCAAAGTTATATTAATACATTTTTTAATGTAAATATTTATCAAAAATTTACATCGCCCTGAATATGAACATTTCGTGGAATTCTTGTGGATAAAATAATATTACTCTTTATTTTATGTCATCTTTTCCAAATTGAGTTACACACAATTTCCACGATAAATGTGGAAAAATCCACAAGAAAACCAAGATATCCACAAATTGTGAATATCTTGTGGATATCTTGTAGAGGCATTGTAGAGAATCTGTTATGTAAATCTTGGAAAACATATAAATAGCGTGTGGAAGCTGTATATAATTATTCACATAGTTTTCCACAATGCGGTGGAAAACTCATTATTTTATACCTCTAATTCACGTTTTCCACAATATGTAGATTAAGTTATCCACAGTTTTTACGTGATATTTGAGGATTGTGTGTATTTTTCTCAAAAATTATTCACATTTGGTGTAAATAATTGCTTTTAGCGTTTGATTTTTTTACACATTTGGTTTACTATAAGAATATCTATCAGTATGTCTATTTCTATACTGAACACGGGAACTAAAATGAATACAGGGGTAAAACATGAACGAGATAAAAGACAAATGGGACGAAATTAAAGAAATCGTACGCAGAGAATACGATTTAACAGAAATATCCTATAACACCTGGATAGCACCATTAAAACTCCATACGGTGGAAAACAATATCGTAACCATTCTGATTCCATCAGAACAGGCTCATGCCTTGAACTATATTTCTAATAAGTATAAGAGCTATTTTCAGGTTACCATTTCTGAGCTCATGAACCACACATACGATATTTCTTTCCTATTAGAAAAGGATACAGAAACAGAAGCTAATTCCGAAATGTCACCCGTTTCTAAGGGAATTTCTAATATCAATTATGAAAATGCTAATTTAAACAGCAAATATAAATTCAATACCTTTGTCGTTGGAAGTAATAACAAATTTGCCCACTCTGCCGCTCTCGCTGTTGCAGAATCTCCAGGCGAAGCTTATAATCCGCTCTATTTATATGGAGGAGCTGGACTTGGTAAGACCCATTTGATGCATTCCATCGGTCATTTTGTATTAGAACAAAATCCAAACACTAAGGTTTTATATGTAACCTCTGAGCAATTTACCAACGAAGTAATTGAATCCATTCGTAGCGGTAATGCTGCAGCCATGACTAAGCTTCGTGAAAAATACAGAACCGTTGATGTTCTTCTCATTGACGACGTTCAGTTTATTATCGGTAAGGAATCAACTCAGGAAGAATTCTTCCATACTTTTAATGTGCTTCATTCTGCCGGTAAACAGATTATTCTGTCATCTGATAAGCCACCAAAGGAAATGGAAACTTTAGAAGAACGTTTCCGCTCTCGTTTTGAATGGGGCTTAATTGCAGACATTCAGCCACCTGATTATGAGACTAGAATGGCAATTCTACGTAAAAATGCAGAAACTTATGATAAAGAAATTGATGATGAAATCATCAAATATATTGCAACCAATATTAAATCTAATATCCGAGAACTAGAAGGCGCCTTGAATAAGGTTATGGCAAATGCACGATTAAATAAGAAAGAACTGACACTTGCACTTGCTGAAGATGCCTTAAAAGACGTTATATACCCAGATCAGGTTCGAGAGGTTACACCTCAGCTTATTATTGATGTTGTTTGTGAGCATTTTAATGTGTCAAAAGAAGATATTACATCTAAGAAACGTAATTCCGAATATGTTATGCCTCGACAGATTATCATGTATCTGTGTAAGGAAATGACAGATTTATCCTTACAAAATATAGGAAATATATTAAGCAAGAAGGATCACACCACCGTTATCCATGGTATCAAGCAAATTAACAGCAAGATGGCAACGGATGATGATCTAAAAAATAAGATTGATATTATTAAGAAAAAAATATCACCTTCATAATTATGAGACATCTTTGATGTTTTGGTGGGTAAGCATGTTTAATTCCTGTGGATAACTTTAGATTTCCTGTGAAAAGAAAGTTTTCCACATAAAAATATTTTTTTCGACTAAAAAATGCATTGTGAATCAATATGAATAACTTATGATTTTATCAGAATGGTTTCCACATACATCTCAAGGTATATTTTCCTTGAATTTAGAAGGTTTCTTAAGGTTATTCACATTTCCACAGCCATTAATACTAATATTACTAATATATATTTATTTATATATAGAATTTTGCAGATTTTTATTTTCATTTTTTCAGCGAAGGGAGTTATACACATGAAAATCATATGTTCAAAATCAAACCTTCTGAATGGTGTTAACACCGTTTCCAAGGCTGTACCAAGTAAAACAACCATGTCCATATTAGAATGTATTTTAATTGATGCATCTAGAGGACAGATTACATTAACTGCTAACGATATGGAGCTTGGTATTGAAACGGTTATTGATGGTGAGATTATAGAAAAAGGAATTATTGCATTAGATGCAAAGATTTTCTTAGAAATGGTAAGAAAATTACCAGATAATGAGGTAACCATTGAAACAGATGCTAGTTTCAAGACAATTATTACCTGTGAAAAAGCAAAGTATAATATTATAGGTAAATCAGGAGAAGATTTCTCTGCATTGCCACAGATTGAAAGATCAGATTCTATTCTCCTTACACAGTTTACGTTAAAAGAAGTAATTAGACAGACCAGTTTTTCTATTGCAGATAATTTTACCAACAAGATTCTTACTGGTGAATTATTTGAAATTAATGGAAATATTTTAAAGGTGGTTTCTTCTGATGGACTTCGTATTTCTTTAAGAAAAATTGAATTAAAGAATGATTACGGAAATAAAAAAGTTATTGTACCTGGTAAAACATTAAATGAAATTAGTAAGATTCTTCCTGGTGATGCAGATAAGGATGTAAATATTTTCTTTACTGATAAGCACATTTTATTTGAATTTGATAATACTACCGTAGTATCTCGTTTAATCGAAGGAGAATATTTAAAGATTGATAATATTCTTTCTGCTGATTACGAGACAAAGGTTAAGGTAAACAAGCGTGAATTCCAAAGCTGTATTGACCGTTCTACACTTCTTGTAAAGGAAGGCGATAAGAAGCCGATTATTCTTGATATCAAGGATGACGTGATGGAGCTTAAGATGAATTCCATCGTCGGTAGTCTTGATGAAGAGATGGATATTGTAAAGAGCGGTAAGGATTTAATGATTGGCTTTGATCCTAAGTTCTTAATCGATGCATTAAAGGTTATCGAAGATGAAGAAGTAGAGATTAAACTTTTAAATCCAAAGGCTCCTTGCTTTATCAAGGATGAGCAGGAAAATTATATCTATCTGATCTTGCCGGTTACTTTTAGTACTGTAGGATAATCATTATGACCATTAATGAATACCAGAAACTGGCTATGACCACATTGAACCCGAAGCTTGATAAAAAGGATGTGCTAATCAATGGGGTTATGGGACTATGCGGTGAATCCGGTGAAGCAATTGATATTGTAAAAAAGCATCTGGCGCAAGGTCATGAGCTTGACAGGGAACACTTAATCAAGGAATTAGGAGATGTTGCATGGTATCTTGCGGAAACAGCAACGGCTCTTGATGTGACCTTGGAAGAGGTGTTAAGTCAGAATATTGAAAAGTTAAAGAAACGCTACCCGCAAGGTTTTGAAGTGGAAAAATCGGTTGGGCGTCAAGAAGAATAAGCATGAATAATAAGACAGTGCAAGCTGAAAGGCTTGCACTTTTTATGTTAATAATATAGGAGATGAAAGGAATTGAGTAATGGGATATAAAGTAACAGACATCTTTGGATATGGCGATAGAAATAGCATTAACCTACTAGAAATAGAAGATTGTGTAATGGATAAGTTAAATGGAAATGTAAAAAAACATAATTATGAAATTCACTTTGAAGTACCTATAAAAGCATCGGATTATATGAAAGAAGCCAGCGATATGTTAGCAAGAGAAAATAAAGAAATAGCATATGTAACAAAAGATGAAAGTATAATTGCGGTTGTTGGTTATACAAATAAAAGCCTTATATAAATTGACATAACTAATAAAAAAATGGTAAAATGAATATATTTAAAATAATAGGGAAAGTATGCACATTTCATAAAATTCATGTAAATGTAAAGGATTTAGGATGGAAGAAGTATTTATTAGAGACGAATTTATTAAATTAGGTCAGGCATTAAAGCTTGCAAATTTGGTAGCCTCTGGGGTAGATGCCAAGTTCGTGGTTCAAGACGGACTGGTGAAGGTAAATGGTGAGGTTTGCACCATGAGAGGCAAGAAGTTAGTAGATGGAGACGAGGTAAGCTTTGAAGGAAATACCTTCATTGTAAGGTCTAAGTCGAATTAGGAAGAGTGAAAGTAACATTATGATTATTAAATCACTGGAACTTGAGAATTTCAGGAACTATGATTCGTTATCGATGTCTTTTGACTCAGGTACGAACATTTTATACGGAGATAATGCACAGGGGAAAACCAATATTCTCGAAGCAATTTATTTGTCTGCAACAACCAAGTCCCATAAAGGAAGTAAGGACAAGGATATTGTCAATTTTAAGGCAAATGAAGCACATATCAGAACCTATGTTGTGAAAGATGGTTTAGAAAACCGGGTTGATATGCATTTGAGAAAGAGTAAATCCAAAGGAATTGCTATTAATGGTCAGAAGATTAAGAAGGCAGCGGATTTACTAGGACTTTTGAATATTGTCTTTTTCTCACCGGAAGATTTATCGATTATTAAAAATGGTCCGGCAGAGCGCAGAAGATTTGTAGATATGGAGCTATGTCAGCTTGACAGCTTTTATCTTTATAATTTGAATAATTATAATAAAATTGTGAATCAGAGAAATAAGTTATTAAAGGACTTATCTTTTCAGCCCGGATTAAAGGAGACCCTATCTATTTGGGATTCACAGTTAGTTTCTTATGGAAGTAAGATTATTGAGAGACGAATTGCTTTTGTAAAGCAGTTAAACGAAATTATTTTTGATATTCATAAGAAATTGTCAGGTGGCAGAGAAGAATTAGAGATTGTCTATGAACCAGATGTCTCCATGGAGGAATATGAGAGAAGTCTTGCACTTTCTCAGGATCGTGATATGAAGCATAAAATGACAAATGTTGGTCCACACAGAGATGACTTTTCTTTTATGGTTAGAAAAGTAAATCCGGAAAATGAAGCAGATAAGTCAGATGCAATTGATATTCGTAAATTTGGTTCTCAGGGGCAACAGAGAACAGCGGCGCTTTCTCTAAAGTTATCGGAGATTGAATTAGTGAAAAAGCTTACGAAAGACACTCCATTATTGCTTTTGGATGATGTTCTTTCTGAGCTTGATAGTAATAGACAGAATTATTTACTCAACAGTATTGGTGGTATTCAGACAATCATCACCTGTACCGGTTTGGAGGAATTTGTGAATAACCGTTTTGAAATCAATCGTATTTTTAAGGTTTCAAATGCAACGGTAACACAGGAAAACTAGGAGGTTAGTGTAATGAGTGCTGAATACGGAGCAGACCAAATACAGATTTTGGAAGGTCTTGAGGCGGTAAGAAAGAGACCGGGTATGTATATCGGAAGTACATCCTCACGAGGCCTGCATCATCTGGTATATGAAATTGTAGATAATGCAGTAGATGAAGCTCTTGGTGGCTATTGCGATACGATTGATGTAACAATTAATCCAGATAATTCCATTACGGTTATTGATAATGGCCGTGGTATTCCGGTTGGAATTAATCAAAAGGCTGGAATTCCTGCTGTTGAGGTTGTATTTACCATTCTTCATGCGGGAGGAAAGTTTGGCGGCGGAGGATACAAGGTATCCGGTGGTCTTCATGGTGTAGGTGCATCGGTTGTAAATGCCCTTTCTAACTGGCTTGAAGTAGAGATATGCAGTGGTGGGAAAATACATAAACAGCGTTATGAGAGAGGACATGTATGCTATCCATTAAAGGTGGTTGGAGAATGTCCAATGGAAAAGACTGGAACAAAGGTTACATTCCTTCCGGATAATACGATTTTTGAAGATACTGTTTATGATTATAATGTATTGAAGCAACGTCTTCGTGAAATGGCATTCTTAACCAAGAACTTAAAGATTGTTCTTCGTGATTTAAGACCGGAAGATGGTATGATCGAGAAAACATTCCACTATGAGGGTGGTATCAGAGAGTTCGTATCTTATCTGAATAAGAGTAAAACTGCTTTATACGAAGATGTTTTATATTTTGAAGGAAAAAAAGATAATGTTTATGTAGAAGTTGCTATGCAGCACAATGATTCTTATACGGAAAGTGCATATAGCTTTGTTAATAATATTAATACGCCAGAGGGTGGTACGCATCTTGCGGGATTCCGTAATGCGATTACAAAAACCTTTAATGATTATGCAAGAAACTTTAAGTTATTAAAGGAAAATGAAGCAAACTTAAGTGGTGATGATATTCGTGAAGGACTTACTGCTATTGTTTCTATCAAGATTGAAGATCCTCAGTTTGAAGGACAGACCAAGCAAAAGCTTGGTAACTCAGAAGCAAGAGGTGCAGTAGATAGTATCGTAAGTGAACAGCTTACTTATTACCTAGAGCAGAACCCGGCAGTAGCAAAGACGATTTGTGAAAAGTCAATTCTTGCACAAAGAGCAAGAGAAGCTGCAAGAAAAGCTAGAGATTTAACAAGAAGAAAGACTGCTTTAGAAGGAATGGCACTTCCTGGAAAACTTGCTGATTGTTCTGACAAAGATCCTAAGAACTGCGAAATCTTTATTGTAGAGGGAGATAGTGCGGGTGGTAGTGCAAAGACAGCAAGAAGCCGTGCAACTCAGGCAATTCTGCCACTTCGTGGTAAGATTTTGAATGTAGAAAAAGCAAGACTTGATAAGATTTATAGTAATGCGGAAATTAAAGCAATGATTACTGCATTTGGTACCGGAATTCATGATGATTTTGATATTTCCAAGCTTCGTTATAACAAGATTATTATCATGACCGATGCCGATGTGGATGGTGCACATATTGCGACATTGATGCTTACTTTCCTGTATCGTTTTATGCCGGAATTAATCAAGCAGGGACATGTATATCTGGCACAGCCACCTTTATACAAGCTTGAGAAGAATAAAAAAGTATGGTATGCATACTCGGACGAAGAGCTTGCCAAGATTTTGGAAGAAGTTGGACGTGATCAGAACAACAAGATCCAGCGTTATAAGGGACTTGGTGAGATGGATGCAGATCAGCTTTGGGATACCACTATGGATCCAGAAAAGCGTGTACTTCTTCGTGTATCTATGAATGAAGAAGCAGAATCGGAGATAGACCTTACCTTTACCACTCTTATGGGAGATAAGGTAGAGCCAAGACGTGAATTTATTGAAGCAAATGCGAAATTCGTAAAGAACCTTGATATCTAAGTTTAAAGAAAGGCATGGAAAAGTTTAATGGATGATAAAATATTCGACAAAATACAGGATGTCGATTTACAGAAAACCATGGAAAGTTCTTATATCGACTATGCCATGAGTGTTATCGCCTCTCGTGCATTGCCTGATGTAAGAGATGGTTTAAAGCCAGTACAAAGAAGAGTTTTATACTCCATGATAGAGTTGAACAACGGTCCGGACAAGCCACACAGAAAGAGTGCTCGTATCGTCGGTGATACCATGGGTAAATATCACCCTCATGGTGACAGCTCTATTTATGGTGCATTAGTAAATATGGCACAGGAATGGAGTTTCCGTTATCCATTGATTGATGGACATGGGAACTTTGGTTCTGTGGATGGTGACGGTGCAGCGGCTATGCGATATACCGAGGCAAGATTGAGTAAGATTTCGATGGAACTTCTTGCTGATATCAATAAAAATACCGTAGATTTTATACCAAACTTCGATGAAACAGAAAAGGAGCCAACCGTATTACCAAGCCGTTATCCAAACCTTTTGGTAAATGGTACAACTGGTATTGCGGTAGGTATGGCCACAAATATTCCGCCTCATAATCTGAAAGAGGTTGTAAATGCTGTTGTTAAGATTATTGATAACAAGGTATTAGAGGATAGGGAAACAGATGTAGAAGAATTATTACCAATCGTAAAGGGACCCGATTTCCCAACAGGTGGTATGATTCTTGGTACCAGAGGTGTGGAAGAAGCATATCGTACCGGACGTGGTAAGATTAAAGTTCGTGGTATAACCAATATTGAAACAATGCCAAATGGCAAGAGTAGGATTATAGTTAGCGAGCTTCCATATATGGTAAATAAGGCAAGATTAATCGAAAAAATTGCTGATCTTGTAAAAGAAAAGAGAATAGATGGAATTACAGACCTTCGTGATGAAACAAATAGAGAAGGTATGCGTATTGTTATTGAGCTTCGTAAGGACGCAAATGCGAATGTTATTATGAATCAGCTCTATAAGCATACACAGATTCAGGATACCTTTGGTGTTATTATGCTTGCTTTGGTAAATGGTGAACCTAAGGTTATGAATCTAAAAGATATTTTGGGTAATTATTTATTACATCAGGAAGAGGTTGTTACCAGAAGAACACAATATGATTTAAATAAGGCTGAGGAAAGAGACCATATTTTACAGGGCTTATTGATTGCACTTGATAATATTGATGAGGTTATTAGTATTATCAGAAGTAGTGCAAATACTGCAGAAGCAAAGGAACGTTTAATCGAAAGATTTGGTCTGACAGAAGTACAGGCGCAGGCAATTGTAGATATGCGTTTACGTGCTCTTACCGGATTGGAAAGAGAAAAGCTTGAACAGGAACATGCAGAGCTCTTAAAGAAAATCGAAGAATATAAGGCTATTCTTGGAGATAAGAAAATATTACTTGGCGTTATCAGAACAGAAATTCTTCAGATTATTGAGAAATTTGGTGATGATAGAAGAACACAGTTTGGTTACGATGAGGATGATATTGAAGATGAGGATTTAATTCCTCGTGGAAATACCGTCATTGCGATGACAAGTCTTGGCTATATCAAGAGAATGACCGTTGACAACTTCAAGACACAGAATCGTGGAGGACGTGGAATTAAGGGAATGTCAACGATTGAAGATGATTACATAGAAGATTTATTGATGACCAATACGCATAATTATCTCATGTTCTTTACGAATATGGGTCGAGTATATCGTCTGAAAGCATACGAGATTCCAGAAGCAAGCAGAACAGCAAGAGGTACAGCGATTGTAAACCTCTTACAGCTAAATCCTGGTGAAAAGATTTCAGCTATGATACCGATTACAAGCTATGAAGAAGGCAAGAATCTCTTCATGATTACCAAGAACGGTATTGCAAAGAAGACTCCAATTATGGAATTTATGAATGTCAGAAAGACAGGACTTGCAGCAATCCATTTACGTGAAGATGATGAATTAATTGAGGTTAAGACGACTACTAAGAATAGTGAAATCTTTTTAATTACCAAGTACGGTATGTGTATCCGCTTCAAAGAAACCGATGTCCGTGCTATGGGTAGAACCGCAATGGGTGTTATTGGTATGAACTTAGATGATGGTGATGAGATTGTCGGCATGCAGATTGATACACAAGGCGATTCGCTTTTAATCGTATCCGAAAAGGGTATGGGTAAGAGAACTGAACTTGATGAATTTACCGTACAGAAACGTGGTGGTAAAGGTGTTAAGTGCTACAAGATTACCGAAAAGACAGGAAATGTTGTAGGTGTAAAGGCAGTTACCGATGAAAACGAGATTATGATGATTACTACAGAGGGTGTTATTATTCAAATTGGCATGGGTGGAATCTCTATGATTGGACGTAATACCTCCGGTGTAAAGATGATAAATCTTGATGATGGTGTTACCGTAGCGAAAATTGCTAAAGTACGTGAAAAGATTTCTGATGGAACACAGGAATATGACGACGTAGATGAAGCTGCAGAGAATGTAGTTTCTGAAGAAGTTGTGGAAGATGTAACTGATTCAACAGAAGAATAAAGCGAAAAATTTTGTAACAATAAAAACGCTGTAATTAAGTATTTTCTTAATTACAGCGTTTTTTAGTATGGGTTAAATCTGAGGTTAAACTTTGATTAGTAATTTTTTCCCTATGGTACTCAGACAGTGTTTCAAAAGCTGTTTGGTGTCCAAAGAGAACATTAAGAAAGTCTAAGACTATGCCTTTCTTAGTATATATTCCACTACAACTTCAGTTTAACAATATGAAAGAGTGATTATTAAAAGTGAAATATTTATCACATTATGTATTGACAGATGGAAAAGTGAGTGATATATTTATAACATGTTAAAAATAATTCACATGTGAGAGAGCAATAAATAAAAAATATGATGCATTTATATGCTATGACAGAAAGGTGATAACAATGAAGAAGAAAGTAAGTTTAAGAGAAATTGTAGGAACAAAAATTATTTATGCAGTATTAGTAGCAATTTATTATTGGATGTGGGCAAGAAGAGACTGGCATGATTTTTATGTTACAATTCAAAATGCAGTGGGTGTTTTTACTCTTATATATTTAGTTCTGATGGCAGGGCGTATTCGTAAGTATAAACAGGAAAGTTTTGATGAATTAGCAGAACAGAATTTAAAGGAAACAGATTCTATATGCCTTAAAATTTCAATAGTTTCGTTAGTAGCAATTGCTTTTATGGGAGCTTTAACGATATTAGATGCTATTGCAATGGGATATGCAATTGTAGGCTGGCTTGTTGTAATGATGATTTTACGTTTTATTATTTTTTCAATAAAGGATATTAAAGGATAGGAGCATAAAAGAGATAGAAATAATTGAGGGAAGAAAGGTTCGGTTATCAGTATGGCATTAAAGACAAAAGTAAGGGAATATCGGGAAAAGGCAGGATATAAACAAAGTGAACTTGCAGAAATGGTAGGAGCAAGAAGAGAAACTATTGTACATTTGGAGAATGGAAAGTATAATCCGTCTTTAAAGCTTGCCATGGATATAGCAAAAGTTTTTCAAGTAACAGTAGAAGAGTTATTTGAATTTACAGAAGATGAATAGTGTATAGAAAAGACGAAGTCCTCAAACAAAGGATTTCGTCTTTTTATTTTGGGTTAGTTTTTTTTGAAAAAGCTGTTTTTTCCAATTCTGAATCACTTCAAGCTTTTTGCTTTTTCTTCATAAAAATTCGTAGGAGTCATATTCTCACCCATAAGAGTTTTGCGAATTAATTGATTATAGGAGTTCTTATCGGTTGTTTTTCGATGGAGCTCCGTGGTGTTGTAATAATTCATGCAATAAAAGATTTTTGTGTACATATCAATTGAAAAATTAACAGTTACATTTTTCATAAAGATAAGAATTTCCGATTTTTCCTATTCTTTTTACAGTACCGGTTTCTAATAATACATTTAACCCAGTTGTAGCATAACCTTGTGGAATATGCGCGCATTTGGCAAAGTCCTTTGTTGTGAAGCGTTCTGGCAAAGAATCGGGTAAGAGCTTTGCATAATCAGCCATTGAATCAATTCGTAGTTCGTCAAATATATCAAGTGGTGTTCCATCTATTCTGGAGGAACCTCTTTTTTTATCATGACTCCAACCGTTTAAATAGCGAATTTCTTCGACATCAATCAAAGAAATAATAAAATGCAGCCTTGGATTAGCTAGAAACATTTTTATACGATAGAGCTCAGGAATAATCTGATAAAAAGTACCTGTTTTTGGAGATTTTCTCTTATTGGAGATTTCACCAGTTTCTGGATTAAGCCAAGATAACCATTTCTTATGTGCAACAGGATAGATAATGGTTACATCGTGCTTTTGTAGAAAAAAGTCCAGTTTATTTCTCATGGTATTGAAATTTCTTGTTTGTACTTCAAAAATTTCACCATCTATGCAGATATCTGCAACATAGGTTCCAATTTTTACCTCATGATAAGATAGATTTGGGGCATAATAATATTTTAGTACAGAATGTATTGTTTTTTCACGTAAGGTCCCAATGCCATTTTGTCCCTGAAGACTACCAATCATTTTATTGCAAGCTTCAGAAAAAAGCTCATGGTCAATCGTTGTACAAAGTGGTTTATTTATATCTTGTTTCTTCATAATTAAAAGTTCCTAAAAATAGATTGTTAAATTCAGGGTTAGCTAAGTAACATTCAAGGCTATGAGCACTCCTTTTCAGGTTTTGTGTATAGCAAATGAATATGCCTCAAATGCAAACCCGCTTGTTTGGTATTTCCTAAATGGAGCGCTCGGCATGTTTGATTTATTCTGCTTTACTCAATTCGCAGCATGATAGCCGGCTGGGGCGGCACTTAACATATACTACGCTGTGAAATGAAGTTATATTTTGTTTTGGACATATACAAGGAAAAGTATTATAAAATGTCCAATAATCTGCTCTTTTTAATGTAAAAAAGCTTTGTTTGGACATATGCA
>JAFSCH010000029.1 GCA_017436865.1 Lachnospiraceae bacterium
AAGTTTTCCACAAAAAAATAAAATTGGATAACTATAACTATAGGATGTGGATAACTTTTGTGTTTTATCGCAAGTGCAAAACATATGTTTGGTTTTGCTGAAAAGGCAGGCTATAGATAAATTTACCTTTCATTGCTGCTATTTTGAGGGATTTGTTGCAATATATGGAATAATTGTGATATTATAGACATATGATGATTACTTGTAAGGATTCAGAACAGCATGTACTGAGTACTTTAAACTAATTTTGTGAGGGAGGATACAAACCATGGATAACAACAATACATTTAATCAAGAGCCACAGAATGTGCAGATACAACAGCCGTATCAGCAGCCATATCAGAATGATAATTTAGAAGAGCCGGTAAGCTTTGGCGACTGGATGCTCTCCTTATTACTTATGATGATTCCTTGTGTAAATATCGTTATGATGTTTGTGTACGCATTTGGAAATGGCAAGAAGAGTAAGTCAAACTTCTTTAAGGCATATCTTGTATGGATGTTAATTTCTGTTGTTTTAAGTGTTATCATCATTGCTATATTTGGTGCATCTATGGCAGCTATGATGGCTTCAATGGGAGCGTATTAATACATAAGGTAGATATGATAAAAAAGCAGATATCGAATTTGATATCTGCTTTTTTAGTAATAGGAAATTGCTGTAACATAGTGGTGGTTAAACAAGAATTTCGACAGAAATTCTTGCTAGAGATTGCCGCTGGGCAATCTCTTTTTTATGTAATAGGAAATTGCTGTAACGTAGTGGTGGTTAAACAAGAATTTCGCAAGAAATTCTTGCCAAGGTGCGTGCGCTGGCACGCACTATTTTTATGTTATTTCTATTTATCGCCAATCCAACGGCCACTTGCACCACAAGGGAGAACGAGTCCATTTGAAGAAACCGGAAGACCGATTTCAGAAGCTTCGACATGTCCACCAAAGTGGGAACAGATAGCGGTTTCTATCATATAGGTTAAGACTGCAGGCTGTAAGCCTGTTGTGTAAGAGTTAACCAAAAAGAATAAAGGCTTGTCTGATAAAATCTGAGTAGTCAATTCAATAAATGGGAAAATGGATTCTTCAATTTTCCAGATTTCACCCTTTGGACCACGTCCATAGGAAGGGGGATCCATAATAATTGCGTCGTATTTGTTGCCACGGCGGATTTCACGTTCTACGAACTTTACACAGTCATCTACGAGCCAGCGTATAGGAGCATCTTTTAAACCAGAGGAAACAGCATTTTCCTTTGCCCATGCAACCATACCCTTAGAAGCATCCACGTGAGTAACCTGTGCACCTGCTGCGGCAGCACTAAGTGTTGCGCCACCAGTATAGGCGAAAAGATTTAAAACTTTAATTGGTCTGCCGGCATTGCGAATCAGCTCTGAGAACCAATCCCAGTTGACAGCCTGCTCAGGGAACAAACCTGTATGTTTAAAACTGAAAGGCTTAAGGTTGAATGTGAGTTCTCTGTAATGAATACTCCATTCTTCCGGCAAGTTGAAAAATTGCCATTCACCACCACCCTTTGCACTTCTGTGATAATGTCCATTTTTCTTTTTCCAGCCCTTTTGCGTTTTCGGTGTGTTCCAAATGACCTGTGGGTCAGGTCTTACTAAGATATAATCACCCCAACGTTCCAGCTTTTCACCGGATGAGGTGTCTATGACTTCATAATCTTTCCAATTATTAGCTATCCACATAATATACTCCAATCTGTATTTGTTTCTTCCTTATAATATAGGATTATATCATTTGTGTAAATGATAGGAAAGGGCTTTTGTGTAGAATATTTAGTTGACAGAATGTAATTTGTTAATGTATATTACAACAGTATGTAATGCGCAAGGGCATGTGAAGATACAGTGGGTTGTGTGTTGCATATAAAAAATAAAGCTTTATAAAGGAGAGCAGAATAATGCAAAAGACAAAATTAGGTATTACAATTGGGATGTTAAGTGCGGTAGTTTATTTTACGGCATTGGCAGGAGGATATACGCCCCTATTTTTATTGGTAGGATATATTTTGTTATTTGAACAAAATGATTGGCTAAGAAGAGTATGCTACAAGGCTGTTGCGTTAACAATTGCATTTTCGGGTGCAATGATGATAGTTAATCTTGTTCCACAGGCTTTTGGATGTCTTTCCAATTTCCTTGGCATTTTTAATGGATATCTTCCTTATGGTGTCATTTCTTCTATTGTATCATTTATCACAAGTGTAATTAGTTTAGTAGAAACTGCACTGTTCTTATTGTTGGCATTAAAAGCAATCAAGTTACAGGATGTTAAAGTGCAAAAGATTGATAATTTTATTGATACGTTATAAGGAGAAAAGGATGTTTTGTAGAAATTGTGGTACGCAGTTACCTGAGGGAGCTACCCATTGTGTACAGTGTGGTTATGCAGTAGAGCAGGAAAATGTGAAAGAGACCAAGAGTGTTTCTGGAGTTGATGTTAAGGAAAAGATTCAAAAGAATCGAAAGGGCTTGCTGGTTGCAGGCGCGGTTGTCGTTGTGGCATTGCTTGTCATTGTATTGTTTGTTACAAAGAAGACTACGATTAATTTAAATGATTATGTTACTATTGAGTTTTCTGGTTATGATACATTAGGAAAAGCTACTTATGAATTTGACGAAGATGCTTTTTGTGATGACTATGAAGATAAAGTGAAAATGAAAAAGCAAAAGATGGATAGTGAGTTAGAAGAGTTATATTCTTACTTATCTGATGATATGGACTGTGAGATTCTTTTGTATAGTTGCGTGGATGGAAAATTGAAAGATGCAAGTGGATTATCCAATGGCGATACTGTTGTATATACATGGGATTGTAATGATGAACTTGCAAAAGAGAATTTCAATGTCAAATTCAAATACAAAGATATAGAAGTTAAGGTTGAAGGGCTGGAAAAGGCAAAACTGGTTAATCCATTTGAGTCAATCAATATTGTTTATACAGGTATTGCTCCAAACGGAAGTGTACAAGTTGAGAAGAATTCTAATGAGCCGATTATCAAGAATATTTATTTTGAAATAACACCTAATTCAGGATTGAAGAATGGGGATGAAGTTACAGTTCGCGTACAAAATGCAGGAGATGCTTCTTATTATGTAGAAAATTACGGAGTAATTTTAGCAGAAACAGAAAAGACATATACAGTTGAGGGATTAGATTGTTATGTACAAGGTGCTGCAGAGATTTCAGAAGATGTTCTTGAAAAAATGAAAAAGCAGGCAGAAGATAGTTTTTATGCGAAAACTGCAAAATGGGATGAACGTGTAAGCGCTACAAATGTAAGTTATATAGGAAACTATTTCCTGAAGCCTAAATTTAATGGCGGCGGTTCTTATAATAATTATATATATCTTATCTATAAGATTGATACAACATTTGAAAATGATATGTATAGCGAAAATGTTTCTTTCTATTATTATGTTAAATTTTCTAACATAATGAAACTTTCAGATGGATCATGCTCAGTAGACTTGTCAAGTTATGATACTGCTTCTGAATGGAATGGATTCAATCATGAATTCAAATGGGGAGAGGCATGGAATGAAAGAGTTACTCTGACTTACCCAGGTTATGAAAGTATTGATACTATGTTCAATAAGCTCGTAACAGCTGTAGTAAGTGATTATGAATATGAGAACAATGTGGTTGAAACAGAGTAAACATACACTTAAAATATTGATGCCTAAATAGAGGAAAGAGATAATTAATTTATAAGACCTTAATAATTTGAGCATTTTCATCTTTTCTTAAAGACCCATCAATCGTTACGATTGGTGGGTTTTTAAAATAGTGTTTAGAATACTAGGGATTGTTTTGTATTTCAAAAAAAACAATGTTTTTTAGTAAAAACACTTGCAAATCACATAAGCCTACGCTATACTATCAATTGCTGTGACATGATAGCGTTGAAACGAGAGGTTGCTACTGTAAGGTAGGTTTTCCGTGGAGCGAATGTCAAGTTAGGAAACTGGCGACAAGTCACTGTACAAAGCAAAAAAGTCTACTGATATTACAGAAGTAGAAACGACGTGTAAAGTAATGCAATATCGAAAGAGGTATGCCTATATGTTTGGGCGTAAAATGCATGACACACACGGGAGAGTGTACAGTCACCGCTTGTCGTACTTAGAAATGAAAAGTGCGAAAAGGAGGCGACTTTTTTTATGGCAAGTCAGGTAATGAGAATTACATTAAAAGCTTATGATCATCAGTTAGTTGATGCATCTGCCAAAAAAATCATCGAAACAGTTAAAAAGAATGGATCACAGGTAAGTGGACCAGTACCTCTTCCTACAAAGAAGGAAGTTGTAACAATTTTAAGAGCTGTACACAAGTACAAGGACTCTAGAGAGCAGTTCGAGCAGAGAACTCATAAGAGATTGATTGATATCATCACACCGACACCTAAGACTGTAGATGCGTTACAGAGATTAGAAATGCCGGCTGGTGTTTACATCGATATCAAAATGAAGAACAAATAAGACCCCTACTAGTATGAACGACTAGCTCGTTCCGCTGTAGAACAAATGGAGGTAAAGAAATGAAGAAAGCTATCTTAGCTACAAAAGTCGGAATGACTCAAATCTTCAACGAAGACGGTTCTTTAATTCCAGTAACCGTACTTCAGGCTGGACCTTGTGTAGTAACACAGGTTAAGACAGTAGAAAATGATGGATACAAGGCTGTGCAGGTCGGCTTTGTAGACAAGAAAGACAAGATTGTTAACAAGGACAAGAGTGGTAAGAAGGAAGTTATCCACAGACATGGTGTTAACAAGGCTCAGAAGGGACACTTTGACAAGGCAGGCGTTTCTTCTAAGAGATATTTAAGAGAGTTCAAGTTTGAAAATGCAGAAGAGTATGCATTAGGAAATGAAATCAAGGCTGACATTTTTGCAGCTGGCGATAAAATTGATGCATCTGCAATTTCTAAAGGTAAAGGATTCCAGGGTGCAATTAAGAGACATGGTCAGCACAGAGGACCTATGGCACATGGTTCTAAGTTCCATCGTCATCAGGGTTCAAACGGTGCATGTTCTTCTCCTTCAAGAGTATTCAAGGGCAAGGGTATGCCAGGTCATATGGGCTGCGTAAAGGTTACTGTTCAGAATCTTGAGGTTGTAAGAGTAGACGCTGAGAAGAATTTACTTTTAGTAAAGGGTGCAGTACCAGGACCTAAGAAAGCTTTAGTAACAATCAAAGAAACCGTTAAGGTTCAGGCTTAATTAGGACGAAAGGAGGACCACACAGATGGCAAAAGTATCTGTTTATAATATGGAAGGCAAGGAAGTTGAAACTATCGACTTAAACGATGCTGTCTTCGGTGTTGAAGTGAATGAGCACTTAGTACACATGGCAGTTGTTCAGCAACTTGCAAATATGCGTCAGGGTACACAGAAAGCAAAGACTCGTTCTGAAGTATCCGGTGGTGGAAGAAAACCTTGGAGACAGAAGGGAACAGGTCATGCAAGACAGGGTTCAACAAGATCTCCACAGTGGACAGGTGGCGGTGTAGTATTCGCTCCAGTACCAAGAGATTATTCTTTCAAGTTAAACAAGAAGGAAAAGAGAGCAGCATTAAAGTCTGCATTAACAAGTAGAGTTCAGGAGAACAAGCTTATCGTTATCGATGAGTTAAAGTTCGAAGAAATCAAGACAAAGAACTTCAAGAACGTTATGGATAACTTAAAGCTTGCAAAGGCATACGTTGTTCTTAACGAGAATGATGAAAAGGTTGTTATGTCAGCAAAGAATCTTCCTAACGTACAGACAGCATTAACAAATACAATTAATGTTTACGACGTTATGAAGGGTGGTACAGTAGTTCTTACAAAGGATGCTGTTAAGACTATCGAGGAGGTGTACGCATAATGGCAGATATTAAGTATTATGATGTAATCCTCAAACCAGTTATTACAGAAAAGAGTATGGCTGGTATGGGCGAAAAGAAGTATACATTCTTAGTTCATACAGAAGCAAACAAGTCTCAGATTAAGGAAGCTGTTGAGAAGATGTTCGAAGGAACAAAGGTTAAGAAAGTTAACACAATGAACATGGACGGCAAGACAAAGAGACGTGGTGCTGTTTATGGAAAGACAGCTAAGACTAAGAAGGCAATCGTACAGTTGACAGAAGATAGCAAGGATATTGAGATTTTCTCAGGACTGTAAGAAGCGGCTCATAAGAGCAGAGCAACTATACACAATCAAGTGTGATAATAAAAAAGCAAAGGAGATATTACAATGGGAATTAAAACATATAACCCATATACACCTTCCAGAAGAAATATGACAGGTTCTGATTTCTCTGAGATCACAAAGAAAACTCCTGAAAAGTCTCTTTGTGTATCTAAGAAGAAGAATGCTGGACGTAATAATCAGGGTAAGATTACAGTTAGACACCATGGTGGTGGACATAGACAGAAATATAGAATCATCGATTTCAAGAGAAATAAAGATGGTATCGCAGCAAAGGTTATCGGTATCGAGTACGATCCAAACAGATCTGCTAATATCGCATTAATCTGCTACGAAGATGGTCAGAAAGCATACATCATCGCTCCAGAAGGATTAACAGATGGAATGAAGGTTATGAATGGACCAGAAGCAGAAGTAAGAGTTGGTAACTGCTTACCACTTTCTGAGATTCCAGTTGGTACTATGGTACACAACGTTGAATTATATCCAGGCAAGGGCGGACAGTTAGTACGTTCTGCAGGAAACAGTGCACAGTTAATGGCTAAAGAAGGAAAATATGCAACACTTAGACTTCCTTCAGGTGAAATGAGAATGGTGCCTATCGTTTGTAGAGCATCCATCGGTGTTGTAGGTAACGGTGATCACAACCTTATCAAAATCGGTAAAGCAGGACGTAAGCGTCACATGGGTATCAGACCTACAGTTCGTGGTTCCGTAATGAACCCTAATGACCATCCACACGGTGGTGGTGAAGGTAAGACTGGTATCGGTCGTCCAGGTCCATCTACACCTTGGGGCAAGCCAGCTCTTGGATTAAAGACAAGAAAGAGCAAGAAAGCTTCTAACAAGTTAATCGTAAGAAGAAGAGATGGAAAAGCTATCAAATAATAGCTGAAACAGTTTATCGATAATAAGGAGGAACAAACCTAATGGCTAGATCATTAAAAAAAGGTCCATTCGCAGATGAAAGCCTGTTAAAAAAGGTAGATGCAATGAATGCGTCTGGAAGCAAATCAGTAATTAAGACATGGTCCCGTCGTTCTACAATTTTCCCTGCATTCGTAGGTCATACAATTGCAGTTCATGACGGAAGAAAACATGTGCCTGTATACGTAACAGAAGATATGGTTGGACATAAGCTTGGTGAATTCGTTGCAACCAGAACTTATAGAGGACATGGCAAAGACGAAAAGAAATCTAAGGTAAGATAAAATTTGAAAGGAGGTTCAACCATGGCTAAGGAAAAATACAGCAGAACTGGTTATAAAAGAAAAAGAAATTTAGAAAATAGAGAAACAAGACCATCAGCAAAGCTCTCTTACGCTAGAGTATCTGTTCAGAAAGCTTGCTTCGTATTAGATGCCATCAGAGGTAAGGACGTACAGAGCGCACTTGCACTTCTTGAGTATAACCCAAGATATGCTTCTAGCATCATCAAGAAGTTATTAGAGTCTGCAATTGCTAACGCTGAGAATAACAATGGTATGAACGCTGAGAACCTTTATATTGCAGCTTGTTTTGCAAATAAGGGACCTACAATGAAGAGAGTAAAACCTAGAGCACAGGGTAGAGCTTATAGAATCGAGAAGAGAATGAGCCACATTACAATCGTGCTCGACGAGAGATAGGAGGAAGAAAATGGGACAGAAAGTTAATCCTCACGGAATAAGAGTCGGCGTTATTAAGGACTGGGATTCTAAATGGTACGCTGATGCTGAATTCTCTGATTATTTAGTAGAAGATTATAACATTAGAAAGTTTTTAAAGAAGAAGTTATACAGCGCAGGTGTTTCTAAGATTGAAATTGAAAGAGCATCTGACAGAGTAAAGGTTATCGTTTTCACAGCTAAGCCTGGTGTTGTTATCGGTAAGGGCGGTGCAGAAATCGAAGTTACTAAGAAAGAACTTCAGAAGTTAACAGGTAAGAATGTTCTTGTTGATATTAAGGAAATTAAGAGACCTGACAAGGATGCACAGTTAGTTGCTGAGAATATTGCATTGCAGCTTGAGAACCGTGTATCTTTCAGAAGAGCTATGAAGTCTTGCATGGGTAGAACAATGAAGTCCGGAGCTCTTGGTATCAAGGCTGCATGTTCAGGACGTCTTGGTGGAGCTGATATGGCTCGTACAGAGTTCTACAGCGAGGGTACAATTCCTCTTCAGACACTTAGAGCAGATATTGATTATGGTTTCGCAGAAGCAGATACAACCTATGGAAAAGTTGGTGTAAAGGTATGGATCTACAAAGGCGAAGTACTTCCTACTAAAGGAAATAAGGAAGGGAGCGATAAATAATGTTAATGCCAAAGAGAGTTAAACGTCGTAAACAGTTCCGTGGTACTATGACCGGAAAAGCTCAGAGAGGTAATACAATTACTTACGGTGAGTATGGTATCGTAGCAATGGAACCATGTTGGATTAGATCTAATCAGATTGAAGCTGCCCGTATCGCTATGACACGTCATATTAAGCGTGGTGGTAAGGTTTGGATTAAGATTTTCCCAGATAAGCCAGTTACAGCAAAGCCTGCTGAAACCCGTATGGGTTCCGGTAAAGGAACACTTGAATACTGGGTGGCAGTAGTTAAACCAGGTCGTGTAATGTTTGAAATCAGCGGTGTAGCTGAGGATGTAGCAAAAGAAGCTTTACGTCTTGCAACACACAAGCTTCCTTGTAAGTGTAAGATCGTTTCTAAAGCAGATTTGGAAGGCGGTGCAGTAAATGAAAACTAATAAGTATGTAGAAGATTTAAGAGCAAAATCAGCTGCAGATTTATCACAGGAATTAGTAGCTGCAAAGAAAGAACTTTTCAATTTGAGATTCCAGAATGCAACAAATCAGTTGGATAATACAGCAAGAATCAAAGAAGTAAGAAGAAATATTGCTAGAATTCAGACTGTTATGGCTGCTAATCTTAAGAATGTAGAGTAGGAGGAAATTAGTCGTGGAAAGAAATTTAAGAAAAACACGTACAGGCAAGGTTGTTAGCAACAAAATGCAGAAAACTATCGTAGTTGCTGTTGAAGATCACGTTAAGCATCCTCTTTACAATAAAATCGTTAAGAGAACTTACAAATTAAAGGCACATGACGAGAACAATGAATGCAACATTGGCGATACAGTAAAAGTAATGGAAACAAGACCATTATCTAAAGATAAGAGATGGAGACTTGTTGAGATTATCGAAAGAGTAAAATAGATTTTAAAAATTGCGCAAGTCGTAATTAAAATCACAAAATGTGATTTGGAAGGAGAATTAGCATGATACAACAGGAAAGCAGACTTAAGGTCGCTGATAATACTGGTGCTAAAGAGTTACTTTGCATCAGAGTTATGGGCGGTTCTACAAGAAGATATGCAAGCATCGGCGATGTAATCGTAGCTAGCGTTAAAGATGCAACACCAGGCGGCGTTGTAAAAAAAGGCGATGTAGTGAAAGCTGTAGTTGTACGTTCTGTAAAGGGCGCTCGTCGTAAAGACGGTTCTTATATTAAATTTGATGAAAATGCTGCTGTTATTATTAAAGATGACAAGACTCCAAGAGGAACACGTATTTTTGGACCAGTAGCAAGAGAGCTTCGTGAGAAACAGTTTATGAAGATTGTTTCTTTGGCTCCAGAAGTATTATAAGGAGGTGCTGGAATGTCTACAATGAAGATTAAGAAGGGTGATACTGTTAAGGTTATCGCTGGTAAAGACAAAGATAAAGAAGGCAAGGTTTTATCTGTAGATTCTAAGAATTCTAAGGTTGTTGTAGAAGGTATTAACATGGTAACAAAGCATGCTAAGCCATCTGCTGCAAACCAGAACGGTGGAATCATTCAGAAAGAAGCTCCTATGGATATTTCAAATGTTATGTATCTTCACAAAGGAAAAGCTACAAGAGTTGGCTTTAAGATGGATGGAGATAAGAAAGTTCGTTTCGCTAAGACAACTGGTGAAGTGATTGATTAATTCTAAGGAAGGAGGTCTAGACTGGTGAGTAGACTTAAAGATATGTATAAAGACGAGATCGTAGCAAATATGATCAAAAAGTTTGAATATAAAAATGTCATGGAAGTACCAAAGCTCGATAAGATCGTTATCAACATGGGCGTTGGTGAAGCTAAGGATAATGCAAAGTCCCTTGAATCTGCTGTAAAGGATCTTGAGACAATTGCAGGACAGAAGGTTGTTACTACAAAGGCTAAGAAGGCTGTCGCTAACTTCAAGATTCGTGAAGGTATGGCTATTGGATGTAAGGTTACTCTTCGTGGTGAGAAGATGTATGAGTTCCTTGATCGTCTTGTAAACCTTGCATTACCTCGTGTACGTGACTTTAGAGGTGTAAACCCTAATGCATTTGATGGTAGAGGTAACTATGCACTTGGTATTAAAGAGCAGATTATCTTCCCTGAAATCGAATACGATAAGGTAGATAAGGTAAGAGGTATGGATATCATCTTCGTTACTACTGCTAAGACAGATGAAGAAGCACGTGAGCTGTTAACACAGTTCAACATGCCTTTCGCTAAATAATTAAGGAGGTAAATTCTCATGGCTAAAACATCTATGAAAATCAAGCAGAAGCGTAATCCTAAGTTTTCTACACAGGAATACTCACGCTGCAAAATTTGTGGCCGTCCACATGCTTACTTAAGAAAATATGGAATCTGCAGAATCTGCTTCCGTGAGTTAGCATACAAAGGTCAGATCCCTGGCGTTAAGAAAGCTAGTTGGTAAATATAACGTATCGGCTTATTATAAGCCGATAGGTTAGCAATAAATGCGTAGTATTCACGCAATGTATAGGAAATCCAGAAGGAGGAAACTTAAATGACAATGAGCGATCCGATTGCAGATATGCTTACAAGAATTCGTAATGCAAATACTGCAAAACACGATACAGTAGATGTTCCTGCATCTAAAATGAAGTTAGCTATTGCCCAGATTCTTTTAGATGAAGGTTATATTAAGAAATTTGAAGTAATCGAAGATGGTGTTTTCAAGACAATCCATATTACTTTAAAGTACGGCGCAGATAAGAACGATAAGATCATCACAGGTTTAAAGAGAATTTCTAAACCAGGTCTTCGTATCTATGCTGGTAAGGATGAATTACCTAAGGTTCTTGGCGGACTTGGTATTGCTATCATTTCCACAAACCAGGGTGTTATCACAGATAAAGAAGCAAGAAGACTTCAGGTTGGCGGCGAAGTATTAGCATTTGTGTGGTAATAAGCCCACATAGCGAGAAAACAAAAAGCAACATTGTTGCGACAGATGCGTAGCATCTGGTTTTCGAGCTGTCACTGTAGTAAATAATTAAATTAATAGGAGGTACGGGCATGTCACGTATAGGAAGAATGCCAATCGCGGTTCCTGCAGGCGTAACTGTAGAAATTGCAGAAAATAACAAAGTGACTGTAAAAGGTCCTAAGGGAACACTTGAAAGAGTGTTACCAGCTGAAATGGAAATTAAGCTTGAAGATTCCCAGGTAGTAGTAACAAGACCAAACGACTTAAAGAAAATGAAGTCCTTACATGGTCTTACAAGAACACTGATTAATAACATGGTTGTTGGTGTAACAGCTGGTTACGAGAAGAAGCTTGAAGTAAACGGTGTTGGTTACAGAGCAGCTAAGTCTGGAAATAAATTAACATTATCTTTAGGATATTCTCATCCAGTAGAGATGATTGATCCTGAAGGTGTTGAAACAGTACTCGAAGGACAGAATATTATCATCGTTAAGGGTATTGATAAAGAAAAAGTTGGCCAATTCGCAGCTGAAATCAGAGATAAGAGAAGACCTGAACCATACAAGGGCAAGGGTATTAAGTATGCTGATGAGACAATCAGACGTAAAGTTGGTAAGACTGGTAAGAAGTAAATAAGGAGGGCGTAGAAAATGGTTAGTAAGAAATCAAAAGCAGCATTGCGTGAAAAGAAACACATGAGATTGCGTAACCGTCTTAGCGGTACCGCTGAAAGACCACGTTTAGCAGTCTTCAGAAGCAATAATCATATGTATGCTCAAATTATTGACGATACAGTTGGAAATACTTTAGTATCTGCTTCAACTCTTGAGAAAGAGATTAAAGCTGAACTTGAGAAGACCAATGACGTTGATGCAGCAGCATACGTTGGTAAAATCGTTGCTAAGAGAGCAATCGAAAAAGGTATCACAGAGGTAGTCTTTGATAGAGGCGGCTTTTTATACCATGGAAAAATTGAAGCATTAGCTGAGGCAGCAAGAGAAGCTGGCTTAGTATTCTAGGAAGGGAGAAAATTGCATGAAACGTACAATCATTGATGCTAGTCAGTTAGAATTGACAGATAAGGTTGTTACCATCAAACGAGTAACAAAGGTTGTTAAGGGCGGAAATAACATGCGTTTTACAGCTTTAGTTGTAGTTGGTGATGGCAATGGTCATGTTGGTGCCGGTTTAGGAAAGGCAAAGGAAATCCCTGAAGCTATCCGTAAGGGAAAAGAAGACGCTATGAAGAATCTTATCACTGTTGCTATGGATGAGAATGCTTCCGTAACACATGATTTCATCGGCAAGTATGGTTCCGCTTCTGTACTTCTTAAGAAGGCTCCAGAAGGTACCGGTATCATCGCTGGTGGTCCTGCTCGTATCGTTTGTGAGCTTGCAGGTATCAGAAATATTCGTACAAAGTCTTTAGGCTCCAATAATAAACAGAACGTTGTACTTTCCACAATTGCAGGTTTAGCTTCATTAAAGACTCCTGAAGAAGTAGCTGCAAAGCGTGGTAAATCTATCGACGAGATTATGGCTTAAGGAGGTAGATGAATATGGCAAAGACATTAAAAGTTACTTTAGTTAAATCAACAATTGGTGCTGTTCCAAAGAATAAAGCAACTGTTGAAGCTATGGGATTAACAAAGCTTAACAAGACAGTTGAACTTCCTGATAACGATGCAACAAGAGGTATGATTCGTAAAGTAAGTCATTTAGTAAAAGTTGAAGAAGCATAATAAGGAGGTGTCAGAATGGAATTATCTAATTTAAGACCTGCTGAGGGCTCTAAACATAGTGATAATTTTAGAAGAGGCCGTGGACACGGTTCAGGAAACGGCAAGACAGCTGGTAAGGGTCATAAGGGTCAGAAGGCTCGTTCAGGAGCTCCAAGACCAGGCTTTGAAGGTGGTCAGATGCCTTTATACAGACGTATTCCTAAGAGAGGTTTCACAAATAGAAACACAAAGGAAATCGTTGGAATTAATCTTGAGGCATTAGAAGTATTCCAAAACGGTGCTACTGTATCCGTAGAGACTTTAATTGAACAGGGAATTGTTAAGAACCCTAGAGACGGCGTAAAGATTCTTGGTAGAGGAGAATTAACAAAGAAGCTCAACGTTCAGGCAAATGCATTCAGTGCATCTGCAAAGGAAAAGATTGAGGCTCTTGGCGGAACAGCAGAGGTGATCTAATGTTTACTACACTAAAGAACGCGTTTAAGATTAAAGAAATCAGAATGAAGTTACTGTTTACATTCCTGATGCTGTTCGTGATTCGATTCGGTTCTCAGCTCCCGGTACCGGGAGTGAGAACTGAAGAGTTTTCAGCTTGGTTTCAGGCTCGTACAGGTGGAGCATTTGGATTTTTTGATGCTTTTACGGGTGGTTCATTTGAAAGAATGTCCATTTTTGCATTAAATATCACACCATACATTACATCATCCATTATTATGCAGCTCTTGACAATTGCTATTCCTAAGCTGGAAGAGATGCAGAAGGAAGGTGAAGATGGCAGAAAGAAAATTGCTTCCATCACACGTTATGTAACAGTTGCTCTTGCTTTAATTGAAAGTACTGCAATGGCAATTGGCTTTGGTAATCAGGGACTTTTAAGAGAATATAATGCTCTGAATGTTATAACAGTAGTTGCTGCATTAACAGCAGGTAGTGCGTTCCTTATGTGGATTGGTGAAAGAATTACGGATAAGGGTGTTGGAAACGGTATTTCTGTTGTACTCGTTATCAACATCATTTCCCGTATTCCAGATGATTTTAGCAGTTTGTATGAACAGTTTGTTGCTGGAAAGAGTATTCCATTAGCTGTTGTTTCTGCACTTGTTATTATCGCTATTATTCTGGCAATGATCATCATCGTTGTTGTATTAAACGGCGGTGTGCGTAAGATTCCGGTTCAGTATGCCAAAAAGATCCAGGGGAACAAGATGGTAGGAGGTCAGTCAACATTCCTTCCATTAAAGGTTAATACAGCAGGTGTTATTCCAATCATCTTTGCATCATCATTGATGCAGTTCCCGATCGTTATTTCTACATTGGTAGGATATCAGGGTACTGGTGTTTGGAGACAGATTTTAAATGGATTAAATCAGGAAAACTGGTGCAAGCCTGATCAGTTAATTTACTCAATTGGCTTGTTGGTATACATCGTATTAACCATATTCTTTGCATATTTCTATACATCATTGACATTCAATCCGTTAGAAATTGCAAATAATATGAAGAAGCAGGGTGGTTTTATTCCAGGTATTCGTCCAGGAAAGCCAACCAGCGATTATCTGGCAAAGGTATTGAATTCCATTATCTTTATCGGAGCAGTCGGATTAATCATAATTGCTGTTATACCATTTTTCTTTAATGGTGTATTCGGTGCTTCTGTTTCATTCGGCGGAACGAGTTTAATCATTATTGTCAGCGTAGTATTGGAGACAATGAAACAGATTGAATCTCAAATGTTAGTACGTAATTATAAAGGCTTTTTGAATGATTAATCATATGCATGGTATGGGAAGCAAAGCTTATGCTTTGCTTCTAACCATGGATAGATTAACCTTTTTTTGTTTTAAAACAGATAAAATTATTGTATGATGATAATAGTATGTGTTTTGAAGTAAAGAAAGTGGTAACCATATAGTTAAAAAACATATAAATATTTACTAGGAGGATGAGTTATGAAAATTATTATGTTAGGTGCTCCAGGAGCGGGAAAAGGTACACAGGCAAAGATGATTGCAGAGAAATTTGAGATTCCTCATATTTCTACAGGAGATATTTTCCGTGCAAATATTAAAAATGGTACAGAGCTCGGAATGGAAGCTAAGAAGTATATGGATCAGGGATTATTAGTTCCAGATGAGCTTACTGTAAAGATTTTACTTGACAGAGTAGCACAGGATGATTGTGCAAAGGGATATGTACTTGATGGATTTCCAAGAACAATTCCGCAGGCAGAAGTTCTTGATAAGGCATTAACAGAACTTGGCGATAAGATTGACTATGCAATTAATGTAGATGTTCCAGATGAGAATATTATTAATAGAATGTCAGGAAGACGTGCATGTGTTACATGTGGTGCTACCTATCATTTAGTACATATTCCACCAAAGACAGAAGGTATCTGTGATACTTGTAATTCAGAGCTTATCTTAAGAGATGATGATAAACCAGAGACAGTAAAGAATAGATTAGATATTTATCATAAGCAGACACAGCCTTTGATTGATTTCTACACAGAGAAGGGTGTTCTTGAATCTGTGGATGGTACTGTAGACATGAAGGATGTATTTGCAGCAATCGTTACTGTTTTAGAGAAATAAATATAATGTGGAGGTAATAATGGCTGTTACAATTAAATCAGAGCGAGAAATCGATTTGATGCGTAAGTCATGTCAGATATTGGCAAAGGTTCATCACGAGCTTGGTCAAGCAATAGAACCAGGAATGTCTACTTTGGAGATTGACAGATTAGGCGAAAAGCTTATACGTGGATATGGGTGTATTCCTAATTTTCTGCATTATAATGGTTATCCTGCGTCTGTTTGTGTTTCTGTAAATGATGAAGTTGTACATGGGATTCCAAGATCCGATAGGATTCTTCAAGAAGGTGATATAGTTAGTCTAGATGCTGGATTGATTTACAAAGGATATCATTCTGATGCAGCAAGAACCTATGGTGTAGGTAAAATTAGTCAGGAGGCACAACAGCTGATTGACGAGACAAGAAATAGCTTTTTTGAGGGAATAAAGAAGGCAAAAGCTGGAAATCATTTACATGATATATCAAATGCGATCGATGCCTACATCTCAAAGTATGGCTATGGTATTGTGCGTGATTTGGTAGGACACGGAATAGGCACTTCTCTTCATGAAGATCCACAGATTCCTAATTTTGCGCAACGCAGAAAAGGAGTAAAGCTTCAGCCTGGAATGACATTGGCGATAGAGCCAATGATAAATATGGGCAGATGTGATGTGGAGTGGCTTGATGATGACTGGACAGTTGTAACAGAAGACGGTTCCTTATCAGCGCATTATGAGAATACCATACTGATTACAGATGGTGAGCCGGAAATACTGACATTGTTATAGAGAACGATGTGAAAGGACTGGTTTTTAATATGACAGGTTTATTAGCATATTCTCTTGCAGGTCATGATAAAGGAAAAATTTACTTTATTGTAAAAGAAGAAAGAGATTACTTTTGGTTGGTTGATGGAGAAGTAAGACCGCTCGAGAATCCGAAGAAAAAGAATAAAAAGCATGTACAGATTATAAAAAGAAATATATCCGTTAGGCTTAAAGAAGACACAGTAGAAAGTGATATAGGGCTGAAATCTGTAACGAATGAAAGCATTAAGAGAACTATTAAATTATATTGCAAAGACATTCAGGAGGTATAATAATGTCAAAATCTGATGTAATTGAAATCGAAGGAACTGTTGTAGAAAAGCTTCCAAATACTATGTTTCAGGTAGAACTTGAAAATGGTCATAAGGTACTCGCCCATATCAGTGGAAAGTTAAGACAGAATTTTATTCGTATCTTACCGGGCGACAAAGTAACATTAGAATTATCCCCATATGATTTATCTAAGGGAAGAATCATATGGAGAGATAAATAAGTATTGTTGCTGGAGCAAGGCGACAGTGATGATAAATAAAATATTTACGTTTAGGGCTTGCAATTGGTATATATGCATGCTATAATGTAAAACGGTCTTTTTGAAAGGAGGGTTTAACATGAAAGTTAGATCATCAGTAAAACCTATTTGCGAAAAATGCAAGATTATCAAGAGAAAAGGAAAGATCAGAGTAATCTGTGAAAATCCAAAACACAAACAGGTACAGGGTTAATTTTAATTAATCAAAGTGCTATTAAGATGTGCGGCTGAAGCAGGTATTCTTATATATCATGAGATATCCGTCAAAAGAATACTTACTATGAAATATATGACAGATATATAATTTGTCGTGTGTTTACTTCTTGATACCGAGAAAAGTTTCGCAGGAAACAGGCAGGAAAAACAAGACTACCTGCCAACATCTGGTTCACCAGATGCCGATGCAGTATCGGACAAATCGGATTAATATCCGATTGGGTATAGAGTATACCCCAATCAATTAGTTTACTATTAATAATGTAATAAGAGATAATCTTGTTACAAAGCAAAATGGAGGAATTTTAACATGGCTCGTATTGCTGGTGTTGACTTACCAAGAGAAAAACGTGTAGAAATCGGTTTGACTTATATCTACGGAATCGGTAGAGTGAGCTCCGAGAAGATCTTAGCACAGGCAGGAGTTAATCCTGATACTCGTGTTAGAGACTTAACAGATGATGATGTTAAGGCAATTAGTGCTGTAATTGATGAGAGCTACCTTGTAGAAGGTGATCTTAGAAGAGAAATCGCTCTTAATATTAAGAGATTACAGGAAATTGGATGCTATCGTGGTATCCGTCATAGAAAAGGACTTCCTGTTCGTGGTCAGAAGACAAAGACAAATGCAAGAACAAGAAAAGGTCCTAAGAGAACAGTAGCAAATAAGAAGAAGTAAGCTCGGCTTGTAGCTGAGTTGTTCCGGATGTAAAGTATAATCTTTACATGTTGCAGGTAACACAAAGTTTAATTGAGAAAGTAGGTTAGTTTAGAAATGGCTAAGAAAGTTACAAAAAAAGTGACAAAAAAGCGTGTTAAGAAAAACGTTGAACGCGGACAGGCACATATCCAGTCTTCTTTTAACAATACAATTGTTACATTGACAGATACAGAAGGAAATGCTCTTTCATGGGCAAGTGCAGGTGGTCTAGGATTTAGAGGTTCAAAGAAATCTACTCCATATGCTGCTCAGATGGCAGCTGAAACAGCTACAAAGGCAGCTTTAGTACATGGTTTAAAGTCTGTAGATGTTATGGTTAAGGGTCCTGGTTCAGGTAGAGAAGCTGCAATTCGTGCACTTCAGGCATGTGGTCTTGAAGTAACCAGTATCAAGGATGTAACTCCGGTACCACACAACGGATGTCGTCCACCAAAGCGTCGTAGAGTTTAATTTAGGAGGATAAAAACATGGCAGTTAATAGAGTTCCTGTACTTAAAAGATGCAGATCTCTTGATTTGGATCCTGTATTCTTAGGATATGATAAGAAGTCTAATAGAAAGTCACCAAGAGCTGGTAAGAAAATGAGCGAGTATGGTCTTCAGTTAAGAGAGAAGCAGAAAGCTAAGTTTATCTACGGCGTTCTTGAGAAGCCTTTCCGTAACTATTATGAGAAGGCTGATAGAATGAAGGGTATGACTGGTGAAAACCTTATGATTCTTCTTGAGAGAAGACTTGATAACGTAGTTTTCAGAATGGGCTTCGCTAGAACAAGAAGAGAAGCAAGACAGGTTGTAGGTCATAAGCATGTATTAGTAAATGGACAGATTATCAATATTCCATCATACTTAATCAAGGCTGGTGATGTAATTGAAATCAGAGAAAAGTCTGTAAGCATGCAGAGATTCAAAGATATCGCAGAAGTAACTAACGGTAGATTAGTTCCTGAATGGATTGATGTAGATCAGGAGAACTTCAAGGGAACAGTTAAGGAACTTCCTTCAAGAGAAGCTATCGATGTTCCTGTAGACGAAATGCTTATCGTCGAGTTATATTCTAAGTAATTAGCATATTGTTTTGTGATAATAGAAAGTGCGCGTGCGTACTTTCTATTATCGACATTATAACATCACATTCATAAAGGAGGGTATTTACAGTGTTAGCATTTGATTTTGACAGTCCGAACATTGAAGTGGCGGAAATCTCTGAAGACAAAAGGTACGGTAAATTTATAGTAGAACCTTTAGAAAGAGGTTATGGAATTACACTGGGTAATTCTCTTAGAAGAATTATGCTGGCGTCCTTACCCGGTGCAGCTGTAAGTCAGGTTAAGATTGATGGTGTTTTACATGAATTCAGTTCCATTCCTGGAGTAAAGGAAGATGTTACTGAAATTATTATGAATCTTAAGAGTCTGGCTATTAAGAACAACTGTGAAACAGATGAAGTTAAGAAAGCTATTATCGACTTTGAAGGAGAAGGTGTTGTTAGAGCATCTGATATTCAGGTTGATCAGGATATCGAGATCATGAATCCTGATCAGGTAATTGCAACTCTGAACGGTGGCAAAGATAGTAAGCTTTACATGGAAATTATGATTTCCAGGGGAAGAGGATATATCAGCGCTGATAAGAATAAGAGTGAGGATTTACCAATTGGTGTAATTGCAGTAGATTCTATCTTTACTCCTGTAGAGAGAGTAAATGTTACTGTTGAAAATACCCGTGTAGGTCAGATTACCGATTATGATAAATTGACATTAGATGTTTATACTGATGCAACTCTTGCTCCAGATGAAGCAGTTAGTCTTGCAGCTAAGGTATTAAGTGAACACCTTAAGTTGTTTATCAATCTTTCTGAGAATGCAAAGAATGCAGAAGTAATGATAGAGAAGGAAGATGACGAGAAGGAAAAGGTACTTGAAATGAGTATCGATGAATTAGAGTTATCTGTTCGTTCTTATAACTGCTTAAAGAGAGCAGGTATCAATACAGTTGAAGAATTGACAAACAAGACTTCAGAAGATATGATGAAGGTTCGTAACTTAGGACGTAAGTCATTGGATGAAGTTTTAGCAAAATTAAAGGAATTAGGTCTTCAGTTAAATCCGTCAGAGGAATAATCTGTAGGAGTTATGAGGATTTAATCAAGGCAGTTGGGGTAATTCCAAAGCGTGCACAACTGTTCTCATAAATGGAAAGTATTAATTAACATTTGATAAGTGAGTCCAAAAGGCATTGTCATTTGTTCCACAAAGTGAGGGAAGTCTACATAAATGTAGAGCTTGTGTCCTCGAGCGAAAGGAGCCAAACATGGCAGGTTATAGAAAGCTTGGCAGAACAGCTAGCCAGAGAAAAGCATTATTAAGAAATCAGGTAACAAATCTTTTATATAAGGGTAAGATTGTTACTACTGAAGCAAAGGCAAAGGAAGTTCAGAAAATTGCTGAAGGTATCATTGCATTAGCTGTAAAGGAAAAGGATAACTTTGAAATGGTTAAGGTTACAGCTAAGGTTGCTAAGAAGGACAAAGATGGCAAGAGAGTAAAAGAAGTAGTAGATGGTAAGAAAGTTACTGTTTATGAAGAAGTTGAAAAGGAAATCAAGAAGGATCTTCCTTCCAGACTTCATGCAAGAAGACAGATGCTTAAAGTATTATATTCTGTAACAGAAGTTCCAACTGAAAATGCAGGAAAGAAGAGAAATACTAAGGAAGTAGATCTTGTTGCAAAGCTCTTTGATGAAGTTGCTCCAAAGTATGCTACACGTAATGGTGGTTACACAAGAATCATCAAGATTGGTCAGCGTAAGGGTGACGGTGCAATGGAAGTTGTACTTGAGTTAGTATAATAAGCAATTGATTATATATTTTAAAAACCACGTCACATATGACGTGGTTTTTTGTGGTAGAAAAGAGCTGTAACGTAGTGGTGGTTAAACAAGAATTTCGACAGAAATTCTTGCCAAAGTGCGTGCGCTGGCACGCACTATTTTTATATTATTGCAGAACTTAAGGTGAATGTGTATAATATTATGTAAAGTGGGGAAGTTATAAGGGTAATTGTGAAAAGATATAATGGAGTTAGTTCTGAATATAGGCAATTACAAAGAATGAGGAAAAGGGTAGTGGGGTATGGAAGTAAAACATATTATGTCGCGACAAGAGGCTTGCCATTTCTTAGGGATAACAGAAAATGCTACAGAAGAAGAAATTAAGAGAGCATATCGAATGATGGCAAAACAATATCATCCGGATGCAAATAGAGCTATAGAGGCTGGAGAAGTTTATTATAAAATTCAGGAAGCATATGATTTTTTGTTAGAACATCCATATGTAGCACCAGTAATGCGTCAGCCAAGAATATTTCAGACAGATGCGCATGTACGTGAGCAATATCAAAAGCAGAAACGTTTTGAAGAAGAACGTAAAAAAGTTTTACAGAAGGAAGAAATATTGAAAAGGCAGGAAAGAAAAAATGCTACTATGCAGAGCAATAAATCAGAAGCAAGAAAGAAAACATTAGAAGAAGAAGCGTTAGAGAAAATTCGAGCAATCTGGATTGCAGAAACGATTCATCGTCAGATAGAGCAGGATAAAGCGCAGAAAGAGGCAGAAAACAAAAGAAAACTATATCAGGCGTTTATGCAACAGAAAATAAATGAGGAAGAGGAACAAAAAGAGCAAAAAAGTTTTTGGCGGAAAATTAAATAGAACAAACAAGAAATTTATTTGAGAGGAAAGACCATGTGAATGTGGTCTTTTTTCGTTAGGAAAGTGCTCGAAATGTAGTAAGTGTTATACAAGAATTTCGCAAGAAATTCTTGCTAGAGATTGCCCTGGGCAATCTCTTTTTTACGTAATAGAAAATTGATGTAACGCACTACTTTTAGAACAATGAAAGAAATAATTATACAAAACATTTGTGCATACAGAAGCATATTCTTTGTTCTTGTATTTAGAGGATGAATTTAGTACAATAAAACAGATAAAATTGTATATAAAAGCAATTATTTTTGAATGATATGAAAATGTTGTAATATAACGATTAAGGAATCAAAGTTAAGGAGCAAGCATTTTCAAGTGGTGATAGAATATGGGAATTATTAAGATTAAGGATTTAATTTTTGAATATATAAGGAGAGATGAGGAAGGTAATGTAGAAGGCATTACAAAGGCTGTTGATGATGTCAATATGGATATAAAACAAGGTGATTTTGTAGCAATTCTAGGACATAATGGTTCAGGAAAATCGACACTTGCAAAGCATATGAATGCGATATTATATCCTTCAGAGGGAACCGTATGGGTGGATGGTAAGGATACTATGGATGAAGAATATGTATGGGATATTAGACAGACAGCAGGAATGGTTTTTCAGAATCCTGACAATCAGATTATCGGACAAATTGTTGAAGAAGATGTTGGGTTTGGGCCAGAAAATATGGGAATCAAGACAAAGGAAATATGGGAACGCGTGGAGGAAAGTCTTAAGGCGGTGGGAATGTATGAATTTCGCAAACATTCCCCTAATAAGCTTTCAGGAGGACAAAAGCAAAGAGTTTCCATAGCAGGAGTTATTGCTATGCATCCAAAGTGTATTATATTGGATGAACCAACAGCAATGCTTGATCCGAAGGGACGTAAGGAAGTAATTCGTGCAGTAAGGGCGCTTAATGATGTTGAGAAGATTACAATTATTTTGATTACACATTATATGGAAGAGGTAATCTATGCAGATAAGGTATATGTTATGGATAAAGGAAAAGTAACTATGCATGGAACACCAAAGGAAGTTTTTTCTAGAGTGGAAGAACTTAAAGAACTTCGTTTAGATGTACCCCAAGTAACGCTTCTTGCACATGAATTGCGTAAAGAAGGATTTCCAATTCCTCGGGGAATACTTACTAAAGAAGAGTTTCGAGAGGCGATTTTAAACTGTAAAAAAGAGTTTTAGAATACGGTGATAGAAAGGATGTAACTATTCAGGATAGGTTAAATGCACGGAATAATTACGAAGGGATTATGATAGATGTCAATAATTGTAGACCACATTAGTCATGTTTATGGGGAAGATACTGCTATGGCAGTGCAGGCCTTAAAGGATGTCAGTCTTGTGATTCCGGATGGACAGTTTATTGGTTTGATAGGCCATACCGGTTCGGGAAAATCTACATTAGTACAGCACTTGAATGGACTTATGAAGGCCACTAGTGGAAATATATACTTTAATGGTGAAGACATAGATAGTGATGATTTTAACAAGAAAATGTTACGAAGTAAAGTAGGACTTGTTTTTCAATATCCAGAGCATCAATTATTCGAAACGGATGTTTTTTCCGATGTTTGTTTTGGCCCAAAGAATTTGGGGCTTTCGCAAAAAGAAGTACAACTTCGTGCGTATGAAGCGTTAAAACAGGTTGGCTTGGAGGATGAATGTTTTTATCAATCACCATTTGACCTTTCAGGAGGTCAGAAGAGAAGAGTGGCAATAGCAGGAGTGCTTGCGATGAAACCTGATGTATTAATATTGGATGAACCTACAGCCGGACTTGATCCAAAAGGAAGAGATGAGATTTTAGACCAGATTGCCAAGCTCCAGAAGGAAACAGGAATTACAGTAATTCTAGTATCACATAGTATGGATGATGTAGCAAAATATGTGGATAGAATAATTGTAATGAATAAGGGAAGCGTTATGTACGATGATGAGCCGAGAGAGGTATTTCGTCATTATATAGAGTTAGAAGAGATTGGATTGGCTGCACCGCAGGTAACCTATATTATGAAGGATTTGCAAAATCAGGGAATTATGGTCAGTGATGATGTAACAACTATTGAAGAGGCTAAGGATGAAATAAAGAATTATTTTGTACGCCTTGCACAAAGTAAACGTCATGGTATATAAGAGGAAAGAAAAATGCTTAGAGATATTACATTAGGACAATATTATCAGACGGATTCCGTAATACATCGGCTTGATCCAAGAGTAAAGCTTACAGCGACAATTGCTTATATTATCTCATTGTTTGTTTTTGATGGAATCGCAGGATATATAGTAGCGGCACTATTTTTGACATTAGTCATTAAATTGTCTCGGGTTCCATTCAAATTTATGGTAAAGGGTATGAAGGCCATTATATTTTTGCTTTTGATTACGGTTACGTTTAATATGTTTTTGACACCGGGAGAAACGCTTATTACATTATGGAAGTTAACCATCACCAAAGAAGGTGTAAAAATAGCAGTAACTATGGCGATACGTTTAGTATTTCTTGTGATTGGTTCTTCTGTTATGACACTGACAACAACACCAAATCATCTGACAGATGGCATGGAAAAAATGATGAGTCCGCTCAAAAAGATAAAAGTTCCGGTTCATGAGATTGCAATGATGATGTCAATTGCTTTACGATTTATTCCTATTTTGTTGGAAGAAACGGATAAAATTATGAAGGCGCAGATTGCACGTGGAGCAGATTTTGAAAGTGGCAATCTGATAAAAAAAGCGAAAAGTATGGTACCTCTTCTTGTACCACTTTTCATTTCAGCATTTCGAAGAGCTAATGACTTGGCAATGGCAATGGAAGCACGATGCTATCGTGGTGGAGAACATCGTACCAAGATGAAGCCATTGCAATACGAACGCAGAGATTATATCGCATATCTTGTTATAATAAGTTATTTCATCTTAGGAATTGCGATAAGAAAGATAGTAGGAATGATATGAAAAGAGTTATGTTGACGGTGGCTTATGATGGTACGGGGTATCATGGATGGCAATTGCAACCAAATGTAATTACAGTGGAATCTGTGTTAAATGAAAAGCTAAGTGAATTGTTTGGGGAGGAGATACGAGTAATCGGTGCATCGAGAACAGATACTGGAGTGCATGCATTAGGGAATATTGCTGTTTTTGATACGAATGCACGTATGCCTGCAGAAAAGGTGTCTTATGCATTGAACCAAAGACTGCCCGAAGATATTCGAATCCAAAAGTCAATAGAAGTGCCCATAGATTTTCATCCAAGACATCAAAATAGTAGGAAAACATACGAGTATAAGATATTAAATCGAGAGTTTCCACAACCGATTCAGAGATTATATGCTCATTTTACTTATGTGCCACTTGATATAGAAAGAATGCAGAAGGCGGCCGATTATTTCGTTGGAGAACATGATTATAAAAGCTTTTGCAGTGTGAATACTGTAGCAGAGACTACAGTCCGTACCATATATGCTTTAACGGTAGAAAAACAGGATGAAATGATTACTATTCGCGTAACTGGATCGGGGTTCTTATATAATATGGTTCGTATTATTGCAGGAACGCTAATGGAGGTTGGAAGAGGAAATCTGGAGCCTGAGAATATACCAGATATCCTGAATGCACTTGATAGAACAAAGGCAGGACCAACAGCACCTGCGTGTGGATTAACGTTAGTGAAATATCAGTATGAAGATGAGATGTTATTATAATAAAAGACGGGAAATCTTTACAGAAAAATACAAAAAGATGTTGACACGCTAGAAGGCGTATAATATAATAATTCAATGTGACAGCGTATGTTTATATGATACCAAAGCCCCGGTGTTATGTAACAAGCGATGTCGGATGTATCTTGGTTGCCTGTGGATTTAGAAAGTACGGCCGGACATTCCGTAGTGAACGAGTTCAGACAGGAGTACCAGTTATAGGAAAGCCCATGGCTTATAATATGGAGGTAACATAATGAAAACATTTATGGCTAGCCCAGCTACAATTGATAGAAAATGGTATGTAGTAGATGCTACAGGAATGACATTAGGACGTTTAGCATCAGAAGTTGCTAAGGTTTTAAGAGGAAAGAACAAGGCAATCTTTACACCACACATCGATACAGGTGATTATGTAATTGTAATCAACGCTGAGAAGATTACTGTAACAGGTAAGAAGATGGATCAGAAGATTTATTATCATCATTCAGACTATGTTGGTGGTATGAAAGAAGCAACTTTAAGAGAAAAGTTAAACAAGAAGCCTGAAGAGGTTATTGAACATGCTGTTAAAGGTATGCTTCCAAAGGGACCTTTAGGAAGAGAAATGTACAAGAAACTTTTCGTATACGCAGGACCAGAGCACAAGCATGCAGCTCAGAAACCTGAAGTATTGACATTTTAATCAAAGGGACAAAAAAGGAGGATATTAAAATGGCAAAGGCAGCAAATGCTTCAAGATTTTACGGCACAGGTAGAAGAAAGAAATCTATCGCTAGAGTATATTTAGTACCTGGTACAGGTAACATTACAATTAATAAGAGATCTCTTGACGAGTACTTCGGATTAGAGACATTAAAGACAATCGTTCGTCAGCCATTAGTAGCAACAGATACAGTAGAGAAATTTGATATTCTTGTTAATGTATGTGGTGGTGGTTATACAGGACAGGCTGGAGCAATCAGACATGGTATCTCTAGAGCGTTATTACAGGTTGATGGAGAATATAGACCAGTTCTTAAGAAAGCAGGCTTCTTAACTCGTGATCCTCGTATGAAGGAGAGAAAGAAGTACGGTTTAAAGGCAGCTCGTCGTGCTCCTCAGTTTTCAAAGAGATAATTTCTTTAAATTTTTTAATAAACATAAACAGCAGCTTAAAAATCCCAAAACTTTGTGTTTTGGGGTTTTTTATGCAACGAAAAAGAGAAGCCTATCGACCGGCTTCTCCTTTTAGTTCTAATTTCCTCTTATACATTTGTTCGTCTGCACGTTTCATAGTATCGTGTAAGTTTATATCTGTTGAAGAATTGTAGATTGCAAAACCGGATGAAACTTGCATAGCTGGAGAAGTGTAGCCTTGTTGTGCAAGCATATGTTCTTCTAATGTAAATTGCAATTCGATAAATTGTTGTTCTGACAAATTTGTTGTGATAACACAGAATTCATCACCGCCGATACGATAAATAGTACCCCAAGGAGAAAAAATAGTATGAATAAATTTGCTTGCAGTCACGATATATCGGTCGCCTGCGTCATGTCCTTGGTGGTCATTGAATTCCTTTAAATTATTTAAATCAAGAATAATAATTCCATGATTTTTGAAATGATATTTCGATTTCTTTTTCATATCTTTTTCAAACTGAGCGCGATTATAAAATTTCGTCATAGAATCCAAAGAGGCTTCTTCTCGAATGATGGCTGCTTTATGTCCCATTTTAATGAGGTATACAAAATCAAGAAATAAGGAGAAGGTAATGGAAACAATATAAATCATATCACCAATTCGGCTGTATTTAGCAACATCCGGTGAGTTAGTTGTATAATACCGGAACATATCAATAAGTGATGTTAGAACGATGATAAAGGTTCCACATAGTTGAGCAAAGTAAGTGTTTTTCCGTTTATAGCTAAGCAACAGTATGGAATTGTTTTTTTGGTGATATAGAAAAAGAAATACATCTACACAGACATAAATTCCACTAAACATAAGAATAGTATGTGTTAGAAAAACAGTATTTGCAAAATCTACAATTCCAAGTATCTGAAGAATAAAGGTACCAAAAAAATCGAGTAATGATAAAAGTGTTAAAAGGTGAAGGAGTTTATTTTTGCTATCGTGAAAGGAAGTATTAAAAAAATATAAGTAAGTAATAACAGCGAATTTCAAAGTTAGATAAGAAAGCTGGCTTATAAGTAGTAATCTGGGTAGGAAGAAGGAGTAAGTATTACCTTCTATGGTGCCCCAGACACCTCGCGAGATAGCAAACAGGGCAAGCCAGTGTAAACCACGTGCCATATCTCTTTTATTGCGGTAAACAAGGCATAAAATACCAATTAGAAGACCAAACAAAATGACAGTAAGGCTAATAAATATTCCAGGTGTTTCCTTTTTAAGATAGTTTAAAACGATACTAGCTTGTGTTCCGTAATAAATAGTAGGAATCGTAACGCGATTTTTGGAATAGCATTGAAATATGTGAATGCTAATTGTTTTTCCATTATCATTTTCGTTTAATGGAATAAAGTTCCACCTATTTCCAGGTGTATTACTATTTGAATAACTGGCAGGAAGAAATTCATATATAATTTGGTCATCTAGTAAAACTTGAATCTGCTGCTGAAACGAAAAGAAACCAAGGCAACTACCATTTGTAACGTTATCCAATTTTTTTTGAATGTAAATATCCTGCTTGTTGTTTTGAGTGTAAAAAAATGACGGAAGTACATCATAGGACTGCAATTCATTTGCGGTTTCGATGACCCAATTTCCGTGATAGATATTGCAGGAGTGCAATCCTTGCCAAAGATTGCTATGTATGTCTGGTATAAATAGGATGGTAAAAATTGAAAATAGAAATAAAATTAATATCTGAATATAAACAATTTTGCCTTTTTGCATAATAATACCCATGCCTTTCCGATACCTACAAACTTTGGAGCATAGCTGTAAAGTTGCGTGTGAAAAAAACGCACTAGATCCTTGTTTGTTAGAAAATGAAGAACTATTCACACATAGATAAATATATTATCTCACAAAAACGAAAAAAAAACCATTAAGACAATGAAAAAATATGAATAGGAGAAATCATCTTCCTTATGTTATCTTTGATATGATATACTTAAAATACAGGTGCGAGCGAATTAATAAAAATTTATTGTATGCTTAAGTGTGTGGTAGGTGAAAGGGGAAAGCCTATGAATAATTGGGGAGAGATTGTATTAGTAGTATTGGCGCTAGGAATGACAATTTTTATTCAACTTCGTGTTTCTAAAATGCGATCGTCGATTTTGGGGTTGATATTGCCTTTTTTGTTTTTGGTAATTTCCTTGTGTATTTTAGGGAATGATTTACAGCGCATTAAAAATGGAATGGAGGAAACACTGACAAATATAACAGCGTTTCTGTATTTTGCATGTTATAATATTCCGACAATATTACTGTTATGTATCTATAATTATTATCAAAGAGCGAGATTGGTTAAACATAGATAAAGATTGGGAGGTGTGGTATATGGAGAGAAAAAAGGCTCTGATTACAGGAGCGTCGCGAGGAATTGGAAAAGCTATAGCACAGGCTTTTGCGAGGTCAGGGTATGATTTGTATCTAACCTGTCATACGAATATTGCACTATTAGAGGAAATAGGAAGAGAGTTGGAAAAAGAGTATCAAGTATCTTGCAAATGTTATTGTTTCCCCATCAGTGAGGAAAAGTCTGTGATAGAAATGTATCAAAGCATCGGGACATTAGATGTCTTGGTAAACAATGCAGGGATTTCTTATATAGGCTTGCTTGCAGATATGTCTTATGGTGATTGGAAGAAAATTATAGATACGAATTTGGGTGGTTGTTTTTTGACTTGTCGTTATGCAGTTCCGGGTATGGTTAGCAGGAAAAAGGGAAAAATAATTAATATTTCTTCGGTGTGGGGAAGGGTAGGAGCTTCCATGGAAGTTGCTTATTCAGCATCCAAAGGAGGAATCAATGCATTTACGAAGGCGCTTGCTAAGGAATTGGGACCAAGTAATATACAAGTAAATGCGATTGCATGTGGTATCATAGATACGGATATGAATAAATGCTTTGATGAAGAAGAATTAGGGGTATTAATACAGGAGATTCCTATGGATCGTTTAGGAAAACCGCAGGAGGTAGCAAATCTTGTATTGCAACTTTGTGAAGGTAATGAATATCTGACAGGTCAGGTTATTACATTGGATGGCGGATGGTTATAAGGAGAGATAAAAATGTATGATTTATTGATAATAGGTTCGGGACCAGCTGGATTAGGAGCTGCAATATATGGAGTTCGAGCAGGTCTTAATCTTGCTGTAATAGACAGAAGTCCGATTAGTGGAGGACAAGTACTTACGACTTATGAAGTAGATAATTATCTTGGATTACCGGGAATAAGTGGAAGTGATATGAGTGAGCGCTTTCGTGAGCATGCGGATAAGTTAGGTGTTCCTTTTCTAATGGCAGAGGTAGAGTCTGTTGAGGATTGTGGAGAGAAAAAGCTTGTTCATACCGATGAGGGGGATTACGAAGCAAATGCGGTGATTTTGGCAACAGGTGCAACGCATGCCATGCTTGGTGTAGAAGGTGAAATGAAGCTTGCAGGTATGGGAGTTTCGTATTGTGCAACTTGTGATGGCGCCTTTTTTAGGGGGAGAACAGTAGCGGTTATAGGTGGAGGAGATGTAGCAGTAGAGGATGCTATTTTTTTGGCAGGACTTTGTAAAAAGGTGTATCTTGTTCATAGAAGAGAGGCGCTGAGAGCTGCTGAGAGTCTTCAAAGGAAGCTGAGATCTATGGCCAATATAGAAATAGTATGGAACAGTGAAGTGACCCAAATCCAAGGTGAGGATATGGTAGAAGCAATTGTAGTATATAATAATCAAACCAAAGAATCACATAGCTTGGATGTAATGGGGGTGTTTATAGCAGTGGGAGTTATTCCAAATACAGAAATGTTCAAAGGATTTGTGAATATGGATGAGAAGGGGTACATTCTTGCAGATGAAACCTGCACTACATCTGTTCCTGGAATTTTTGCGGCAGGAGATATTCGTAAAAAAGCATTGAGGCAGATTATTACGGCAGTTGCAGATGGCGCTAATGCTGTAAATTCGGTACAGTCTTATCTTATATAAATAAGGTTTTCGTAATAATATACAAAAAAGTTAACATAATTTTGGTACCGATGGTAAAAAATAGATAACAACTGTTCTTGACATTTGTTTTTGAATGTGATAATTTATTACTCGGGTGTAATAAAATCGTAACAAATCACACTTCAAGGAGAAAATATGAAAAAGAACAGCTTAAGAATTGCAGCGTGTGCTTTTGCTGGAACCTTAGCTCTTTCCGGATATCATACTTCCTTACAAGCGAGGATAGCTACACCATCCTTAGTACCGGCAGCCGGTATTGCAGTAGTTCTTGAAGAAAGAGCTACCATTCAGGATTTGACACAGGAAGTGATTCAAAATATAGCGTATTTGGAAAGTGTTTCAGGTATTCAACCGAATATTGTTATTGCATCAGAAAAGGTTGCTAAGGCAGAAACGCCGGCAGTAGATGATAGTAATGATAAAAAGAAAAACGTTGAATTAAGAACCAGCGCAGGCTTTTCAGTATCAGAGCTTTCTACAAAGGGAACAGCATCAGATATAGAAGGGGAAAAGGCACAGGCAGAAGAGACAGAAGAAACAACCGTAGAAGAGAAAACTACAGAAGAAGAACAGGATTTTAGCAGTTTAGTTATTGCTCAGGTAAATAATTACGTAAATGTAAGAAGTATGCCGAGTGAAGAAGGTGAAATTGTTGGAAAGCTTTATGATGATTCTGTGGGAGAATACATAGAAGAAAAAGACGGATGGTATAAAATTGTATCCGGAAAATGTGAAGGCTATGTAAAGGCAGAGTATTGTGTGACAGGTGATGCAGCACAGAAACTTGCCAAGGAAATAGGAACAACCTATGCTGTTGTTAATACAACAACATTAAAAGTAAGAAAAGAAGCAAGTACGGAATCGGCAGTGCTTGGTCTTGTACCAATTGAAGAAGAGCTTGTTGTAAAGGAAGAGCTTGATGGATGGGTTAAGATTGAGATTGAAGAAGGCGATGGTTATGTTTCTAGAGATTATGTGAATTTGAGAACAGATTTTGTACATGCTGAATCTAAGGAAGAAGAGGAAGCAAGGTTAGCAGAGGAAGCGCGTGAACGTGAAGCGGCTAGAGCAGCAGCACAAGCAGCAGAAGCGGCTAGGGCAGAAAAACTTGTACAGAAGCAACAACAAAATCAGGCAGCTGTCGAAGCGGCACAGAGCACAGTTGGGGCAGCGCAAGGAAGTGAGATTGGTAAGGCAGTAGCTGATTATGCGTTACAGTTTGTTGGCAATCCATATGTATATGGAGGAACCAGTTTGACAAATGGAACAGACTGTTCGGGATTTGTTATGAGTGTATATGCGAACTTTGGAGTAGGCTTACCACATTCTTCATCAGCTCAGAGAAGCAAAGGTTATGAAGTGGGTGGTATTGCGAATGCACAGCCTGGTGATATCGTATGCTATTCTGGCCATGTTGGAATTTATATTGGTAATGGTCAGATTGTACACGCAAGTTCAGCCAAAACAGGTATTAAGATATCGACGGCAACCTATAAAAATATTTTAGCGGTAAGAAGAATATTCTAACATAAGGTATATAGTATTAAGAGAAGGGATATCATATTGATATCTCTTCTTTATTTGTCTAACATTATCAATATTTATGCAGACAGAATGTAATCGACAATATGCACAAAAAACATGGAGAATAGAAAAGGAATAATACAGTCATTTTTTATATGTTCACAAGATATCCACACCTTTGAGGCGTGAAAAAAGTCTTAATATTGACTTATACACTGAGTTATCCACATTATCCACAGAGTTTAGGGTGTTTTAGTTGTGGAAGATAGAGAGTGAAAAACAAACAACTGTTTTGTTCATATACTATAAAACATACAAAAAAAGGAAAAAGTCGTTGACAACAATAATGTCGCAAAAGAAATAAGAGGGCTAATAATAATTCTTAAAAAATAATATATTGTTGTAAAAAATATTGAAAAAATCAGATAATATGTTATAATCATTATACAATATGAACGAAGGGATGTGTACATCATGAAATTTATTATCAGCGGAAAGAACATCGACGTTACACCAGGTTTAAAGGCAGCAGTAGAAGACAAAATCGGCAAGCTGGAAAAATATT
>JAFSCH010000131.1 GCA_017436865.1 Lachnospiraceae bacterium
CTCCACTATACTTACCAGCTTACCGATTTTCGCTTTAATAACGCTTTTTCCTTTTCCGTATGCTCTTATTGACTGCTTTTGAAGGCTACGGATTCCTTTTCTCTTAGATACTTCCTTCTGGTTTAATAATACTCTATTCATTACTTCATCTCCTTCGCTTTGTAATCCAACCTGACTACTCAACCGCCATCTCTTCATGGTTTCCTGTTGCATTACACACTCGACAAGCAACAAGTGAGCAACTGCTTACTTATAATATAGTGACCATTTGCTCACTTGTCAATAGTTTTATTATGAAGTAACGATTATAACTATTATTCTGTGCATTATTTAATCTGAAAATCTATGCTTCCTTCAATACTACGTCCTTCACAAGCAATCGTATAGATACCAGCCTCTGGTACTGTTACAGAGAAGGTTTCTGCCAATGTACCATTTCCGGTAAAAATTGGTTCCGCTCCTTCACGAGCAATACAAATATCAAAAATACCATTGCTTCGCTCCGTAGAAACCCAAATCTCATCACCAGCTTCCAGCTCATATTGTTTCATTATAAGATCATCAAAATATTCGCCCGTAATCATAAAACCGTCCTGTCGCTCTATATACTGATATTCCGGTTCTCTGTTTAGATAACGATAACCACACCAGCCTGCCACTATTGACATAATGATCAATGCAGAAAAAATAGCAAAATATCTAGTTTTTATCTTATTCATCTGTTCCGGTCTTTCCAATACTTTTAACTCATACTGATAAAACTGATATCCAAACACAGAGAATGCAAAAACATAAATGTAAAATACTACAAAATAAAGAATCACTATTAGCGAACTCAATCGCCCATCATTTTGATTCAGATTTAACGCTAATTGGGGCACAATAATTCCTGCAAAAAGTGCCAACAACGGTAAGACTCTTCCTTTGAATACACGTTTCATCATATCCACACGAGAAGCCATATCTGTAAATATCGAATCATCTTCCTGTTCGCCTTCTCTTTTCTTCCTGAAATAGCTATATCCCACAAATTCAAATAAGTGTTCCCATCCACAATCTTCGAAAAGCTGTATATATTCCGTTTTATCCGCAATCCCTTCTGCGTTAAAGTCCAACTGATATACAACATCCTCCGGCTCGCATTCTTCAAAAAAATAAAATCCCGGATATGTTATCTTTACCAGCTTCCAGCCATTGCGATGCATTTCACTTAAATATTCCTGCTCTTGCTCATATTGCGCTATCGTAAAAAATTTATACTCTCTCTTTGTCCTACTCACTTAAAAAACCACCTTTCTACATTACTATCATCTCATTCATCGTGCGGTATAAGCGCTTGATACGCTTTATTTCTAATTCCAATACTTCCATTCCTAAATCCGTTATCTGATATACTTTTCGTTTTTCTTCTTCTCTGACAAATACAATCAAGCCGTCCTTCTCCATCTTCGACAAGCTTCCATACATCGTTCCAGGAGTTAAAACAAGCTCACCTTCTGTTATTTCCTTTACTCTTTGTACAATTCCATATCCATGATTCGGTTGCTTCAAACAACACAAAATATAAAAACCCGTTTCTGTCATTGGTACATATACCTTTTTTATATGCGCATCCATTTCTTTACCCTCCATTTATATAGAAGTAAGATACATTTAACTTCGATATATCTCACCTCAATGTATCGCAGTTCGATATATCAAAGATTAGCATAACAAAATTCCTGTGTCAAGCACCTAAACAAGAATTTCCTATACCATAAAAAAAGGTTGCGAAAAAGAATTCTTCCTTTCTCACAACCTCTAATATCGCATTTTTATGCTATTCCAAACACTCTACGTGCCGTCTTTTCCATCAGATTTTCATAATCCTCTTGGCTTATCATTTCCTTCAAAACACCAAAATACTGCTGATAAACACTAGGCTCTCCGAGCGGATTGCATGCATAAGTATTTACCCCATCAATTGGATTGTCACTGCCAAACATCACGCGTTCACTACCATATCTACGAATCACTTCCAACGTAGTCTCCACTGGAACCCATGTCGTATCTGCATATAGATTTTCTGCCTTTTCCATTAAATCAACGGCTAATTTGTTATCTGTTCCTAATCCCATATGCGCCATGATAAAGTTTAGTTGCGGATACCGACAAGCCATTTCATATACGCGCATCGGACTCGAATTGCTATCACTTGCAGTATGTACAATGACTGGTAAATGATGTTTTACTGCCATATCCAAATACGATACCATTTTTCCATCAGAAAATGATAAATTTGATAAAAATGGATGTACCTTAAGTGCCACGATTATATCCCTATTCATGGCTATCATTTCATCTATACGTTCTGTCAAAAGCTCATGGTTTGGCTTACACCAAAAGGCTCCATAAATCTTTCCAGGATTTTCTCTGCAAAAACGGATAATGCGTGCTAACGTTTCTTCCTGATTGACCTGTTTTTCCTTTGGAAGCATGACCAAATCATCTCCATATTCCACAGAATCTGCATTCGAAACAATACTTATATCAACCCCATAGTTTTCCATTGATTGCAGTACTAATTCTTCATTCATTATAAAGCCTTCCGCTTCTCCACCAATATGTACATGTGAATCAATCATAACTCTCCTCCTTTAACATTGTATGTTTTTCTTCCTAACCCATTTCTTAAGCTACTAGCATATATCTCCATTGTAATACTTTCTCTAAGATTATTTGTAATTATTCAGTACCTTCATAATTACGAGACATCTTCGATGTCTTGCAATAATCCATTTAGATTCGCTTTCAGCGATGGGATTTTTGCTTATTGTATCATTTTCTTACGATCTCAGCAGTAAATGCTTCGACCTACTGAATAGTTACAACTATTTTTCTATTTTACTGCATAAATTCCCATCTGCATATAACTAATCCAAAAAACATGAACCTTCCTAAATCCAACACTTTTTAATAGTTGAATATGTTGCTCCATTGTTAATGGAAAATATTTCGTTCCACACCTAGCATTATGTTCTCTGGCTTCTTCTTCCGTTTTCCCATTCCTTTGCTGATATCTTCCCCATCTCAGCAACTCAAATGCTTTCACTTCCTCATCCTCTGGAACAATATTCTCAAAATAAATATAAATTCCTCCTTCTTTTAATGCTTGATAAACACGCTTTGTAGCTATTTTACGTTCATTTTCCTGCATATAGTGATGAGATTTAATCGCTGTAACAATATAAAAACGATTTTCAAATTGAATATCCGCTGAACCAGCACAAATATATTGTACTTCTCTATTTCTTAACTTCTCTTTTGCCTGTTCCAACATTTTCTCAGCTGGATCAACAAGTACAAAATCTATCTCCGAGAATCTTTGAAATGCCATTTCTTCCAAAGAACCTGTTCCACTCCATAAAGTTAGCCTTCATCACTTACTAGCCAAGTCTTGGCCTCTTCCATGTCTGTCGAAAAATAACAGCATAGCGATTGCAACTCTGATTCACTTTTTATTGCCTTTTGAATTCGTTTTAATGAAGTCTTTTCA
>JAFSCH010000030.1 GCA_017436865.1 Lachnospiraceae bacterium
AATATATGTTAATACCACAGTTAACGATGGGACAGAAATAGCAGAGCTTATGCAATGCTTTACACAGAAGAAGGTTACTAATTCGAAGTTTAAGAACTTCCAGAAACGAGTAAACTATTTCAAAGAAGATAAGGAAGGTGTAGAGAAGATGAGTAATACTTTTAATAATTATGTGTTAAAAAGATTGGTAGATGCGGCAGATAAATTGATAGAGGAGCATAATTTTTCTATGGAAGAAGCATGTAAAATTGTGAATATAACTGTTGAGGAATATAAGGCATTTAAAGAAGAAAATTCTGTATTAGTATAGTGGTAAGTGGTGAAAAGTATGTCAGTGGTTATGCTGGTATACTTTTCATTTTATTATTTCTAAGAATAAATATAAAAGAACTAGTATTATGAACGATATGTTTATGTCTAGTGATAATCAAAACTATGGACAAAATAGAAAAGTCACATAGTTTCACGTATTTTTATGCCGAAGTGGTGTAGAAGAAGTGGAGTAACTGGCGTAGAGAAAAAAGAATAAAATAATATGGGCGACTGTGGTAAAATGCAGCTTTTACTGTTATTTTACGATGATTTTTGGTATAATATTTATGGAGAAATGATTGATATCAATCATTGAACAAGGATGTATCGACATTTGGATTGATGAAATAGTTCCATGCTTAGGGGACACGAAAACAGATGAAATACAAGGTTTAGTAGGTGAAAGGAACGATAAGGATCCCTATGCAGCATATATGCATTGGGCATGTACGGCACCGAATTTAATACAGAAATGGAGACTAGCAATGAATAATAACGAATTGAAACGACTAAACCGTGAGTTACAATGTGAGGGTTTTATTACAAAATATTATAAAGATACAGTACAGCTTCCGAATGGCAAAACAGCTATTTATGATTTTGTGGGACATAAAGGGGCGGCTGCAGCCGTAGCGGTTTTGGATGATGGGCGTTTATTGATGGTGTCGCAGTACAGAAATGCCCTAGATCGTTTTACAATAGAAATTCCGGCAGGCGGTTTAGAGCCGGGAGAGCCAACGATAAAGGCGGCAGCGCGCGAGGTAGAGGAAGAGACAGGGTATACTTGCGGCAAGATAGAGCCGTTGATTACCATTCGAACAACGGTTGCGTTTTGCAATGAGAAGATAGATATTTATCTTGCAACCGATTTGAAGAAAGGTGAACAGCATCTGGATGAGGATGAGTTTGTCAATGTGAAAGCGTATACGTTGGAGGAACTAGAAGAAATGATTTATGGTGGAATCATAGAGGATGCTAAAACCATTTCGGCGATTCTTGCATATAAAAATAAATATTGCCCAAATCAAGTAAATAGTAATGAATAGTAACGATTCAGCTAGGTCGAAGCATTTACTGCTGAGACTGTAAGAAAATGATGCGGTAAGCAAAAATCCTATCGCTGAAAGCGATTTTAAATGGATTATTGCAAGACATCAAAGATGTCTTGTAATTATGAAGGTGCTGAATAATTACAATGAATAAATATATGAGATAAGACATATCATGTATCAAATAAGCAATGGATTAAGCGATATGAATGATTTGTCAAGTATAACATATAGTGCACGATATAATGAAAAAAACACGACTCCTGATAGTAAGCTTCTTGTCTTTGGGACAGGGTTCTTATTAGGATTGGTGTTTTTTTATTTTGTGGGAAAACAGCTAATTGAAGATTCTGGAGTGTTTTCACAAGGGGATATAGAACCATTAAAAAATTTTTCTATGAATGAAAGTGGTTATTTGATATATATTGCGGGGACTCGCATAAAGCAATTTTTGTTTGTGATGTTTTGTTCATTAAGTATATGGTCAGGGTGTTTTCTTTATACAGCACTTGGGTGGAGTGGATTTCAATTAGGGATTCTTGCATATGCAGCAATGTATCAGCATGGTGTACGGGGAATGTTCTATTGTATTTTTATGCTTATGCCACAAGGTATTTTCTATTTTCTGGCATTTGTCCAAGTTATGAATAAAAAGTTTGGAAGTGACAAAAAATATTACCATAAGAATATTAACATAACAAAAAACAAAGCAATGAATATTGGCGAAAATGTAAAAACGTTTTTGAACATTATGGTGTTGTTATGTTTAGGAATTCTGTCGGAAAGTTATATCAACCCCTGGCTTATGAAATGGATATTACTCTTTTTTTAGATATAGAAAGAGGAGAAGAAAGAGATTAAAACATAAGAGACGATCGTATTTTATAAAATGTAAGAGGCTAGATTTAGTTAAAAAAATAGGTAAAAATCAATATATTGAGAAGTCTGAAAAATAATGGAAAATATTTAAAATTTACAGAAAAAAGTATTTGATTTTATGTAAAATCAAAGATATAATAGAGTTAGGCATAAGGGGTAAATTAAATACTTTATGAGGAGGGTTTTCAAACAATTTATGGAAAGAGAAATTATGAACTTTATTTCTTATTTACATAATATAAAGAAAACTTCAAATAATACTGAACTATCATACAAGAGGGACTTAGGCAAGATGCGCCAGTATTTAGAAGAGAATGGAATTAGTGGACTGAATGATATTACAGAAGAAGTATTAGATTCCTATATTGTGTATTTAGAAGAGAACCAGTTTGCCGCAGCAACAATATCAAGAAATATTGCATCAATGAAAGCGTTCTTCCATTATTTGGCCAAGGAAGGAGTAATTGAGAAAGATGTTTCTGTAGGGTTGAAGGCGCCAAAAATTGAAAAAAAGATGCCTGAAATTTTGACACCGGAAGAAGTTATCTGGCTGTTAGAACAGCCAAAGGGGGATACCCCAAAAGAAATTCGCGACAAGGCTATGTTAGAGCTTTTGTATGCGACAGGAATTCGCGTGACGGAACTGATTACCCTAAAGGTTTCCGATGTAAACATGCAGATGGGATTTATCATCTGTAGAGACGGCAGTAAGGAGAGAGTGATTCCTTTTGGTGCAGCTGCCAAAAAAGCAATGACTAATTACTTGGACAAAGCACGAAATGTAATGTTATTTGATCTTCAGTCAGATATCCTTTTTGTGAACTGTTCTGGACAACCTATGAGCAGACAGGGATTCTGGAAACTGATAAAATACTATGCAAAGAAAGCAGGTATTATAGCTGATATTACCCCGCATACTCTGCGTCACTCATTTGCAGCACATCTTGTGGAAAATGGTGCAGATTTAAGAAGTGTCCAGGAGATGCTTGGACATTCGGATATATCTACAACACAAGTATATGCTACATTGACTCATAATAGGATTCGTGAAGTCTATTCGAAAGCACATCCAAGAGGATAGGAATTGAAATAAAAAAGCAACCTTATTTGGGTTGCTTTTTTATTTATTCGTTAGGAAATTGCTGTAACGTGGTGGGAGCTAAGTGCAAGCCGCTGAGCTTACACTTTTATTCGCAATCTGCAAGGTAGTATAGAAGGGCTTCTGTGTCATTCCATCCAAGACAAGAATCGGTAATAGACTTTCCGTAGATATGTTCTCCGATTTTTTGGCAGCCTTCTTCCAAGTAACTTTCAATCATAACACCTTTAACAAGACCATGAATATCGTTACTTAATTTTCTAGAATGCATAATTTCTTTTACAATACGAATCTGTTGTTCGAACTTTTTGCCGGAATTGTTATGATTAGCATCTACAATACATGCTGGATTAACTAAGTCGCGTTCATGGTATTTTTCTAACAATAGGTTTAAATCTTCATAATGGTAATTAGGGAGACTGTTACCATGTTTATTAACTGCACCGCGTAGTATAGTATGGGCGAGAGGATTGCCTTCTGTTTTTACTTCCCATCCACGGTAAATAAATGGATGAGACTGTTGTGCTGCATATACAGAATTAAGCATAACACTTAAGTCACCACTGGTAGGATTTTTCATACCTGCCGGAACATCAAAACCACTAACCACAAGTCTGTGCTGTTGGTCCTCTACAGAGCGTGCCCCGATGGCAACATAGGAAAGAATATCGGATACGTATCCCCAGTTCTCTGGATAAAGCATTTCGTCAGCAGCAGTAAGACCAGATACATCCATAGCATGAAGTTGCATCTTGCGCATTGCAATTAAGCCCTGAAGGAAATCAGTTCCTTTTTCGGGGTCTGGTTGATGAACAATCCCTTTGTAACCTTCTCCAGTAGTACGTGGTTTATTTGTATAGATTCTAGGAATTAGAATCAGTTTATCTTTTACTTTTTCATTTACCTTTGCAAGTCTGGAAACATATTCGCAAACAGCATCTTCGTTGTCGGCAGAACATGGACCTACGATAACAAGGAATTTATTATTTTCTCCAGTGAAAACTTTTTTGATTTCTTCATCTCGGTTCTTTTTTAATTCCTGTAACTGAGAGGAAAGTGGAAATTGTTCCTTGATTTCATCAGGTGTAGGTAATTTTCTTATAAATTCAAAGCTCATCGTAAGTTTTCCTCCGTATATTTATGATTAAAAACAGTCTAATTATATATGATAAATTTTCGCAAGGCAAGAATTAATAGTAAATCAAGCAAAATCTGTCCGCAAAGGATTCCGTATAGATAACCGGCAAAACCAAATATAGGAACTGCAAAAAAAACAAAGAGTAGGCGGCAACCTAAAGAGAGCAGACTGAAGAAAAAAGTAAGAGTGTTTTTTCCTAATCCGTGAAGTATGCTGTTTAACATGCCAGACAAATAAAGAAAGGGACAGGCAAAAGACAGAGCACGTATTTGTTTGGCGGCTTCTGCATTATGGAATAGTAAGCTTCCGATAGTATCGGCAAAAACAAGAAGAAAAAACATAAATGTCAAACCGAGTAGAAAACATAAGAAAATTGTAAGAATGACGGCCTGTTTAATGCGGTGTTTATGATTTGCGGCCTGTTGTTCAGAAATATAAGGCAACAGGAGACTGCCGGCAGAGCCGGTTAAAGCACAGGGGAACATAATGAGTGGAAATGCCATGCCGGAAAAAATACCGTATATAGATAGTGCCTGAGAAGAAGTTAAACCACTTTTTACAAGCATTTGTGGGAGTTGTATGGTTTCTAAAGTTGAAAGTAAGCTCATGCAAACGCGGTTTAGACTTAATGGTGCTGCTAAAGAAAGAAGTTCTTTTCCTTTTTGTAAAGAAACCATACTAGTTTTGAGTATTGAATTTTGTCTACCGCTGTCACAAAGTAATAAAATGCAAGAAAATACCGCAGAAGCACATTCTCCAATAAACATGCCAACACAACAAGCCGCTAGAGGAAGCTTTGCATGTTGGCTTAGGGAAAAGGTATATAGAACATAAACACTAAAGACACGAAATCCTTGTTCTATTAGCAAGGATATGGCAGGAACAGATGCCTTTTTTTGGGCATAAAAATAGCCATTCAGACAGGTGTGCAAAGAGGCAAGAGGAAAAGAAAGCGAAGTAATACGGAGTAAAATGGTACATCTTTTTTCATGAAGAAAGTAAGTAGAGATAGCAGGAGCGTATTGAAAAATAGCAAAGGTCATAAGCGTTGATAATGTAAGGGAAAAAATAAGACCTGTGTAAAGATAACCATATCTTTGGTCTTTTTTGGTAGGGCCACAGGCAGCAACTTGTCTTGTAATTGCATTTTGAAGACCGGCAGCACAAAGAGAGTGGGTCAGCATCATGATAGGAGATATTAATCCGATGATACCAAGTCCTTCTTCGTGAAAAATTCTTGCCAAAAAGATTTTATAAAAAAAACCAATGATTTTTGTTAGAAATCCGGATAGGGTAAGGAGTACGGTACCGGATAAAAGGGGGTTTTTAAGATAACCTGCAATCTGAATCTGATTTTTTTGCATAGAACACCTGTAGAGATAGAACACTTTCCTACATTTTATGGATAGAAAAGGAAAATATGTTAAAATAACAATAGTTATGAAAAGAATTTTTGCTGGTGAATGGATGCATTTTGTTATATGATGTTGAAGAGTTACATTTAAGATATAAAATTTTATAGAAAAAAAGATTACAGAAAGAGAATATAGGATTGATAGAAGGGAAAGAGAAATGGCAAAAAAGGTTGTAGTTGGTATGTCGGGGGGCGTTGATTCCTCAGTAGCTGCTTATTTACTAAAAAAACAGGGATATGATGTGCTTGGTGTGACAATGCAGATTTGGCAGGATGAGGAACAGGCAGTACTAGAGGAAAATGGTGGCTGCTGTGGATTGAGTGCTGTGGATGATGCAAGACGTGTTGCAGAAAAACTTGATATCCCGTATTATGTGATGAATTTTAAACAGGAATTTAAGGATTGTGTTATTAATCCTTTTATAGAGGATTATTTGCATGGAAGGACGCCGAATCCATGCATCCTGTGTAATCGCTATGTAAAGTGGGAAGCGCTCTTGCAAAGAAGCTTTGCTTTGGGAGCTGACTATATAGCGACAGGACATTATGCAAGAATTACACAGCTTGAAAATGGTAGGTATGTGATTCGTAATTCAGTTACAGCAAAAAAGGATCAGACTTATGCCTTGTATAATCTGACGCAGGAGCAGCTTGCGCATACACTTATGCCTGTTGGTGATTATGAAAAAGAAGAAATTCGTAAAATGGCGGAAGAAATTGGCTTGAACGTGGCAGCAAAGCCAGATAGTCAGGATATCTGTTTTGTACCGGATAATGATTATGCGGCTGTAATCAAAAGAGAAGCGGCAGATAGAGTGCCAAAGCCGGGAAACTTTGTAACAACTGATGGAAAAGTGTTGGGACAGCATAAAGGAATTATCCATTATACAGTTGGACAGCGAAAAGGTTTGAATCTTGCAATGGGGCATCCGGTTTTTGTTACGGCAATCAGACCAGAAACAAATGAGGTGGTAATTGGTGAAGCAGAAGAGGTATTTACAAATTCGTTGCTTTGTAATCAATTGAATTTCATGGCAGTTGAGGATATTGTGGAGCCAATAGAGGTAACGGCTAAAATCCGGTATTCACATGGTGGTTCGCCTTGTATTCTGGAAAGATTACCGGATGGAAACGTAAAATGTACCTTTCATGAGCCTGTAAGAGCGGTAACTCCTGGGCAGGCGGTTGTGTTTTATCAGAATGATTATGTATTTGGCGGCGGAACGATTATCAGATAACGTCTTATGAACGGTTGTGTATATATTTAGGAATGAAAAAGGCAGATGGTTGAGATATGACCAACTGCCTTTTAAACTATAATTTGATATATTCAGGAACACGTCCTTCGAAAATGGTGTAATACTTGAAACCACATTCGGTTAAGATGTCGCTTGCCTTGTCAAAGGAATATCCTACTTTGTCAGGAGTGTGTGCATCGGAACCGATGGTGATGATTTCGCCACCTAGTTCTTTATATCTTTTCAAAATGTCAATACAAGGATTTGGTTGTCCGAGTCCGTAATGGAAGCCGCCGGTGTTTAGTTCAAGACCTTTTTCCTGCTCTAATAAAGAGGTTAAAATCTTGTCGAATACATCCTTGTGTTTTACATAGGTGTAGTTGTCGTTTTTGGTTGGACCATAACGAACAACGTAATCAAGATGACCATATACATCAAAGTATGGGAGTTTTTTCACACTCTCAAGAACTGCCTCAAAGTATTCATGATGTGCTTCATCCTCATCTCTGCCTTCAAAGAAAGAAGGATAATATGGGTCTTTTCTGTTGCAAATATGGGTAGAACCAATAATGAAATCAAATTCATGGGCTTTATAATAAATAGCAAGTTCTCTCTTTATATGGGGCTGAAGTCCGAGTTCGATACCAAAACGAATATTGATATCATCGCTATACTTAGCCTTTAATCTTAACAAATCATATAAATATGAATCTGTATTGATTTCAAAACAGCCCTGTTCTTCTTCTTTTGCATAGACATAATCAGGGTCGTAGTGCTCTGTGAAGCAGATATGTGTTAAACCAAGGCTGATTGCTTTTTGTACCATTTCTTCCATTGGTGTGTTGCTATCACCAGAGAAGCTGGAGTGCAGATGGAAATCTGTTTTAATAGCCATTGAAAAACCTCCTTAATTTTGTGCTTATCTATAAAAATATCTTTTTTATCGTATCACAAACATACACTTTTGAACAGAAGAAGAAGTTTTTTTGTTTTTTTCAAAATATGTCTTGAATTTTGTGGCATAATTAGGTAGAATGAACTTGCTGATAAAATTTTGTCAATCATTTATATTTTAGCTCGCTTTTATGTAGATGATTAGGACAAGATAATGAGGATAATAATTATTTATCTATTTTAGGAGGAAATTAACATGGCAGTAAGAGTAGCAATCAATGGTTTTGGTCGTATTGGTCGTCTTGCATTCAGACAGATGTTCGATGCAGAGGGATACGAAGTAGTAGCAATCAATGACTTAACAAGTCCTGAAATGCTTGCTCACTTATTAAAATATGATACAGCACAGGGCAAATATAAGTATGCTGATACTGTAGAGTACGGTGAGGATTCTATCACAGTTAACGGAAAGAAGATCACAATCTACGCTAAGGCTAACGCAGCAGAGCTTCCTTGGGGAGACTTAAACGTAGATGTAGTATTAGAATGTACAGGATTCTATACATCTAAGGATAAGGCTTCTGCTCATATCACAGCAGGTGCTAAGAAGGTTGTTATTTCTGCTCCAGCAGGAAATGATCTTCCTACAATCGTTTACAATGTAAACCACACAACATTAACAAAGGAAGATACAGTTATTTCTGCAGCTTCTTGTACAACAAACTGTTTAGCTCCTATGGCTAAAGCACTTAATGATTTAGCTCCAATCCAGTCTGGTATCATGACAACAGTTCATGCTTACACAGGTGATCAGATGATCCTTGATGGACCACAGAGAAAGGGTGACAAGAGACGTGCTCGTGCTGGTGCTCAGAATATCGTTCCTAACTCAACAGGTGCAGCTAAGGCTATCGGCTTAGTTATCCCAGAGTTAAACGGCAAGTTAATCGGTTCTGCACAGCGTGTACCAACCCCTACAGGATCTACAACAATCTTAGTTGCAGTAGTTAAGGGTAGCGTAACAAAGGATCAGATCAACGAGGCTATGAAGGCAGCAGCTACAGATTCTTACGGATATAACACAGATGAAATCGTTTCTTCTGACGTTATTGGTATGACATATGGTTCTTTATTCGATGCTACACAGACAATGGTAGCTCCTATGGAGAATGGCGATACTCAGGTACAGGTTGTTTCTTGGTACGATAACGAGAACAGCTACACATCTCAGATGGTTAAGACAATTAAGTACTTCGCTGAGTTAGCTTAATCTGTAACGAGGAAAGAAAACAAGTGGCTGCGTAGCAGACATTTGTTAAAATGAAGACCTAGAAAGGTCCGGTCTTATAGGACTGGACCTTTTTTGATTTTATATGGAGGATAAAGAAATGGGATTAAATAAGAAATCTGTTGATGATATCAACGTAAATGGAAAAAGAGTTCTTGTAAGATGTGATTTTAACGTACCTTTAAAGAATGGTGAGATTACAGATGAAACACGTATCGTTGCAGCTCTTCCTACAATTCAGAAGTTATTAAATGATGGTGGAAAGGTTATCCTTTGCTCTCATTTAGGTAAAGTTAAGAATGGACCAAACGAAGGTGAGTCTTTAGCACCAGTAGCAAAGAGACTTTCTGAGAAGCTTGGTAAGGAAGTTAACTTTGTAGCTGATTACAATGTAACAGGTGAGGCAGCTACAGCAGCTGTTGCAGCTATGAAGGAAGGAGATGTTGTATTATTACAGAATACTCGTTTCCGTGGTGCAGAAGAAACAAAGAATGGTGAAGCATTCAGTAAGGAATTAGCAGATTTAGCAGATTACTATGTATGTGATGCTTTCGGTTCTTCTCATAGAGCACATGCTTCTGTTGCAGGTGTAACAGAATTCATTAAGGCTAAGGGTGGCGAAAATGTAGTTGGATACTTAATGCAGAAGGAAATCGACTTCCTTGGTAATGCAGTTGAGAATCCAGTAAGACCTTTCGTTGCAATTCTTGGTGGTGCTAAGGTTGCTGATAAGTTAAATGTTATTTCTAACTTACTTGAGAAGTGTGATACTTTAATCATTGGTGGTGGTATGGCATACACATTCTTAAAGGCTCAGGGATATGAAATTGGTAAGTCTTTAGTTGACAATGAGAAGCTTGATTACTGTAAGGAAATGATGGCAAAGGCAGAGAAGCTTGGCAAGAAGTTATTACTTCCTGTTGATTCTACAACAATTGCTGATTTCCCTAATCCAATCGATGCTCCTGTAGAAGTAGAAGTATATGATGTAACAAATATGCCAGCAGATAGAGAAGGCTGTGATATCGGACCTAAGACAGCAGCTATGTATGCAGAAGCTGTTAAGACTGCTAAGACAGTTGTATGGAATGGACCTATGGGTGTATTCGAGAACCCAACACTTGCAGCAGGTACTATTGCAGTAGCTAAGTCCTTAGCTGAAACAGATGCAACAACAATTATTGGTGGTGGTGATAGTGCAGCAGCTGTTAACCAATTAGGTTTTGCTGATAAGATGAGCCACATTTCAACAGGTGGTGGAGCTTCCCTTGAATTCTTAGAGGGTAAGGCACTTCCAGGTGTTGTAGCAGCAGATGACAAGTAATTCGCACTAAGGCGCGAATTACTAAGAGAAGCACCAAGGTGCTTCTCTGCGTATAGAACAAATAGATATTAGGAGAATATAACAATGGCAAGAAGAAAAATCGTAGCTGGTAACTGGAAAATGAACATGACTCCAAGCGAGGCAGTAAAGTTAGTAGCAGAATTAAAGGATTTAGTTAAGTCTGATGACGTAGATGTAGTATATTGTGTACCTGCAATCGACATCGTACCTGTAGTAGAAGCTGTTAAGGGTACAAATGTAGAAGTTGGTGCTGAAAATATGTACGTAGAAGAAAAGGGTGCTTACACAGGAGAAATCGCTCCAGCTATGTTAGTAGATGCTGGTGTTAAGTATGTTATTATTGGACATTCTGAGCGTCGTGACTACTTCGGTGAGACAGATGCATTCTTAAATAAGAAAGTATTAAAGGCATTAGAGCATGGTCTTACACCAATTCTTTGCTGTGGTGAATCTTTAGAGCAGAGAGAAACAGGTGTAACTATGGATTGGATTAGATTACAGATTAAGTCTGACCTTGTTGGTGTAACAGCTGATCAGGTTAAGGGCATGGTAATTGCTTACGAGCCAATCTGGGCTATCGGAACAGGTAAGACAGCTACTACTGAGCAGGCACAGGAAGTATGTAAGGGAATCCGTGACTGTATCGCTGAAATCTATGATGAAGCTACAGCAGAAGCTGTTCGCATTCAGTACGGCGGATCTGTAAATGCTGGAAATGCAGCAGAGTTATTTGCTCAGCCAGATATTGATGGTGGTCTTGTTGGTGGTGCTTCACTCAAGGCTGAATTTGGTCAGATCGTAAATTATAAATAATAAATATAAAAAGTGACTGTGAAAAGTGTTCTAAGATAAAGCAGTTACTTAGTTAATAAAAGAGATAGATATCTTGATTTTTTTCAAGACATCTATCTCTTTTTTGTTGATACATAAGGTACGGAATTGGTTGTGTCATTATGAGGTAAAGGAGGTCATGTTCTTTTTGGTTGTTATATATTCTAGTTTGGATTATTAAGATTTATAAAATTTACAGAAATTTTACATGATATGGATAGTTCAATTTACATAACAAAAGTATGTTATATATGTATTATGGTAAGGAGGAGAATGAGATGAAAAGAAATGGGCGTAGAATTGCGATGAAGGTGTTGGCGTCCTTCATGGTAGTTAATATGTCGTTTGGCAATATTGCGACGGTGTATGCAGATGAAACCGATGTTTATATGCAACAAAGTGTGACTGAACTAGAAGAAGGCGCTGAGTTGGAAGTAGGGGTAGAGATAAACGAAAATACAGAGGATGAGGCAAGTGTGGAAAACTTGTCGCAACAAAGCGAACAAAAGAAAGAAGAAGTACTGGAAGACAATACGTTATCAAAAGAAGAACAGACGCAGCAACAAACAGAAGAAGCTGAAGAGAAAACCAAGGTAACGGTTGAAGACTTTTCAGAAATGGAAGAGATAGAAGAAGCTGAGGAGGCTTTGAGTACAGAAGTTGTAGAGGAGAAAACACGTTTACTGCTTGATGCAGGCATTGTGTATTCAGATGCCGAAGAAGAGTTTGTAAGTATTCAGGAAGCCAAAAATGCAGCAATTGGAACAGAAGATATTGTAATAAAAGGTACGGTTATTCTTGTTGATGGCAGGAATATCTATTTGCAGGATGAAACAGCAGGTATAGATGCTTATTATGATGTGGCTCCAAGTGATATTAATATAGGTGATATTTTAACCGTGAAGGGAACAAGAGCTACATATAATGGTTTGGAAGAATTGAAAAATGCGGTGACAGTTTCTATTGTAAAGGCTGAGAAGGATATTACACTTCCTGCAAAGACAGTAACCATAAAGGAATTACTAGATGATTATGCTTCTGACGGTGCATATGAATCAACAAGAGTGTATCTGGAAAATGTAAAGCTTGGAACGATTAACACGAATGGAAATACAACAATAACAGATGCGGATGGAAAGAGTATTAATATTTATAAGATACCTGCTTTGTCGGAATGTGAGGAATCAGATATTGTTAGTCTATATGTTGTCATAGGTGATTTTAAAGGATATCAGCTGCGAGTGGCAAATGAGGATGATATTATTCTTGTAGAAGCAGTAGAAGAAAAAGATGAAAATACGGAAGAGTCAAAGTATGACCCCATTAGTGATGAGTTGATTGCCTCTGTAGAAGGTGCAGTCAATGTAAAAGAAGCGTCAGGGATGACAAACGGTACGGTTAGTGTTGTTGGACAGGTTGTGTATAAATATGCTTCTAAACCGGGTGACGACTTAATCAATATTCTGTTAGAGGACGTTATCGATAATGAGATATATGGTTATTTGATTTATGATTACAATAATGAAGATAGTTATCAGATAGGTGATGTTGTAGCGGTAACCGGTACAGCAACTGTGTATAGCGGAGTGCCTGAATTAACTATGCCATCTGCACCTGTAATACTTGAAACAGGCGTAGAACCGATAGTAGCGCAGAAGGTTACAGTTGCTGCATTGGGTGCAGATTATTTATCTGAATATGTATATTTAGAAAATGTAACGTTAGGCGCATATAATGCAAACGGCAATACAAAGATTACAGATGAAACAGGTAGTATTAACATTTATAGAGGAGCAGCTTTTCCGGAAGGAGTAGAAGAAGGTACAACAGCAGATATCTATGCAGCATGCTCTGCTTATAATACTACTTATCAGCTGCGAAACGGTGCAAGCGCCGATTATAAGGTGGAAGGAACTCAGACAGATGATAAGTATGAAATTGATGAGTCTATTGAACTGAATGTAGCTTCCTTTGCCGGTACTTTGAAAACAGATCAAACAGTTGTATATGGTGATTTGTATCAGGCAAATGATTTCTTAGATGAGGACGCGAAACTTTTCTTATCAACAGGAAAGGCTCCTTTTGTAACAGATACAAGTACAGGAAGCAAAGGACTGACAGAAAATGAATATTATCAGTTAGAAGTGAATGCGAAACAGTATGCGAATATGGAGCTTTCATTTAGAATGAGAGGTTCAAAGACAGGAGCACGCGATTTCGTTTTGGAATATAGCACGGATGGTGTAGACTATCAGACAGCAGGTAAGGGTAGACTGAAGGCCAGTTATACGATTTATTCAAGCGAAGGGCAGACACCGGTAGAGGTTGATAAAGAGATTAAAGACGGAGCTTTTTCGTTGGTAGTAGACAGTAAATTCCATGATGTCAATATCTCTCTTCCGGCGGATGCAAATGATGCAGAAACACTATATCTGCGTATGCGGGTTGCGAGCAGTGTATCAATTAAGGGTGAAACAATAGGTTCAAGTGGTACGAACTATTTTAATGAGATAAAGCTTACAGGTAATCCGATTCTTTCCGATAAAGCATGTAAGTATGTTACAGCAGAACCAAAAGCCGGACAAGCAGCAATTGGACAGGAACTTTCTTTCAAGACAGCGACAAAGGATGCAGTCATTTACTATACAATGAATCAGGCCGATGATTTTATGGTTTATGATGAAGCAGCAAAACCGGTTATTACAGAGCTTCCATGTGCTGTAACCGTATATGCGGCAAAGGATGGACTGGATGATAGCTTAAAAATCACATATCAGTATACACAGGCACAGGTAGGGGTAGTCAAGGCAACTCCAAACGGTGGCGCAGTTGCCAAGAACAGTAAGGTTAAACTGACCTGTGAGACAGAAGGTGCAACGATTCTTTATGCAGTGACCAATGCGGAAGCGGTTGTATCGGAAGATAGTATTTTATTAGCAGAAGTGGACGGTGTACCGGAGAATACAGAGCTTACATGGCAAATTTATACTAATCCGATTGTTTTAAATACACTTCCATGTACGATAGCAGTAAAGGCATTTAAAACAGGTTGGGAAGACAGTGCAGTAAAAACGCTGAATTTCACAGAAAGAGAAAATGAAAAATATAATATCTATTTTGGACAATTACATGCCCATACAAGCTATTCAGATGGTGCAGGAACCTGTGAAGAGGCATTTGCATATGCGCAGAATGTAGATAATCTGGACTTTTTAGCAATTACAGACCATTCTAACTCCTTTGATAATGCGGATAGCGCAAGTATTACAGATGGTTCCATGAGTAGTGAATGGGTAGAAGGACATGAACTCGCCAAGAAGTATACAACAGAGGATTTTGTCGGACTATATGGTTATGAAATGACATGGTCTAATGGACTTGGTCATATGAATACCTTTAATACTCCTGGATTCCAAAGCCGTACACAGGATGCATATACGAACTATAGTACAGCATTACGAAATTATTATGAGACTTTGCAGGAGACACCGGATTCTATCAATCAGTTTAACCATCCGGGTACAACCTTTGGTGATTTCAGTGATTTTGCGCACTATTCAGAAGCAAATGATGCATTAATAACAACGATTGAAGTAGGTAATGGTGAGGGAGCAATCGGAAGTTCCGGCTATTTCCCATCTTATGAGTATTATACCAGGGCTTTGGATAAGGGTTGGCACGTGGCTCCAACGAATAATCAGGACAACCATAAGGGAAAATGGGGAGCGGCTAATACCGCACGCAGTGTTGTATTGGCAGATTCTTTGACAGAAGAAAATATTTATGATGCGATGAGAAATTATCGTGTTTATGCAACAGAAGATAATGACTTGAATATTTACTACACCTTAGATTCTTATGTTATGGGTACTGTTCTGGACAAGGATATGGTGGGAGAACAGGTAGAGATTAAGGTGGATTTGCAGGACGAAACGGATTCAAAGCTTGGAAAAGTAGAAATAATTGTTAATGGCGGTTTGAGTATTGCTAGTCAGAATGTTGATACATGTGAGGAAGTAGTTACATTTAAGGTTCCATCTTCCTACTCCTATTATTATGTAAAAGTAACACAGGCAGATGGGGACATAGCAGTCACTGCACCTATATGGGTTGGTGAAGTAGAGGCAGCAGGAATTAATGACATATCAACAGATGAGCCGTTACCGGTAACAGGAGAAGCCTTAGACGTAACGCTTGATTTATATAATAACGAAGTAACAGATATGACCATTCAGTCCATTGAATTTAAAGTAGATGGGAAAGTGGTAGAAGCAGTTGATTTAGCAAGTGCGGGACTTACTAAGCTTGCATCTGAAAGCACTTGTGCTTATACCTTTAGCTATGCCTATAATAAAGTGGGTTCCATGGAGATGGAGGTAGTGGTTAAAGCAAAATTAGCAGGGGCAGATAAGGTATATATGGATGTATTGCAGCTTACATATGTAGACAGTAGTATGGTTTCACATGTAGTGATTGACGGAACTCATTATAATGACTATGTAACAGGTTACTATGGCGGCAATATGGGAAGCTTTGTGGAGATCTGTGCAGATAAGAATATCAAGGCTAAAATCGTGACAGATGAGATTACGAAGGAAATGCTGGAAGAAGCTTCTTTACTCGTTATTTCAGCTCCGGCAAAGAAGAGTGGAACTGCTAATGAAGGTGATTATGTAGTATCTCATTTTGAGGATTCTTTTATTAAATTGGTAAAAGAATATGTGGAAAATGGTGGAAGCATTATCGTATGTGGTCTTGCTGACTATCAGGACAGACCGGAAGGACAGACTGCAACGGAAACCAATAAGCTGTTAGAAGTGATTGGTTCTACGATACGAATGAATAGTGATGAAGCATATGATGAAGAGAAAAATGGTGGTCAGCCGTATAGATTGTATTATGAGAACATGAATCTGGATAGCGAATATTTGGATGGTTTTGTAAATGGTCAGACTTATTCAGCTTATAGCGGATGTACGGTAGATATTACAAATGCTACACAGGAAACGGGTGTGGTTTATCCGGCACAGTGGCTTGTTAAGGGCTTTGATTCAACCTATTCTATTGATTGCAAGACTGATGAGGGTGCGAACTCAGACAGCTCTGTTTATGTGGAAAAAGGAAATGTTGTAGCACTTGCTTCACAGAAGACAAAGTTTGGTGGAGAAATCGTTGTAGCAGGTTCTGTATTTATGTCAGATTTTGAAGTAGATGCAGAAATTGATAACAATGACTCACTTCCATATGCAAATTATACAATTATCAACAATATTCTTGATAGTAAGCAGGCAGAGATAGAAGTAACGGATATTGCAACTGTCCGCAGGGCAGAGGTTGGCGACGTGTTTGCTATTGAAGGTTATATTGCAAATGGAACTGAAAATGAGAATACAACCTTCTTTGATGCGATTTATGTGCAGGATACAACGGCAGGTATTACTGTATTCCCGTTTTCGAAGGCAGGTATAAAATCAGGTACAAGGATTCGCATAGTAGGTTATGTGGATCAGTATCAAGGAGATAAGGAACTACAGATTGTTAGCTATGAAATACTTGATGATGAGAACCTAGTAGCTGTTGAACCGAAAGAATTATCGGTAAAGAATTCGATGGATTATGAGAATTACGGTGGAAGCTTGATTAAAGTAAAGGGAAGAGTTAGCAAAGTCGAGCAAGAAAATAATGTTGTATCAGAATTTTGGCTAACAGATGAAAATGGTAATGAAGCGGCTGTCTTTATTGATGGCTATATTGCATCGGGAACAACAGGTAAGAATACAATATCGGCTTTTATAAAAGAAGGAGAAACAGTAACAGCTGTTGGTTTCTTATATAAGCATCCAGAAGGAGGCAGTGATGAATCGGTACCGGTACTTCGAGTACGTGATTGTGATGAAATCATATTAGTACAGGATATTAATGATGATAATTCGGGCGAAAGCACAGAAGGCGGAAGTAACTCTGATGTCGATACATCTGGAAACAGTTTTTCAAATAACATCAAAGAAAGTAAATCCGTATTACAGCAGATTGTACCACAGCAGATACCATTGGCAGAAGCTGTTTCGGCAGATGGTTTGCCATATGTAGATGTTGTGCTTAATGGTAATGAAAAGCTGCTCGGAGTAGAATTGTTGCAGAAGTATTATGGACGAAATCTGTATCTGATGGCTCATTTGGGAAATGGTATTGGCTATAGTATAAATGTTGCAGACATGCAGAGTGTTACAGAAGAGCTTGAACTTGCGTCTTCCTTACAGAGGATTTCGGATGAAGAGGGATTTAAAGCATTTTACATGAAAAAAGCAAAGGAAATACAGCTTAACTATATGGTAGGTATTCACATGCAGGTAGGGCAGGAATATACAGGAAATATAGCATATTTATTCCAAAAGAGCATTTTAAGTGGCGAATATCAATTGAAACACATTACTACTGTTGATGAAATCGGAAATGTGGCATTACAGACGAATGAATTAACAGACATCGTTATTATGATTACGCAGTAAGAACAAATACAAAAGAGAAAATACGGTGTGGCATGGAGCTACATCGTATTTTGTGTCATTGGTATAGGTAAAGAACAGTGAAATATGCGGAAAGGTATGGTGATGGATGAAAAAAGACAAGATTTGGAAAGTAACGATAAGTATGGTAGGCGTTTTTCTGCTGGTAAGCCTTATGTATTATGCGAATTATGACAGACCAAGATACATAATTACGGAAGAATCAGGAACAGAATATGAAACTGCAAGAGTACGAGAGATTATTGAGGATAATACGGTAGTGGATGAAGCTACGGAAGGGATTCTCAGAGGAAATATGAAGATGCAGGTAGAACTTCTGACAGGAAGATATAAAGGCGATGTTGTCAAGACCATAAACTACTTTGGTGCGGTTAATAACGTGAATGTTGGCGTGGGAGATACTGTTTCTGTAAGAATTGATACAATAGGAAAGGGAAACTACGAAGTTAATATTTATAATTATGACCGGACATGGATTATTATTGGTATCGTTGCAGTATTTTTTTTTACGTTGATATTGATAGGAGGAATCAGGGGATTTAAAGCGGTTGCAGGATTAATGTTTACTGTTTTGTGTATTGTATTTATTTTGGTACCGCTATGCCTGAAGGGTTTTTCTCCGGTTCCTGTGACTTGCTTTATTATCTTGATAACTAATATAGTGTGTTATGTATTGATAGGAGGAATCCAAACGAAGACGGTAACTGCATGCATTGGAAGCGTGAGTGGCGTATTAGTGGCGGCGATACTTGCATATATTGCAGAAAAACTCACAGGTATTACTACGTTTCAAATGGATGAAGCAGAGGCGTTGATGTTGATTAAGTCAACCAATCCACTTAAAATGAGAGGATTGTTTATTAGTGGAATATTAATTGCATCTATGGGAGCAGTAATGGATATTTCTATGAGTATTGCTTCCGCTTTGGATGAAATTCATAAGCATAATCCGTCTCTGAAGACAAAAAAATTATTTCTTTCAGGAATGAATATTGGAAGGGATGCAATGGGAACGATGGCAAATACATTAGTATTGGCATTTGCAGGAAATTCTTTGAATATGATGATCATGATATATTCCTACGGTGTTAGTTTTACACAGCTGATAAATACAGATTTTGTATCTATAGAGGTGATACGTGCAGTGGCGGGAAGTATGGGAATTGTGTTGACAGTGCCCATCATAGCAGCTATTTGTGCAGGGGCATATCATAACAATAACAAGCTCAGTCGAAAAGACTGAGCTTGTACATTTATAACTTGTAGATTAAATCATGATTAATTTGTTTTGCATTGCGTATAATTTCTTTCTCCTGCCCTTTCAAATAGAGTTGCAACTGCGCAAGTTCGCCTTCATCAAAACCTTTGGAATTTAGAATTTTTCTGCTTGGTAATTGAATTTCGACATAATCGGTACCGTTATCTGTTTTTCGTTCGAATGAAACAAGGATAACCTTGCCTTTTTTTCCCGGAAGCAGACCAGTATAGGTCATGGTTAGTTTATCGGGATCACGAAACGTATAATTCATCATAACAAACCTCCACATATTTTCTCCCCCAATGATATAAAAAAACGAATAACTATTCCAGTGTTGAACTATTAAAATAGGAATATACTAATATTTTACACGAAAATATGTAAAAATAACAGAATAATCTGAAAAAATATATAAATCGAAAAAAACTTCCTTAATAGTAAATGGTATGCTAAAATTTATTAATATTACTCAGAATGATATAGAGGGAGAAAGAGTATGGGAAAGATACATAAATATAAGATTAATATAGTAGGAATGCTAGCGTTTGTTGGTGTTGTTATTATATTGATTGCGGTTAATTGGAATCAATATAAGGATTCTATGCAGGAGAATGAGAGGAGTAGTAAAGTTCAGACAGAAATACTGCAGTTGGGACAGAATATAAAGAAGACAACCGATGAATTGACTTATTTGGCACGAAATTATGCGATGACGAAAGATATTTCATATTTTAAGGAATATTGGGACCTTGTTTTAAAAGGAAAGGGAAGAATACCAATACTTGACCGAATTGAAATGTATGAGTTAAATGAGGAAGAGCAGATTTGGCTTCAAGAAATGCGTAGTAATTGCATAGAACTTGAGAACAGGGAAGTATATGCAATGAAAATGCTAGTACAACAATATGAAAAGAATGCTATCATAGATAACGAAACGTGGGAGTACATAGATTATGTAATAGAATATCCATTAAGTAATCCAGAATGGGATATAGAACAACAGCCTCAGATGCAGTATCTGATTGATGAGGATTATAAGGCGTGTTATTCGTGGTTGATGAGAAATACGGATGCATTTGTACAACGAATGCAAGGGAATTTGATTGAGTTGACAATGCAAATGAATGAAAATTCACGAAGAGCAGTTTGGGCACAGATTATATGCATTATAATGTTAGTAGTTTGTACAGTATTACTATTGATTCAAAATAGAAAAGTATATGCTTTGCGCAACATGAATGAGATTATTACAGCTGCTGTGACAGAGGAATATCTTAATTTTGGACTGGTAAATCTGAATGATTGTAAGGTTGCAAAGCTCAAGAGGATTGATGGTGAGGTTCAGAGTGTCGAGAGTAACCAAAATTATGTTGAGATGATGGAAGAATATATGAATAAGCAGGTTAGTGTAGCGTACCAAGAGAATTTTATTCGTACAGTTCAGCCTGAGAATATTTTGAATAAGTTGGGAAAAGGTCAGCAGGTAGTGTCTTGTGTATATAAGAATATAGATGAGAATTGGCTGATGCTGGATTTTATGAAGTCGCGGGAGTATACAGAAGAAAATCCAGTGGCAGTATATACGTTTAAAAATGCAGGAGAAATCATTCAGCAACAAAAAGAACAACGTCAAAGAGATGAAATGTTGATGTATTTCAGTAGAGATTTCTTTGAGGTATATGTAGTGGATTTAAATCAAGGTTCTTATGAGATTGTGCGTTCTGCGGAACGATATGGTAATTATATTAAAAATTTAACGGGTGATTTTGCGCAGTTGATGCAACTTGCTATTGTTTCGTGGACAACGCCGCCATATAGAGGAATGTTCAAACAGTTAATGGATATGCAGGATATTAAGGGGCGGTTTGCAAGCGGAGCTAAAAAAATAGAGTTTATTTATAAGTCATATGATGAGAAGTGGAAGAATTTGCAATGTTTTCCAGTACCGGATTATGGTAATGGAAATGAAAGAATGATTTTTGCATTGCGAGATTATACAGAGGAGATGCAGATTCGTACGAATGAGGTTTTGGCATCAGAAGCAATGAATCATATTTATAGTCTTGTTGTATTTCGAGATATTGAGGCGAATAAATATGAGTGTATTCATCGTTCAGAAAACATACATGAATTTCAGGAAAAAGGAAGTTATGAAGCTTTGGTGCAGGAGATGTTGTCTGTAATCCATGAGGAAGATAGGGAGAAGTATTTAAGAGAATTATCGGATGAGCGTTTTGAACGTGATGAACGTGCGGAATGTGAGTTTAGAATGCGGGATAAAGAAGGCTTTTATCACTATTACCATGAGTATATTACAAAGGTAGAGGTGCCTTCAGGAACTCGTATGGCGATTTTGGTGAAAAATATAGATGAATCTAAGATGCATGAAATTTGGGAAGCAGAGCAATTGCAGAAAGAATTAGAAGCGAAGGCAAAAGAGCTTGAGATGGCAAAGCTTCTTGCAGAAAAAAGTAAAGATCTTGAGAAGGCACTAAAACAGGCAGAGAGTGCTAATGATGCAAAGAGTCGTTTTATGTCGAATATGTCTCATGATTTACGAACTCCTATGAATGCAATTTTGGGTATGACATATCTTGCCAAAAAACATATGAATGATGAAGAACAAATGAATAAGTGCCTTAATACGATTTTATCATCATCTGAAAATATGGTTGCATTAATCAATGACGTTCTTGATATGAATAAAATTGAAAGTGGTATTATTGAATTGCATGAAAAGCCAGCGAATTTAGAAAAAATGATTTATGATATTGAGCTCTTTTTCCGTAATAAATGTGAAAATAATCAACAGGAATTCATTATTAATTGTGATAAAGTAGTGCATAAGAATTTGATTATGGATGAGTTGCGTGTAAAGCAGATTTTGACAAATCTTGTTTCAAACGCAGTAAAATATACTCAGGCATTTGGAAAGATTTCATTAGAGGTGATTGAGGATAAGTGTGACGTAGATGGTAATTGTTATATTTGCTTTGTAATTACGGATGATGGAATTGGAATGAGTGAAGAATTTGTTAAAAAAGTATTTCAACCATTTGAACGAGAGGAAACGGTTCTTTCGGAAAAAATAGAAGGAACAGGATTGGGAATGGCAATTGTAAAGAATTTCGTAGAGGTGATGAACGGAAATATTACGATTGACAGTATGGTGAATTTTGGAACCAAGGTGGTAGTTACAATACCTTTAAAAGTTTGCGATGAGGTGGAAACTGTATTTGAGAAAGATTTTTCTACTGTACATCATAAATATCCGGGAAAACATATTCTAATTGTGGAAGATAAACGTATCAATATGGAAATTGTAAAAGGTTTCTTAGAGGATACGGAGTTGATTATTGATGAAGCAAGAAATGGTAAGGATGCTGTTGAGAAATTTAAAGAATCTAGGGAAGGCACTTATGATCTTATTTTTATGGATATTCGTATGCCGATTATGAAAGGAGATGAAGCTACAGCATCTATACGAGCGATGGAACGTGAAGATAGTAAGAAAATTCCTATTATTGCGATGACAGCAAATGCATTGGAAAGTGATGTGGAGAATTCGTTCCAGTGCGGAATGAATGGACATATTTCAAAACCAATTGAACCTGATGAAGTCTATCGGTGTCTGAATAAATGGCTTCTCGGAGATGAGCAGGAGGAAATATCATGAAGCTGTTAGAAAATTGCAAACTTTGTCCGAGACAGTGTGGCGTAGATCGTAATACTGGAGTGAATGGATATTGTGGAATGACAGCAGAGGTAAAGATTGCAAGGGCTTCACTTCATATGTGGGAAGAACCCTGTATTAGTGGAACGAATGGTTCGGGAACGGTGTTTTTTACAGGGTGTCCTATGAAATGTGTATTTTGCCAAAATAGGCAGATTGCAATAGGAAGTACAGGTATGAAGGTTTCAATAAAACGATTAGCTGAGATTTTTTTAGAACTACAGAAAAAAGGGGCACATAATATTAATTTGGTAACACCAACACATTACGTGCCTCAGATTGTGGAGGCACTGAAAAGTGCAAAGCAAAAAGGGTTGTTTATTCCGATTGTATATAACACAGGAAGTTATGAAAAAGTAGAGACATTACGGCTGCTGGAAGGGCTTGTTGATGTATGGTTACCGGATTGCAAATATTTTGATAAGGAGTTAGCTGCCAGATATTCTAATGCTGCGGATTATTTTGAGGTTGCAAATACAGCGATTACGGAAATGGTAAGACAGGCAGGGGATCCGGTGTTTAAAGATGGGCTTATGAAGCGTGGTGTAATCGTAAGGCATATGATTTTACCGGGACAAACTAGAGATTCCAAAAGAGTTATCGAGGAATTGTATAGACAATATGGTGATAGGATATACATCAGTATTATGAATCAGTATACGCCACTATCTCAGATGGAGAAATTTCCGGAGATTAACCGCAAGGTAACGAAAAGAGAATATGATAAGGTGGTAGATTATGCGATTTCCATAAATGTTGAAAACGCATTTATACAGGAAGGGGAAACTGCAAAAGAGAGTTTTATTCCTGATTTTGAGAGTGGAATCGGAATTTTGTAACAGGAGGAATAGTTATGTATCAGAATTACATTTTTGATTTATATGGAACGTTATTAAATATTCATACGGATGAATATAGTAAGAACTTTTTCAAAAAGTATGCAAAGTGGCTTCGTAAACAGGGATATGTTTTTGAGTGGAAACAGTTTCATGACTGGTTCGTTAAGATTGAAAAGTGGCATAGAAGTCAACCGAGTAGTCATACAAAGTCGGAGATTCAGATAGAGAATGTATTTCGAGAAGTTTTTGCAGGAAAAGGATATGTTTTATCGGATGATGAAATCTGGTATCTATGTGAGAACTTTAGAAAAATTTCATTGATTTATTTAAGTCTTTTCCCAGATACCATTGCATGTTTAGAAGGATTGAAGAAGGCAGGGAAAAAGATATATTTATTATCAAATGCGCAGAGAAGTTATACATGGCAGGAGCTAGAAATAACTGGAATTATACCATACTTTGATGGAATATTGATATCTTCAGATGAAGGTTGCATGAAACCAGATCCTGATTTTTATGATATTTTATGTAACAGATATAATCTTAAAAAAGAAGAATCTGTTATGATAGGAAACGAGTTGAAATCCGATATGGCAGGTGCAAAGGCTGCTGGAATTGACGGCTTTTACATTAACAGATATCCAATCTTTAAAAAGGAAGAAACACCGGCATATAAATATGTCTCTGAAACAGGTTCCTTAATGGAAGTATTAACTCAGACAGGTGTATAAAAAGCTGCCCCGGATAAATGCCGGGGCACTTATAAAATCTACGATGTTTTCAAAGAGAGAGGATGATATGTTATGCTGACTAGAGGAGATTTTTTGTCTTTGAATTTTGTAAAGAAAGAAGATTATACAGGCAGCTATCAAGGAATTCGTTATATGCTTCACCAAGAGACTGTAGACGAAGAGAAGAAGCTGAAAGTATACATCTGGCCGGAGCCGTTTGGATTTGAAGCGACACCGGATGAGAAGAAGATTTCGGAACTGTTTCCCTTTAGTGAAGAAGGAATGACACAGGCGATTGACTGGATGAATGAAAGATATGAAATGGTAAAATATCGTGACTAGACTTTAAGTCTAGTCATTTTTGCTATAAACAAAAATGTAAGATATACATGAAAACTGTCGAATATGCAAGAAGTATTGATAATGAAAATAGAGCAATTATAATAAAACTTATTAAGAAGGGAGGGATAAGGTTATGCAAAATAAAATTAGAAAGGAGACATTAAAAATTGCCTCAAAAATCATTTATAAAATTGCTGAAAAAGAGGCAAATTCGGCATGTTTACTATTTTCCTATCAGCCTAGGGTACCAGAAAAATTAATAAAGAGATGATTTATGTAAGATGGAAAAAAATAAATTGTTAAGTGCTTTTTTGAAAAATAATATTATTTGTGAAACAGAAAAAGACATATATCAGTATGGAATAGAATGTATATATTTAATGATTATAAATTATTTATCTCTTTTTGTTATTGCAATTATAATGGGGATGTTTAAAGAATTATTGTTATTATCATGTTCATTTATTCCATTAAGAAAAAATGCAGGAGGCTTTCATGCTAAAACGAAAATAAGGTGTTATTTTTTTTCTTGTATGTGTGTGTGGAGCTTGTTGCTGATATGCAATATCAGTTGGTCTCAAAATATTTGCTTTATATCGTTGCTTATAGCTAATTTCATAATCATTCTTTTGGCACCATTAGACAATATGAATAGCTTCCTGTATAATTCAAAGTGTAGAGAGTAAATGATTTTACAAAAATAGATACCTAAGTTAAACTGTCATTGCTGACCGGCCAGTTAGCAAATGAACAGAATAAGGAAGGTATCTACAAATGAATTCTACACAAAA
>JAFSCH010000031.1 GCA_017436865.1 Lachnospiraceae bacterium
ACCCGAACAGTCTGGCACACAATAATAGGGCTGGAGGGAGGTTAGGTGTGATAGCATGTCAAATGTAATCGTTAAAGAAAACGAAACTTTAGATAGCGCTTTACGTAGATTCAAGAGAAGTTGCGCTAAAGCCGGAATTCAACAGGAAATCCGTAAAAGAGAGCATTACGAGAAGCCAAGCGTAAAACGTAAGAAAAAATCTGAAGCAGCTAGAAAACGTAAATATAATTAATGTATGAAAAACCTTGGCTTTTTTGCCAAGGTTTTTTACATCGTAGTTGTTACATGAATTATGAGGGAGAAAAAGTATGTGGATGAAGGAATTTGCAGGTTACGATTTTTATCATTTAATTTCTTGTTTTTTCTTATTTAGTGTGTTGGGATGGATGGTAGAGTCAATCTATATGTCATTTTGCAATAAGAAATTAACAAATAGAGGGTTTATGACAAGTCCGTTTTGTCCGATTTATGGATTTGGTGCGGTGATTGGGTATTTGGTATTACATCCGTTAGAGGACAATCTAGTGGCTTTGTATTTTGTTGGAGCTTTTTTGGCGACAGCGTTTGAGTTTTTGGTGGCCAAGCTTATGTTGAGACTCTTTGGCGAGGTTTGGTGGGATTATAATGATAAACCATGCAATTATAAAGGGATTGTGTGTTTGGAGAGTACTATTGCGTGGGGATTTTATGCAGTTATTATTATAACCTTTTTGTTTGATAAAGTTATGAGCTTTGTTGATCGTTATCCTGTTGCTTGGGGGATTAAGACAATAACTTTGATTTTTGTTATGATAGCGTTAGATTTTGGTTATCATTTTACGTTGGCAATAGGTTATCAGGCGAAAATAGGAGAAAAAATACATACGGGTGTGGAAGGCGTAACAAGGCTTTACCACAGACTTCGTAAATAAAACTTAAATGGAGGGCTTTTCGCATAGTATTATGGAGAAGTCCTTTTGCTATAATAGGGGTAATAAAGTGGTGTGTTGATTCATAGATTGGATATAAGAGCAAAGTTTGTGAGGAAATACTATGAATTGGCAAAAAGTAGTAATGAGGGCGAGACGGTGTGTAGCTGTAATGCTGTGTTTTGCTTGTGTTTTACAAGGAGAAGTGATGGTGTTGGCAGATGATGTGGCGTTGCAGCTGAGTTCGCCATCTGCAATTTTGATGGAAGCTTCAACGGGGACGGTTCTGTATGAGAAGAATCCGGATGAGGTCCGAAGTCCTGCAAGTATTACTAAGATTATGACGCTTTTGCTGACTTTTGAGGCAATAGAAAAAGGGAAAATTAAGTTAGAAGATGAGGTTATTACCAGTGCTTATGCAAAATCAATGGGTGGTTCGCAGGTGTTTTTGGAAGAAGGCGAGAAACAGACTGTAGATACCATGATTAAATGTATTACAGTTGCTAGTGGTAATGATGCTTCTGTTGCAATGGCTGAATACATAGCTGGCAGTGAAGAAGTGTTTGTGCAGATGATGAATCAAAAAGCATCGGAATTAGGGATGAATAACACGCATTTTATAGATTGTTGTGGATTGACATCGGATGCAGACCATCATACAACTGCTAGAGATGTTGCGATTATGTCCAAAGAATTGATTTCTAAGTATCCTCAGATTTATGATTATAGTAAAATTTGGATGGAAGATATTACGCATGTTACAAATCAGGGGAGCAAAGCGTTTACACTTTCAAGCACGAATAAGCTATTAAAACAGTATCAGTGGACGACAGGGTTGAAAACTGGTTCAACGAGCACGGCGAAGTATTGTTTTAGTGCTACGGCTAGTAAAGATGGAGTCGATTTGATAGCAGTTATTATGGGGGCGCCGGATTTTAAAGTGCGTTTTTCGGAAGCGAAGCAACTTTTGGAATATGGTTTTGCTATGACAAGATTATATGCGGATAAAAACGAAGAAGAAATTGCACCAATATCGGTTCGTGGTGGTAAACGGGAGTGGATAAAAGTAAAACCGGAAGGAGAATTTCGATATCTGGATGTGACAGGAGCTGATTTTTCGCAGATTGAAAAGCAATATACTTTTTTGGAAGATATAGAGGCGCCGGTTAAGCGAGGAGATAAGGTTGGCAGTATAGAGTTTTTTCTGCAAGGTAAAAAGATAGGAAGTGTTTCGATTTTAGCAATAGAGAATATGGAAAAAGCGCTTTATATAGATTATTTGCAACGTGTGGTTATGAGCTATTTGCTTTAAAGTACGAAATGGAAAAAGTGTAAAAAGTATGGAGGGAAAAAGTGTGATTTGGAAGACAGCTCTGATAGGTGTGATGTTTTTTGGTGCGATAATGTTGCTGGTAGGGATAATAGACAGCAATCGTTTTGTGGTAGTAAAAGAAGAATTCGAACTTCCAAAGCTTAGAAAAAGTTGTAAATTTGTGCTTATTTCAGATTTACATAATAAAGTTTATGGAAAGAATAATAAAAAAGTTATTGAGGCGGTAAAACGTGCAAATCCGGATTTTGTTGTTGTTGCGGGAGATTTGATTACTTCGCATGTGGATGAGTCGATGGAATCGGGCATTGGATTGCTTAAGGCTCTTAGAGAAGAATACAAAGTTTATTACGCTTTGGGAAATCACGAGACTAAGTTAAAGATGTTTCCTGAGAAATTTGGGGATATGTATGCTGATTTATTAAATGAGGTGAAACATCCAAATGTGAAGATGTTGATAGACGAGAGTTGTGTTCTTGAGGACTATGCAATTTGTTTGACGGGATTGGAACTTGAAAGAGCATATTTTGCTAGATTTAAGAAAAAACAAATGGAACCGGGGCATTTGGAGAAACATATTGGAACTATAGATGAACAGTATTGCAATGTGTTGATAGCACATAATCCGGATTATTTTGAAGAATATGCTGCTTGGGGAGCAGATTTTGTTTTGTCTGGGCATGTTCATGGAGGGATTATGCGTTTACCGTGGATTGGAGGTGTGATAGCGCCTTCGTACAAGTTGTTTCCTAAGTATGATGGTGGTATTTTTAAGGAAGGTAAGACTACTATGTTGTTGGGTCGTGGGATGGGAGCGCATACGTTGCCATTTCGCTTTTTTAATCCGGCAGAGCTGTACGTTGTGACGTTGAAGTGAGAGCTTGCCTTTTGGTGAAAATATTAGTAAAATAGATGAGGTTATGAATAGGGGAGGTATCTATGGCAATCTCTGTGAAATTAGAAGTGTTTGAAGGTCCGTTGGATTTGCTGCTTCATTTAATAGAAAAAAATAAAATTGATATATATGATATTCCGATTGTGATTGTTACAGAACAGTATCTGGATTATATTAAACAGATGGAAACGGAAGATATGAATGTTATGAGTGAGTTTCTTGTTATGGCAGCTACTTTGCTTGATATTAAGTGTCGTATGCTACTTCCGAAAGAAGTAAATGAAGAAGGCGAAGAGGAAGATCCGAGAGCTGAACTCGTACAGAAGTTGTTGGAGTATAAGATGTATAAATATATGTCTTTTGAACTGCGTGACAGACAGGTTGATGCTGCGAAAAGTTGGTACAAGAAACCGATGCTGCCCAAGGAGGTCGAAGATTATCAATATCCGATTAATTATGAAGAATTGCTGGCTGATGTGAATCTTGCGAAATTGCATGAAATATTTAAATCGGTTATGCGTAGACAGGAAGATAAAATAGACCCAATTAGAAGTACTTTTGGTAAGATTGAAAAAGATGAGATTAATTTAGAAGAGAAACAGAGTTTTATTGAAGAATATGTCAAGAACCATAAACAGTTTAGTTTTCGTGGGCTTTTGGAGAAGCAGGGAAGTAAGATGGAAATAATTGTAACCTTTCTTGCGATTTTAGAAATGATGAAGCAAGGTATGATTTCTATCGAACAGGAAGGTGCTTTTACAGACATCATGATTACTTCGAGTTTGGCAGCGTAATATATGATAAGGTGTAAGTGTTTAGGATGGGATGAAATGGTTTGATGCTGAAGTTTTAAGAACATGATGGAAGAATACAAAAACTTATTGAGAAGCAATTCAGGAAAGTTTTTGTATTGTGATTATGAAAGGACTAAATAATTACAGAAGAATTTCAGAAAGTAGGACATGAATTTGGATAAGAAAAAGGCAGAAGCAGTTATAGAGGCAGTGTTATTTGCCATGGGAGAATCGGTAGAAGTTTCGAAATTAGCTCATGCACTTGAGATGGAGAATAAAGAAGTTAAAAAAATAGTTGTAAAAATGAATGAACGGTATAAAGCGGAAGATAGGGGGATTTCGATTGTTGAATTGGAAGACTCCTATCAGTTGTGTACAAAACCGGAATTGTATGAATATCTTATTAAAGTTGCTAAGGCACCAAGAAAGTATGTGCTTTCTGATACGTTGTTGGAAACTTTGTCGATTATAGCGTATAAACAGCCAGTTACCAGATTGGAGATTGAGAAGATTAGAGGGGTTAGTTGTAGCCATGCGGTGGATAGGCTGGTGGAATTTAATCTGATTCAGGAACTTGGTAGGTTAGATGCGCCTGGGCGCCCCTTACTGTTTGGAACGACAGAAGAATTCTTGAGAACTTTCGGGGTAAAATCGCTTGGAGACTTACCGACTTTAAACTCTGAACAGATGGAGGATTTTAAGCATCAGGCAGAGGAAGAGGTTCAACTAAAATTGGATATTTAAGGCGTTTGGGAACGTTGTTCTGACGTAAATGCTGGTATTGTATCTAAAAAATAAATAAAATATGAAATTCAAAAGTTTTTTGTATGTATGATTGACAAAAAATGGATTTGGTGTCATAATTCAAAAGAACATTGTTACTGTATAAAAAGACGATGTTGTTAGGGGCTGTGATATGTTATACGAAAATGAAGGAACGGAAAATAAACAATCGCTGATGGAAGATGGTATTGGCCGTAAAATATTAGATGCGGCTGTAGCGATTATAGCACAGGATGGATATGAGAGTCTTACGATTCGCCGAGTTGCTAAAGAAAGCGGCTGTTCTAATTCTGCAATATATGTCAGATTTGAGGATAAGGATGCATTAGCAAGGGCAGTAGCAGCATTGCATGCGAAGCCCTTTCTTCTGGTTATGGATGAGAGCTATGTTAGAGAAGATGATGTACCAACAAATATGAAACGTATCATGAAGAGTATGCTAGAGATGGCATACTCTATGGATTTGGAATCTGTCCATATGCAGATGTTATATTGTGGTAGTTTGAAACATAGCGAGAATCCGTTTGTAAAGAGAGTTGAGAGTTATCTTAAAGATGCGATGGATGCGGGAGAAATTGCGCTCGGAAATACACAGGTGATGGCAATTACGCTTATTACATCGTTTTGGGGATTTGCATTTTTGATGAGGTCTAATAAAGAGATTGATTTGGAGGCAGCACAGAAATTATTGGAACAGCAGAACGAGGTTCTGCTAAAAGGTGTTATTGGAAAAGATAATGCTGGAGAAGAAGGAGTTATTTGGGAGAATTTAAAAGAGCAGGGGGTAAATGTTGATAAGGCACTTGAACGTATGAAAGGAAATAAAGAGGCGTACGTGAGTTTTTTGCAAGAGTTTTTTGCTGATCCTGATTTTGAAGCATTGCAGGAGAGTATAGAGGCTCAGCGTGTGAAAGATGCCTTTGATTATGCTCATGGATTAAAAGGAATGGCAGGGAATCTTGGGTTAGATCATGTTCATAATAAGATTAGTATATTAGTGGAAATACTTAGAAGGGGCAGCCTTGATGGTGCGATGGAAGCGTATGAAGAGGTTATGGAAATCTGTAAAAAGATTGCTGCTCTGTTGTAAATAAGATTGGGGTTTTAGAATTGAAAATAAATCAAAAGATACTTGTTGTAGATGATAAGGGTATGAATCGTTTTATGCTAGGCGGGATGTTTCGCGATAACTATGAAATTATAGAAGCGGGAAATGGATTAGAAGCCATAGGTGTTTTGGAGCGTGAACGGGACGAACTGGCGGTTGTGTTATTAGATATTATTATGCCGGTGATGGATGGATTTGGTGTGTTGGAACATATGAAGAAGAATTCTGAGTTGAAAAAGATACCGGTTGTTATTGTTACGGATGATTCCTCTGAGGAAACGAGCGTAAAGGCTTTTGAATACAATGTGGCAGATATGGTAATTAAACCTTTTGAACCGCGAATTATTAGAAGGCGAGTTCAGAATATTATTGAGCTGTATGCATATAGAAATGGGGAACACAGAAATGAGCTTTGATAGAAAAATTTGTGTACTTGGTGTTGCGGGAGGCTCTGCTTCTGGAAAAACTACGATTATTAACAAGGTGAAGGAATATTTTGGAAATGACATTGCGGTAATTAGTCATGATAGCTATTATAAGGCGCATGATGAGATGCCTTTTGAAGAAAGGTGCAAACTTAATTATGATCATCCTGATTCGTTTGAGTCGGACAGAATGGCAGAAGATGTTAGAAAATTGATAAAAGGTTATTCTATTGAAATGCCAGTGTATGATTATTGTGCGCATAACCGTTCTAAGGATACTGTGACTGTTGAACCGAAAACGGTAATTCTGATGGAAGGGATTCTGGTGCTTGAAAATAGAGAATTAAGAGATTTGATGGATGTTAAGATATTTGTTGATGCAGACGCAGATGAACGTTTGATGCGCCGTATCAGGCGAGATATGGTAGAACGTGGGAGAAGTATTGAGTCTATTCTTCAACAATATAGCGAAACAGTCAAGCCGATGCATGAAGAATTTGTAGAGCCGTCTAAGAAGTATGCGGATGTTATTATACCACGAGGTGGAGAGAATGAACCGGGAATAGATATGTTGACGACATATCTGACAAAAAAGTTACAGATGAAGTAAGAATGTATGAAAAAGATAATTGTTTTTTTGAAGAAAGATATTGTACTTTCAATAGCGATTTTGTTGGCACTGTTTTCTATGTCAATTGTAAAACCAAGCAAAGAATATTTTTCCTATATTGATTACCGCGTTTTGGTGTTGCTGTTTGCATTGATGTTGGTTGTGGGAGGCTTTAAAAGCCTTGGTGTATTTCGGGTTATGGGAGAAAAGCTTTGCTGTAATGTAAATAGTTTGCGAAGCTTGACGCTTGTGTTGGTGTGCTTGTGCTTTTTTAGTAGTATGTTGATTACAAATGATGTTGCATTGATTACGTTTGTTCCATTTACGATTTCTGTATTTACGATGATTGCATGTGAGGAGTGCCTGATACCTGTCGTTGTTATAGAAACGATAGCGGCTAATTTGGGAAGTATGCTGACACCGATTGGAAATCCACAGAATTTATTGCTTTTTTCGGTAGGCAATATGACGGTTGGAGAGTTTGTTTTGCATATGTTTCCGATAACACTGATTTCCTTTATGTTAATTGTTGGTTGTGCTTTTTTGTTGAAAAGTCAGGAAATAAGCATAGAAATAAGTGCGGAAGAGAAAAGAAAATCTGTAGTAAAGAAAAAAACATTTTGGATTTATGTGTTTCTGTTTTTGGTATGCATGGGAAATGTGTTCCATATGTATTCGCATTGGATTGTTGGGATAGTAGTAGCGCTTGTTGTGCTGATTGTGAATAAAAAACTTTTTGCAGAAGTAGATTACGCGTTGCTGTTTACATTTGCTGGCTTTTTTGTTTTTATTGGAAATATGAAGCAGATAGATGTAATTAATCTGTGGATTATGGATATTATTAAAGGGAATGAGCTTATGATTGGCGTTTTGTCCAGTCAGATAATCAGTAATGTTCCGGCGGCAATGTTGCTTTCTGGATTTACAACGGATTTTAAGGAGCTTTTGTATGGTGTAAATATTGGAGGGCTTGGTACATTGATTGCTTCTATGGCGAGTTTGATTTCTTATCGATTCTATGGAAAAGCTTATCCGGAACAAAAGAAAAGGTATTTTAAACAGTTTACGATATATAATGTTGTATTACTTGTTGTTATTTTAGGGATTACAAAGATTTTGAAAATGTTATAAAAAGAGATTTGAACAGTCTGGTATCATGTACCAGGCTGTTTTTGCATATATTGCAAAGAAGAAAATGTGATAAAGCATATAAGGGAGAGGTTTGTGTGATGAGGCTGCACTTGAAATGGAGTTGGAGAAAATGCGAAAGGTATGGTAAATAGCGATGAGGAGAATGGTTGTGGTGTTTAGTGTTGTGGTTGTTATGAGTCTTGTGATAGGGGGGTATGCTGTTGGGAAAGAAAGAGAGCTTGGGCTTGTGTCAGAGGAGACTGTAGCGGTAGCAAGTCGAAATGTTCAAACAGAGCTTCCGCCTTTGAAACTTTATGCGCAAGGGGCAGTTTTGATGGATGCAAAATCAGGGAGAGTGTTGTATTCAAAGAATGGAGAAGAACAATTACCGATGGCGAGTACAACAAAAATAATGACTTTGATTGTGACATTAGAGCGAGCAAATCTTGATGATATAGTGACAGTTTCTTCTTATGCAGCATCTATGCCGAATGTGCAGCTTCACATACGAGAAGGGGAACAGTATCGGTTGCGAGATTTGTTGTATTCACTTATGCTGGAGTCTCATAATGATTCGGCGGTTGCTATTGCAGAACATGTGGGCGGAAGTGTAGAAGAGTTTGCAGTATTGATGAATCAGAAGGCGCAGGAAATAGGTTGTAAAGATACGTGGTTTATTACACCAAATGGTTTGGATGCAACAGCAGAATATAGCAATGCAGTTGGAGAGAAGGAGTTGAAAAAACATTCGACAACGGCAAAGGATTTGGCTCGTATTATGGCTTATTGCGTTTTGGAGTCACCTAACAAGGAACAGTTTCTTGAGATAACAAGAACATCCTCTTATTCTTTTATGGATGTGGAGGGGAAAAGAAGTTTTGGATGTACGAATCATAATGCGTTCTTGAGCATGATGGAAGGCGCGTTGTCTGGGAAAACGGGATTTACGAATAAAGCAGGATATTGTTATGTGGGTGCTTTAAAGCGTGATGAACGTGTTTATACGGTTGCGCTGCTTGCGTGTGGTTGGCCTAATCATAAAACGTACAAATGGAGTGATACAAGGCAGTTGATGGAATATGGTTTAGAATATTATGCGCTACATGATTTGGAGGAAACAGAGATTCCATTAGAGGTATATGAACCGATTGTGGTACTGGATGCGCAGAGTGGAAAAATAGGTGGGGAGGTAAGTGTTTCGGTGGGTCTTGTAGAAGAAAATGAGCAATGTGTAGAACAGGTTTTGCTGAATCCTAATGAAAAAATAACGATAACTTTTGAAAAAATAGACGAATTGAAAGCGCCTGTCAAAAAAGGACAGGAGGTGGGGAAAATACATTATATGATAGGTGAGGAAAAATGGAAAACTATGAAAGTGGTTACAATGACTGAAATTGCGAGAATTGATTTGCGATGGTGTCTGAAAATTTTGGTAAAATACTGGTTAATTTAGATAAAATCTAGTCTGTTTTTTATTGCGTTAAAGCAATTTTCTTTTACATAAAATAGTGGTTCGGAAATGGCAAAAAACAATAAAAAAATACAAATTTTACTAGGCGAATTCGGTAAACTGTGCTATACTCATAATGACGCAATTTTGTTGAAGTACAGGGTTGCGAAAGAGTGTTCTTATTTTAAAGTATTAATATAAAATGGAGGTCATAAAATGAGTACTACTTCAAGTTTGGCAAGTAAAAGAATTGAATCTTTACTTGATGAAAGCAGTTTCGTTGAAATCGGTGCGCTTGTTACAGCAAGAGCTACAGATTTTAATTTGAAACAGACTGAAACTCCTTCTGATGGTGTTGTAACCGGTTACGGAGTTATCAACGGCAATCTTGTATATGTGTATAGCCAGGATGCTTCTGTGTTAAATGGTTCTGTTGGTGAAATGCATGCTAAGAAGATTGCAAACCTCTATGATCTGGCATTAAAGACAGGTGCTCCTGTTATTGGTCTTATCGACTCAGCCGGACTTAGATTACAGGAGGCAGCAGATGCTTTAAACGCTTTTGGTGAGATTTATATGAAGCAGACACTTGCTTCTGGTGTTATCCCACAGATTACAGCTATCTTTGGAAGCTGTGGTGGTGGACTTGCCATTATGCCTACTTTAACAGATTTTACATTTATGGAAGAAACAAAGGCTAAGCTTTTTGTGAATTCTCCGAATGCATTAGATGGAAATAATGTATCTACATTGGATTCCGCTGCGGCTGATTTCCAAAGCAAGGAAGCAGGAAACGTTGATGTTGTTGCAGATGAAGCTACCATCTATGCAAAGATTAGAGAACTTGTAACAATGATTCCTGGAAACAACGAAGATGATGCTTCTTACGAGGAATGTACAGATGATTTAAACAGAGTATGTGCAGAACTTGCAAATTGTGTAGGTGATACATCTATTGCACTTTCAACAATTGCTGATAACAATATTTTCTTTGAAGTAAAAGAAAATTACGCAAAGGAAATGGTAACAGGCTTCATTAAGTTAAATGGTGTGACTGTTGGATGTGTTGCTAACCGTACAGAGGTTTATAATGCTGAAGGTGAAGTGATAGATAAATATGATGCAGTGTTGACTGCAAACGGATGTGAGAAGGCAGCAGAGTTTGTTAATTTCTGTGATGCTTTCAGTATTCCTGTATTATCTTTGACAAATGTTAAGGGATATGAAGCGACTGTATGTAGCGAGAAGAGGATTGCTAAGGCAGTAGCTAAGCTTACATATGCATTTGCAAATGCTACAGTACCTAAGGTGAATGTAGTAATCGGTAAGGCTTATGGAAGTGCTTATGTGGCAATGAATTCTAAGGCAATTGGTGCAGATATTACAATCGCATGGCCAGACGCTGAAATTGGATCTATGGATGCAACACTTGCAGCTAAGATTATGTATGAAGGTCAGGGCGCTGATGTGATTAAGGAAAAGGCAGCTGAGTATGCAGCACTTCAGACAAGTGCGACAGGTGCTGCTAAGAGAGGATATGTAGACCAGATTATCGAAGCTGCTGATACAAGAAAGTATGTAATCGGTGCATTCGAAATGTTATTTACAAAAAGAGAAGATCGTCCGTCTAAGAAGCATGGTACGGTCTAAGAAAGGGTGAACGTTAATATGAAAAAAATCTTAAAGACATTATTAATGCTTACCTGTGTTCTCAGTTTAACAGCATGTGGATCAGAGGAAACAATCAGTGAACATCAACAGATGAAAATTGATGAAGCACAGGATCGTTCTGGACTTATAGTTTCTTATATTGAAGGGCTTGTAGAATCTGGAGTTGGAGCTGAGTGGATGCAGAATTACGATAACATGGAAATCGCAGATGTATTTACTAATGATTTGGCAAATAATTTTTATAAGCAATTTGGCCAGTATTTTGCGATTGAAGTGGAAGGCAAAGGCGTAAGAAGTGCACTTACTTCTTTTGAATCCGGCTTAGAGACGTTAGGAGCAATAACAGAAGTTGGAGAAGCATCTTCTGTTGTAGATGGTGATACCATTATTGTTACAATTCCTGTTACAGGAGAGCTTGCAAAAGGTTCTGTTGAACTTATTTTTACAAATGATATTTATCTTGAAATGACAGCATGTACTCTTAATTTAAATGAGAGTCTTAGTGAATTGATGGTAAGAGCGGCATTAAACACTTTGATTGGTATGGGAACTGTGTTTGTAGTATTGATACTGATTAGTTTAATTATTGCATGTTTTGGACTTATTCCTAAGCTTCAAGAGAAATTTGCTAAGAAGACAGAGGTACCTGTTGCGGCTCCTACTCCAGCAGTAGTTGTTGATGAAGAGGAAGAACTTGCAGATGATACAGAACTTGTAGCAGTTATTGCTGCAGCAATTGCAGCTTATGAAGGAACATCTGCTGATGGATTCCAGGTAAGAAGTATTAAGAGAGCTAATACAAAGAAATGGCAGAGAGCGTAAGCGTCTTTGCAAGATTTAATAAATGATGTATTTATTTAGGAGGATATTAAAATGAAGAATTATACAATTACCGTTAACGGCAACGTATATGATGTAGTAGTAGAAGAAGGTGCTTCCACAGGTGCAGCTCCAGTAGCAGCAGCTCCTAAGGCTGCACCAAAGGCAGCTCCAAAAGCAGCAGCGCCTAAGGCAGTAGCTGGTGCAGGAAGTGTTAAGGTAGAAGCTGGTGCAGCTGGTAAGATTTTTAAGATTGAAGCTAGTGTAGGACAGGCTGTAAAGAAGGGTGACGCAGTTGTTATTCTTGAAGCTATGAAGATGGAAATTCCTGTTGTAGCTCCTCAGGATGGAACAGTAGCTAGTATTGATGTGGCAGTAGGTGATGCTGTTGAAGCAGGTGCAGTACTTGCAACATTAAACTAAGTATTCACATTCTGTGAATTCATAATGTAAATACTTTGGTATGGCATTATGACAAATACAATAGGAGGTCAACAAAATGTCTTATATCATAACCACATTAGACAATCTAATTCATCAGACAGCGTTCTTTAACTTGACTGGTGGTAATATTATCATGATTGTCGTAGCATGTGTATTTCTTTACCTTGCTATCGCAAAAGGGTTTGAGCCATTACTTCTTACTCCGATAGCATTTGGTATGCTGCTGGTTAACATTTATCCTGACATCATGGCACCGATTGGTGAGGATGGAACGCCGGGCGGTTTACTGTATTATTTCTATTTACTTGATGAATGGGCAATTTTACCATCACTGATTTTTATGGGTGTTGGTGCTATGACAGACTTTGGTCCATTGATTGCGAATCCAAAGAGTTTCTTGCTTGGAGCAGCGGCTCAGTTTGGTATTTTTGCTGCATATTTCGGAGCGATTGCTCTTGGATTTAATGATAAGGCAGCGGCAGCGATTTCTATTATCGGTGGTGCTGATGGTCCTACTTCTATCTTCCTTGCTGGTAAGCTTGGACAGACAGCGTTACTTGGACCAATTGCTGTAGCAGCATATTCTTATATGTCATTGGTTCCAATTATTCAGCCACCAATTATGAAATTGCTTACAACTGAGAAGGAAAGAAAGATTAAGATGGGACAGCTTCGTCCGGTATCTAAGCTTGAAAAGATTCTCTTCCCTATCATTGTAACAATCGTTGTATGTTTGATTCTTCCTACTACAGCACCACTTGTTGGTATGCTGATGTTAGGTAACCTGTTCAGAGAGTCAGGTGTTGTTAGACAGCTTACAGATACGGCTTCTAATGCGTTAATGTATATCGTAGTTATCTTACTTGGTACATCTGTAGGTGCTACAACAAGTGCAGAAGCATTCTTGAATCTTGGTACAATTAAGATTGTTGTATTAGGACTTATCGCTTTCGCATTTGGTACAGCTGCCGGTGTATTAGGTGGTAAGTTAATGTGCGTATTAACAAAGGGTAAGGTTAATCCTTTGATTGGTTCCGCAGGTGTATCCGCAGTTCCTATGGCTGCTCGTGTATCGCAGAAGGTTGGTGCAGAAGCAGATCCTACAAACTTCCTGCTTATGCATGCGATGGGGCCTAACGTTGCCGGTGTTATCGGTACAGCTGTAGCAGCTGGTACATTCATGGCAATCTTCGGTGTATTTTAAAGCTGTGCAAATCCAATCTAAACACATAGATGCCATGCTTGCATGAGCAGATATGTGTTTAGGGTTGCATTGATAGAGCGCGAAGAGCGATGAAATTGCACAGCTTGTATGTGTAAAATATTTATCTGAAGGATTTACGAATTACACAGCTTATTTATAAAATCATTTATTATTTGACAGGAGGAAAAGGTAATGTCAGAAATCGTTAAGAAACCTGTTGGGATTACAGAAACTGTTCTTCGTGACTCCCATCAGTCTTTAATAGCAACAAGAATGCCGACTGAGCTTATGCTCCCTATTCTTGAAACAATGGATAAGGTTGGATATCATTCCTTAGAGTGCTGGGGTGGTGCAACATTTGATGCATCCTTACGTTTCTTAAAGGAAGATCCATGGGAAAGATTAAGAAAAATTAGAGATAAGGTTAAGAATACAAAACTTCAGATGTTATTCAGAGGCCAGAATATCCTAGGTTATCGCCATTATGCTGATGACGTTGTAACAGAGTTTGTTGAGAAGTCTATTGCAAACGGTATTGATATCATTAGAATCTTTGACTGCTTTAACGATTTAAGAAATTTACAGTGTGCTGTAAATGCAGCAAATGCAGTTAAGCAGAGAGAAGGAAGAGGTGAGGCTCAGATCGCTCTTTCTTATACATTAGGTGATGCTTATACACTTGATTACTGGATGAAGATGGCAAAGGATATTGAAGAGATGGGTGCAGATTCAATCTGTATCAAGGATATGGCTGGTTTATTAGTTCCTTACAAGGCTGAGGAATTAGTTAAAGCTATGAAGTCTGCTACAAAGCTTCCAATCCAGTTACACACACACTATACATCTGGTGTAGCTTCTATGACATACTTAAAGGCTGTTGAAGCTGGTGTAGATGTTATTGACTGTGCTATTTCACCATTTGCACTTGGTACATCTCAGCCTGCAACAGAGGTTATGGTTGAGACTTTCAAGGATACACCATATGATACAGGTTTAGATCAGAAACTTCTTTCTGAAATTGCAGAGCATTTCAGACCATACAGAGAAGAAGCTCTTGCATCTGGATTGTTAAATCCAAAGGTACTTGGTGTTGATATTAAGACATTAATGTATCAGGTACCTGGTGGTATGTTATCAAACATGGTTAGTCAGTTAAAAGAGCAGAATGCAGAAGATAAGTACTATGAAGTGCTTCAGGAGATTCCAAGAGTTCGTCAGGATCTTGGTGAGCCACCTCTTGTTACTCCTTCATCACAGATTGTTGGTACACAGGCTGTATTTAACGTATTAATGGGTGAAAGATATAAGATGGCTACAAAAGAAACAAAGGCTGTATTACGTGGTGAATATGGTCAGACAGTTAAGCCATTCAATAAGGAAGTACAGGATAAGGTTCTTTCAGCAGAAGAAAAGGAAGCGATTATTACATGTCGTCCGGCTGATAAGCTTCCAAACGAGTTAAAGAAGATTGAAGAAGAAATGAAGGAATGGAAGCAGCAGGATGAAGATGTATTATCTTATGCGTTATTCCCACAGGTTGCTACTGACTTCTTCAAGTATCGTCAGGCTCAGCAGGAAAAGGTTGATATGGCTCAGGCTGATACAAAGAATGGAGCATATCCAGTTTAATTCTTGAATTTTTGTCGCATATAGAATACAATATGTTAGTAAGGGATCAGTATCGGATAGGACTTATCTGTCCGATACTGATTTTTGAGTATAATACAAAGGATTTGTTGGGAATAAGAAGAGAAGGTATATTTCTGAATGAAAATAGGAAAGGCATGATTGGGACATGGCAAGAAAAGAATCGGTTACAAAAGATATGATTTTGGAAACGGCTTTAACATTAGCAAAGGAAGAAGGTATTGAAAATGTAACAGCCAGAAAATTAGCTGCGAAGATAGGATGTTCTACGCAACCGATTTTTAGAGCATATGCTAATATGGGGGAATTGTACGGAGAAATTAACCAAAAAGCAATTGAGGTATTCTCTGATTATTATGAAAATTTCGAGTCTGAGGTGGATACACCTTTTATTCACTTGGGGCTTGCGTATATAAATTTTGCAAAAGAAGAGAGTAGACTGTTTCAACTTTTGTTTTTATCAGACGGTCGTGGTGACAGAAGCCTGTACGAACTGTTAAATGGTCGTGCGGGAGCTGTTAGTAAGGAAATTAATAAAGCGGCGGCTCTTGGATGTGTCAATCCTAGCGGTTTGTTTATGAAGATGTGGATTTTTATTCATGGATGTGCTTGTATGGTACAGACAGGAGATTATGACTTAACAAAAGAGGAAACAATAGACTTGTTGAAAGATATTTTTAAGAGCTGTTCATAGCCTAAAAATGTCGATGATATATATTCTGTTGGATATGTTGGAGGCAATGGATGGATTACAGAAATGATACAATATCCAGAATTAATGATAAATTCAATAAGATGAGTAAAAGCCATAAAAAAATAGCGACTTTTATTTTGGATCATTATGAACAGGCTGCATTTATGACAGCAGCAAAGCTAGGGACAACAGTTGGGATTAGCGAATCAACGGTTGTCCGTTTCGCGTATTGTTTGGGGTATGAAGGGTATCCTGAGTTTCAGGAAGCGTTGGCGGAATGGGTTAAGAATAAGTTGAATTCAGTGCAGAAAATAGGTGCTAAGTACGGGAAAAGTACACAGTCAGAAATTTTAACGGCGGTGCTAGCTGCAGATATGGAGAATATTAGCTCTACGATAGAACATGTCGATCCGCAAGCATTTGAAACAGCAGTGGAAACGGTTTTGAATGCGGAGCATGTATATATTATAGGGATTAGAAGTTGTGAACCGCTTGCAAGGTTTTTGTATTTTTATCTGAATATGATTCGAGGAAATGTGATTTTGCTTGCATCTACAAGTACATCAGAAATTTTTGAACAGATGATTCGTATAGATGAAAAAGATGCTATGATTGGGATTAGTTTTCCGAGATATTCTATGAGAACGTTAAAGGCAATGGAGTTTGCAAATGATAGAAATGCAAAGGTGATTTCGATTACAGATACGATTCATTCACCAATGTGTTTATATTCATCTTGTAATCTAATGGCGAGAAGTGAGATGGTTTCGATTGTAGATTCTCTGGCAGCACCTCTTAGCCTGATTAATGCGCTGGTTGTAGCGCTATGTCTGAAGAGACCGGATGATGTGAGAAAGACTTTGGAATCGTTGGAAGATGTGTGGGATAACTATCAGGTATATCTTAAGGATGAAATAAATTTTATAGATGAGACAACATTGAGTACTCCATTGCAAAGAGAAAGGGAAAAGCGCTAGTGAGTAATATTGTAGTAATAGGTGCAGGTCCTGCGGGAATAATGGCTGCGATTGTAGCGGCTAAGGCAGGTCATCATGTGACATTGCTTGAAAAAAATGAAAAAATAGGAAAGAAGCTTTTTATTACAGGAAAGGGAAGATGTAATGTGACAAATGCCTGTGAAATAGAAGGATTGTTTTCTAATGTAATGGAACATGATAAATTTTTGTATAGTGCAATTTATGGTTTTGATAATCAGGCTGTTATGCAGTTTTTTGAAGATGCAGGTTGTAGATTAAAAATTGAACGTGGGCAACGTGTTTTTCCAGAGTCAGATCATAGTTCAGATGTTATAAGGGCATTGGATAGACAGATGAGGCTTGCGGGAGTGAATCTATTATTGAACCGTGAAGTCGAGTCTGTATTGACAAAAAAAATTGATGATACAGAGATGAATGTGGAAGAAAAAAGAGAAGATAACACGGATAAATACAAAAAGAAATCCAAAAAGAAGAAATTACAGCAGACAGCAGTAATAACGGGCGTGAAGCTAAAGAACAAAGAGGTAATATCGGCTGATTCGGTAATTATAGCTACGGGTGGTATTTCTTATGTATTGACAGGGTCTACGGGAGATGGATATCGTTTTGCTGAGGATTGTGGACACTCTATTGAAGAGCTTTCGCCTGCGCTTGTGCCATTTCAGATTAAAGAAGAGTGGTGTAAGGAATTACAAGGTTTGTCACTGCGTAATGTAACGGCAACGGTAGAAGTGGAAGGAAAGAATATATATTCTGATTTTGGCGAGATGTTGTTTACGCATTATGGGGTAAGTGGACCGCTTATGTTAAGTGCTAGTAGTTACTATGTGCATAAGGCAAAAGGAAAACAGGCAAAGTTATATATTGATTTAAAGCCTGCGCTTACCAAAGAACAGCTCGATAAACGAATTTTGAGAGAATTTGATGAGAATAAAAATAAGCAGTTTAAGAATGCAATAACTTCATTGTTTCCAGCAAAATTGCTGCCGATCATGCCTGTACTTGCAGAAATTGATCCGGATAAGAAGGTACATGAGATTACTAAGGAAGAGAGAGAACGTTTTGTTGAGGTGATTAAACGTTTGGAATTGACTATAACGGGCATTCGAGATTATAACGAAGCTATCGTTACAAAAGGTGGTGTTAAGGTATCGGAGGTTAGTCCATCTACGATGGAATCAAAATTGGTTAAAGGACTATATTTTGCAGGAGAAGTTTTGGACCTTGATGCATTAACAGGTGGATTTAATCTTCAGATTGCATGGTCAACAGGTTATCTTGCTGGAATGAGTGCAGCAGGAAATGAGTAAGGATATTGTTATTTATAGTTAGAAAGGACGTTTTGGTATGAGTTATAATATTGCGATTGATGGACCAGCAGGAGCTGGTAAGAGTACCATCGCAAAGTTGATTGCAAAAAAGAAGAATTATATTTATGTAGATACAGGAGCAATGTATCGTGCTATGGCATTATTTTTTCTAGAGTCAGGCATTGCGGCTGATGAACAGGACAAGATTAGTGCGGCTTGTAAAGATGTGGATGTGACGATTACGTATGAGAATAGTGAACAGATTGTGTGGTTGAATGGCAGAAATGTAAATGGTCTGATTCGTACAGAAGAAGTAGGAAAGATGGCATCTGCAAGTAGTGCAAACAAGGATGTAAGAGAAAAACTTGTAGAGATGCAGAGAGTACTGGCTGAAAAAGAAAATGTTGTTATGGATGGAAGAGACATTGGGACGGTTGTGTTACCGAATGCAAATGTAAAGGTTTATCTGACGGCAAGTAGTAGAGTGCGTGCAGTAAGAAGATATGAAGAACTGCGAGCTAAGGGTGAAGAGTGTGATTTAGAGGTAATTGAAAAGGATATTATCGAGAGAGATTACCGCGATATGCATCGAGACATATCACCATTAAAGCAGGCGGATGATGCTGTATTATTGGATTCTTCTGATATGACCATAGAGGAAGTGGCAGATGCAGTGATTGAGATGTGTTCTGAATAATTGAAATAGGTACTGAATAATTTGCGAAATAGGAAAGTTGAGGGCATTTAGTGGAAGTAATATTGGCAAAATCATCTGGCTTTTGCTTTGGCGTAAAGCGTGCCGTGGATAAAGTGTATGAACAAACCGATAAAGATAAAAAAATATACACATATGGTCCTATTATCCATAATGAAGAGGTAGTAAGGGATCTGGAGAAAAAAGGTGTACAGGTCTTGGAGAGCAAGGAGGACTTGGAGGCATTGACGGAGGGGAGCGTAGTGATTCGCTCTCATGGTGTTTCTGAGGAAATTTGTAAACTGGTTGAAAAAAAGGGGCTAGAATGTATTGATGCAACCTGCCCTTTTGTAAAGAGAATTCATAATATTGTTCGCAAGGAAAGCGAAGAAGGAAGAAAGATTATTATCATAGGAAACAATGGACATCCGGAAGTGGAAGGGATTAAAGGGTGGTCGAAAACACCTGCAACAGTGATAGAATCGAAAGAAGAAGCAGAGGTTTTTGAGGTTTCTGAAGGCGAAAAGATATGTATCGTATCTCAAACGACATTTAACTACAAGAAATTTCAAGAATTAGTTGAAATTTTTCAAAAAAAAGGTTATGATATAATTGTTGCGAATACTATTTGCAATGCGACAGAAGAGCGTCAAAAGGAAGCGATAGAATTAGCGGCCAAAGTTGACGTTATGATTGTGATAGGTGGTACTCACAGTTCTAATACACGTAAGCTATATGAGCTTTGTAAAAGTGAGTGTGAGAATACCTACTATATACAGACACTGGCAGACCTGCAATTAGAATTACCTAATTCTGTAGAACTAGTGGGCATCACAGCGGGGGCTTCTACCCCAAACAAAATAATTGAGGAGGTTCAAAATTATGTCAGAATTAACTTTTGAACAAATGTTAGAAGAATCATTAAAAACTATTCATACAGGAGAGGTAATTGAAGGTACAGTCATCGATGTAAAGCCAGATGAAATCATCCTTAACATCGGTTACAAGTCAGATGGTATCCTTACTCGTAATGAGTATACAAATGAATCAAATGTTGACCTTACAACCCTCGTAAAGCCTGGCGATAAGATGGAAGTTAAGGTTCTTAAAGTAAATGATGGTGAGGGACAGGTTCTTCTCACATACAAGAGACTTGCTGCTGATAGAGGCAACAAGAGAATTGAAGAAGCTTTCAATAACAAGGAAGTTTTAACAGCAAAGGTTTCTCAGGTATTAGATGGTGGATTAAGTGTTGTTGTGGAAGAAGTAAGAATCTTCATTCCTGCAAGCCTTGTATCTGATGTTTATGAGAAGGATTTAAGCAAGTATGCTGGACAGGATATTGAATTTGTAATCAGCGAATACAATCCTAAGAGAAGAAGATATATCGGAGATCGTAAGCAGTTAATCGTTGCTAAGAAGGCAGAAATGCAGAAAGAATTATTCGAAAAGATTAAGGCTGGCGATATTGTTGAAGGTACAGTTAAGAACGTTACAGATTTCGGTGCATTCATCGATCTTGGCGGAGTAGACGGATTGCTTCACATTTCAGAAATGTCTTGGGGACGTGTTGAAAGCCCTAAGAAGGTATTCAAGGTTGGTGAGGCTCTTAAGGTTCTTATTAAGGAAATCGATGGAACTAAGGTTGCTCTTTCCTTAAAGTTTGATGACTCTAATCCTTGGAAAGATGCAGCTACAAAGTATGCTGTAGGAAACGAAGTAACTGGTAAAGTTGCTAGAATGACAGATTTCGGTGCATTCGTTGAACTTGAGCCAGGTATCGATGCATTACTTCATGTTTCTCAGATTGCAAAAGAGCACATTGAGAAGCCATCTGATGTATTAGCAGTTGGACAGGAAGTAATAGCAAAGGTTGTTGACTTTAACGAAGAAGGAAAGAAGATTAGTTTAAGTATCAAAGCTTTATTTGCTCCAGAAGTAAAGGAAGTTGTTGAGGAAGAAGTTGCAGATGACGCAGACGTTGTATCTGTTGATATCGATGCTGTTATCGCAAAGCAGGAAGCTGAAGAAGAATAAATTGTTTGGCTTTTAAGGGGATATAGTTAATTGTATAAGAACAATTGAATGTTATTGCTCTAGGAACTTAAGTTCCTAGAGCTATTTCCGTATATGGATAAAAATGGTATAATATAATTATTCGATTAAGTCTATAAGTCTTTTACGAGACTGTAAGAATAAGAAATAAGAGTGTAAAAGAAAGGGGATTCTATGGTATACGATTATGAATATTTCAAGAAAGAAGTTTATGCTTTAACGAAAATTGATTTAAATGCTTACAAAGAGAAGCAGATGAAACGAAGAATTGATACGTTAATTGCAAAATATAAGATTACAGGCTATGATAAATTTCTGCAGAGACTGAAGGATGATAAGGATGTATTTGATGATTTTGTAAATTACCTTACGATTAATGTATCGGAATTCTATCGTAATCCGGAACAATGGAAGTTGTTGGATCAAGAAATTATTCCGGAATTGATTCGGAAGTTTGGTAAAAATCTTAAGATATGGAGTGCGGCATGTTCAACTGGTGATGAACCATATTCTCTTGTCATGGCATTTTCTAAGCATATTCCATTGAATCAGATTAAGGTTATTGCAACAGATATTGATAAACAGGTTATTGAAAAGGCAAAGGCAGGTTTGTACAATGAGAAGAGTATTGTATCTGTGCCTGAGGATTTGAAGAAAAAATATTTTACAAAGATTGGTCCTTCTTATCAGATTTCGGAAGAAATTAAGTCACGGGTTGAATTCAAACAACATAATTTGTTGAAGGATACCTATCCTGATAAATGTGATTTGATTGTTTGCAGAAATGTATTAATCTATTTCACGGAAGAAGCAAAGGATGAAGTGTTCCGTAAGTTTAATGCGTCTTTAAAGAGTGAAGGTGTTCTTTTTATAGGAAGCACAGAACAGATTATGAATTACAAGGAAATTAACTATGATAGAAAGAATTCATTTTTCTATACTAGGTGTAAATCATAGGTAACTGTTTAGCAGGCATGCGCATTTCCTACGTATGCCATAAGAAGACGTAGATTTGGAAAGTTAAAATCCTATTGCGAAGCAATTTTAGATGGATTTTGACACGTAACTATGAAGGTGTTGAATAGTTACAATCATAGAAAAATGAATGATGAAAAAGGTGTCATAGTATTTATGGAAATGTAATACAATGGCACCTTAATCTTTATAGGAAATTGCGAGCTGGCACGCACTATTTTTTATGTAATAGGAAATTGCTGTAACATAGTGGTAGTTAGACAAGAATTTCGTGAGAAATTCTTGCCAAAGTGCGTGCGCTGGCACGCACTATTTTTAAGAAAAATTATTGTCTGCGTGATTGGCTTAAGGAATAGAGAATGAAGGCTCAAAGGTGCATCAAAGATCCGATTTTGAATGTGCCACTAATGTTGATATCTGTGGCTTTTCTAAGTACCAAGGTAATAAAAATACCTAAAGAATCAATTATGACAGATTATTTTTCGATAAGTTATATATAAATAAAGAGTAGGTGCTTGACAAAAATATTATCACAATTTATACTATATACGAATTGTAGCTAAGGAAAGTTAGGATAGTTACGATAAAGACGAAAGAAAAGCGGAGGTGTGGAATGATAGATATTACTTGCTAATCGGAATTAAGTGAATAACATGGGAACGTAGGTGACTGTAGAAGAAATATTTGTGTAGCTTTAAAAGGGACAAAATAGTTTCACAGTTATTGTTTTTGTGCGTTGTCATGCCGGGCAAGGAATCATTCTAACATCTTATATAGAATAAATAACAGGTATAGGAATACATAAAATGTGATAGGTACGATAGATTTGAAGTGTTGGTATCGCATAGTTATGAACAAGGTTTATTCAAGATGCAAGAGTTTTCTGCATCTTTTTTTTGTATCCTTTTTGTGATTTTGAATGGCAATGATAACGCTGATAAGGGAGGAATAAGTATGTCTCAAATTAGTGTAAATCAATTAACTTTTTATTATGAAGGAAGTTCAGATAATATATTTGAAGAGGTATCATTTCAGATTGATACAGATTGGAAACTAGGGTTTATTGCTAGAAATGGTCGAGGAAAAACTACTTTCTTAAGATTGCTTATGGGAATGGAAGAGTATCGGGGAAGCATTTCAACGAAGGAAATCTTTGACTATTTTCCATTTCCAGTGGACAATCCGTCGGACATTACAATAGATATTGTAGATAAGATTTATCCGGAATACGAATTGTGGAAGATATGCAGAGAGTTGACATTACTTCAGGTGGATGCGGAGGTATTGTACAGAACTTTTGAAACGTTAAGTAATGGAGAACAGACGAAGGTTATGCTTGCAGTGCTTTTCTCAATGGACGAGCATTTTTTGTTAATAGATGAGCCGACCAATCATTTAGATGCGCCTACAAGAGAGGTGGTTTGTGACTATTTAAAGCAGAAAAAAGGTTTTATTCTTGTGTCACATGACAGAGACTTTCTTGATCAGTGCATTGACCATGTGCTAGTCATTAATAAGACAAATATAGAAGTTTACCAGGGGAATTTTACAACCTGGTGGAAGAATAAGCAGCGACAGGATGATTTTGAGAGGGCAGAGAATGCAAAACTGAAAAAAGAAATCGGACGTTTGCAGGAGGCTTCCAGACAGGCAAGTCAGTGGGCAGATAATGTGGAAGCAACTAAAATTGGCAGAAAGTCGGAAAAGCATGAGAAATGTATAGATACTCGTGCGTATGTGGGAGAAAAATCAAGACGTATGCAGCAACGACGTAAGAATCTGGAACGTAGACAGGACAGGGCAATAGAAGAAAAGTCTGCATTATTGAAAAATATAGAGGAAGCAGAGAATTTAAAGCTTTTTCCGTTACGACATCATAAAAATACGTTAGTGAAAATGGAAGACCTGCAGGTACAATATGAGACTAAGACTTTGCAGCCAATAAGCCTTGAAATAAGAAATGGAGATCGTACGGTACTGCAAGGGGCCAATGGTTGTGGTAAGTCAAGTATTATTAAGGTGCTGTTACAAAGCCTTGCAGGGGAAACCAATGCTTATTATACAGAACAGGGAAATGAAAAAAAGAAGATAGCTTATGCTGGAATACTGGAAACTGCAAGTGGCTTAAAGGTGTCTTATATTTCACAGGATACATCACACCTACATGGAACATTGGAAGAATATGCAAAAGAACAAAAGTTAGATTACACTTTGTTTTTGGCTTTGTTACGTAAGTTGGATTTTTCCAGAACACAGTTTGAAAAGCGAATAGAGGAATATAGCCAGGGACAAAAGAAAAAGGTATTGATAGCAGGAAGTCTTTGTACACAGGCACATTTGTATATATGGGATGAGCCATTGAATTATATTGATGTTTTTTCGCGTATGCAGATTGAAAATCTCATATTGGAATTTTCTCCGACTATGCTTCTGGTAGAACATGATAAAACATTTATAGAAAAAATTGGCACCAGTGTGAAAAAAATGTAAAAACAGTAACAGAAAAATTCATGTTTATTCTCCTTGCAATCAAGATAGTTCTTAATTATAAGGGCCGCTTTAGTTGTAAAAAAACAACTAAAGCGGCCGCTAATTTTCGTTCAAAAGTCAATACATTTTTGAATTTATTACAGAAAAAAGAGCAGAGAATATAATTTTATACTCGCTGCTCTATAGAACGCCCTTATCTAAATGACATTAGCGTTGGCACGCACTATTTTTAGATTATTTACATAAAGCCATCATCTGCAAAACATGTTGTGCATAACGGTTAAAATCCTCTCGTTTGGTTTTGAACTCATCAGTTAGTTCAAAAAATAAAGATTTGTCTTTATAATCGCGCTTGAAAAATGGAGAAAAAACAACATCCCATTGAGGAAGGTAAGAAGATGTTTTTTTGGTATAGCAGTTCGAAGCATGAGCCTGTTCACGATATGCTTTATCGACAAAGGATGCCACTGACTTATGAATGGCAATATCTTCATGTGGAAGATAATAGTAATCTTTATAATTCGAGTAGAAATATTTTAGTTCCTCTTCATAAATAGGAACGCGTAATTTGCCTTCCTGATCATGGCCTGAAAAATAGCAATTATTTGCACTATATGATATTTCGGTAGGAAGAGTACATGGTAGTTTTAAGGTCATGACGATTTCAGGATAGCGTTGTTGGTGAATATCGTTGTAATAATTTGCCTGTACTTTAACGACTTTGATAGGGTTGTGAAAGAGGTCAGGAATATTAAGAGCAGCAACAACATCTAGCATTCCTTTGATATCCTCTTCGTTATGTAATAATAGAAAATGTTCTTTTTCTTCATCATGTGTTAACACATAATCATGGTAGATGTCGATAAGTTCTCCACCTGAAAAAGTGTCTTCGCGATCTGTAGAAAGAAAGTTTTCAATGGTTTTTTGCTTGCAGTTAGGCAATTTTAAAAAAGATTTATAAGGTGATATTCTTCTATAAATATCAATGCCTTCAAAATCACGAATATTAAAATCTATGTGATACTGTTCAAACTTGTGTTCTAAATAAGGTATATCAAATTGATTACCATTGAAATGAATGAGATAATGATACGATTTTGCGAAATCAGCAAAACTGCGCAATATATTTTCCTCATCCTCATAGTTAGTCGCGAACCATTGAATGGAATGCCAACAAGAATTTATTTCCTCTTGATGATAATAAATACATCCTATCAGATAAAGAGAAGAACTTTTGGCATACAGTCCGGTGGTTTCAATGTCAATAAAAAGAGTTTGCTTTGGGATGCAAAAGTTTTCAATTGGATAATTAGGAACGAGACTTCCTAAGCTTTTTTTTATACATTTCATAGTTTTTTTCTGTGTATACATTGAAAAAAAGATGTGATACACGTTCCTTCCTATTTATTTAAAGTCAAAAATATTGTGATGATTCAGCATTTTTATAATAATACCTTACCACATGCAGATATATGTGTCAAAAGATGAAACATGAATGTAAACATTTGTTACTGGCGGAGTGAACAGTAACAACCTTTCCGAGGTATAAGCATTTATTGCGGATTTTGTGAGAAAATATATAAGATTTTTATGTGTTAAAGAATTTTGACAGAAATAGCACAAAAAGTGATTTTTATGTAGAAAAAATAGGAAAAAAATAGTATATTAGATATAGTGATGGTATAAGAGTGAGTTGTCAGAAATTTCATCATGATGGAACTTTTGATGGATTTTTATGTGTTACTGAGAATAGAGTAAACAGTAATAGGAATTGATGACATCACAAAAATGAAAGGAAAGAAGGAGAAAAAATGGCGAAACTGACATTTCATGGCGGCGTTCATCCTTATGATGGAAAAGATTTGTCAAAAGATAAGCCGATGAGGATTATCATGCCTAAGGGAGAAATGGTATATCCGTTGAGTCAACATATTGGGGCACCAGCTGTGCCAGTTGTTTCAAAAGGCGATTATGTTCGTACCGGTCAGCTAATCGCTGAAGCAGGGGGATTTGTTTCGGCACCGATTTATGCCAGTGTATCTGGTACGGTTAAGGCGATTGAGCCAAGAAGAGTAGTGACTGGAGATATGGTAAATTCCATTATCATTGATAATGATGGATTATTTGAAGAAGTGGATTATATTGCTCATGACCCGAAAACGGTTAGTAAGCAGGAGATTATTGAACTGATTAAGAATGCCGGCGTTGTCGGAATGGGTGGTGCAGGATTCCCTACACATGTAAAGCTGTCACCGAAGGAACCGGAGAAGATAGAATATGTGATTGCAAACTGTGCGGAATGTGAACCATATCTGACATCAGATTACAGACGTATGATTGAGGAGCCGGAGAAGCTTGTTGAGGGTCTGAAGATTATTTTAAGATTGTTTGACAATGCAAGAGGTATTCTTGCTGTAGAAGATAATAAGCCGGATTGTATAGAGATTTTGAAAAATCTTACAAAAGACGAAGACAGAATTTCTGTAAAGGCATTGAAAACAAAGTATCCTCAAGGGGCGGAACGTCAATTAATCTATGCTACTACAGGAAGAGCAATCAATTCTTCCATGCTTCCGGCAGATGCAGGATGTGTAGTTGATAATGTAGATACGATTGTTGCAATTTATCATGCGGTAAAGGACGGCAAACCATTGATGAACAGAATTGTTACTGTTACAGGAGATGCTGTCAATGACCCGTGTAATTTCTATGTAAGAATTGGTATGAATTACAATGACTTAATTGAAGAAGTGGGCGGATTTAAGACAGAACCGGAAAAGGTAGTGTCGGGTGGTCCTATGATGGGATTTGCATTATTTGATTTGAATGTTCCAACTACCAAGACAGCATCTGCACTGCTTTGTCTGACAAAGGACGAGGTTTCAGCAATGGAGCCTAGTGCATGTATTAATTGCGGAAAGTGCGCAGAGGTATGTCCTAGCCGACTGATTCCGAAGAAGCTTGCAGTATGTGCAGAGCATGGCGATGAAGAAACATTTTCGGCTTGTCATGGTATGGAATGTGTAGAATGTGGCTGTTGCAGCTTTGTATGTCCTGCAAAGAGACATGTTACGCAGTCTATCAAATCAATGAGAAAAACGTTACTTGCAAAGAAGAAAAAATAGGAGGCACAGCTGTGGATAAATTATTGAAAGTATCTTCAAATCCGCACATCAGGTCGAAGGAAACAACATCGAATATCATGTTATATGTTGTTCTTGCCTTGCTTCCTGCAACTGGATTTGGTGTATATAATTTTGGATTACATGCATTATTATTAGTTCTGGTAACTGTTGCTTCAACAGTTTTAACAGAGTATATCTATGAAAAGTGCATGAAAAAGAAAATCACCATTGGTGATTTGTCAGCAGTAGTAACGGGGTTATTACTTGCATTGAATTTACCGCCAAAGGCACCTTTATGGATTGGTATTCTTGGTGGTGTGTTTGCCATTTTAGTGGTTAAAATGTTATTTGGTGGTTTGGGACAGAACTTCATGAATCCTGCTTTAGGAGGAAGATGTTTCCTGTTAATTTCCTTTACCTCTATTATGACAAATTTTGATTGTGACGCTTATACAGGTGCAACTCCACTTGCGCTTTTAAAGTCTGGAGAGTCTGTGAATGTATTCGATATGATTATCGGACGTACAGCAGGTACTATCGGTGAGACAAGCATGATTGCTATTGTAATCGGAGCATGTTTCCTGATTCTTTTAGGTGTAATTGATCTCCGTATTCCTGGTTCTTACATTGTGTCCTTTGTTATTTTTATTACGATTTTTGGTGGACATGGCTTTGATACACAGTACATATCTGCACATCTTGCAGGTGGTGGACTCATGCTTGGTGCCTTTTTTATGGCAACAGATTATGTAACAAGACCGATTACTAGAAATGGACAGTATCTGTTTGGAATCTTTTTAGGAATTATGACAGGAATTTTCCGTATTTTTGGACCATCTGCAGAGGGGGTTTCCTATGCAATTATTATCGGAAATCTTCTTGTTCCGTTGATTGAGAAGATTACAATGTCTAAGCCATTTGGAAAAGGAGGAGAAAGAGCATGAAAAATGTAATAAAAGATGCCATGATTCTCTTCGCGATTACTTTGGTGGCAGGTTTGCTTCTTGGTGTTGTATATGATGTTACAAAAGCACCGATTGCAGCGCAGAAAGAAAAGGCAAAAACAGAGGCTTGTCAGAATGTATTTGCAGAAGCAGCAAGCTTTGAAGCATATGAAGGATTTACCGCAGAAGCAGCGTCTGCTGTTTTAAAAGAGGCAGGAATTACCGGTGCAGATATTGATGAGGTTATGACTGCAAAGGATGCATCAGGTGCAGTAGTAGGTTATGTTCTTACGGTTTCCAGTCACGAAGGTTATGGCGGAGATATTCAGTTCACGATGGGACTTACTAATGAGGGAGTATTAAATGGCATTTCCTTACTTGCCATTGCAGAGACTCCGGGACTTGGTATGAAGGCTGAGGGTGTCATTGTTCCACAGTTTGTAAATAAGCAGGCAGCAAGCTTTTCTGTAACAAAAACAGGTGCGACAGATGACTCACAGATTGATGCCATCAGTGGTGCTACAATTACCTCAGATGCGATTGTAAATGGTGTAAACGGTGGTCTGGTTTATTTCCAGAAGGTTTTGAAGGGAGGCAGTGCAAATGAGTAATGTAAAAGAACAAAAGAGCGCTGCTCAGGTATTTTTAAACGGTCTGATTAAGGAAAATCCTACCTTTGTTCTTATGTTGGGCATGTGTCCAACATTGGCAGTTACCACATCTGCCATTAACGGACTTGGTATGGGACTTACGACTACCGTAGTTCTTGTTCTGAGTAATATGATTATTTCATTACTTAGAAATATCATTCCGGATAAGGTAAGAATTCCGGCATTTATCGTTATTATTGCTTCCTTCGTAACAATGGTGGAACTGTTATTGGAGGGCTTTATCCCAAGTCTTTATGACGCACTGGGAATCTATATTCCATTAATTGTTGTAAATTGTATTATTTTAGGTAGAGCAGAGGCATTTGCTTCTAAGAATTCTGTCATTCCATCCTTTTTTGATGGACTTGGAATGGGACTTGGATTCTCTGTGGCTCTTACCTGTATCGGTGCAGTAAGAGAGATTCTTGGTGCAGGTGAACTTTTTGGATTAGCGATTCTTCCGGTAGAAGAGCCGATTATGTTAGGTTCCTTTGCGTTGAAGTTTGAGCCAATCCGAATCTTTGGACTTGCCCCGGGTGCATTCTTTGTTGTTGCAGCGTTAACAGCAACTCAGAATAAGATTAAGAAGAGTATGGCTGAAAAGGGCAAGAATGTAGATAAGATTCAGTCCGGCTGTAATTTTGACTGTGCAAGTTGTGGAGACAGTGGCTGTTCTCATAAGTTCTATGACGTACAGGCAGGAGAGAAGAAAGAAGAAGTAAAGGAGGGGAACAAGGATGCTTGATGTCGTTAAGGATTTATTGATTATATTAGTAAGCTCCTCTTTGGTAAGTAATATTGTTTTAAGTCAGTTTCAGGGCTTGTGTCCGTTCCTCGGTGTATCGAAGAAGATAGAGACTGCTGCCGGAATGGGTGGAGCGATTATCTTCGTTATTACACTGGCATCTACGGTTGCAGCAGCAATCTACAAGTTTATCTTAGTGCCACTTGATATTGCATATCTCCAGACGATTGTATTTATTTTGGTTATTGCGGCACTTGTGCAGTTTGTAGAAATGTTTTTAAAGAAGTATATGCAGGGCTTATATCAGGCACTTGGTGTGTATCTTCCACTGATTACAACAAACTGTGCGGTTCTTGGTATTGCGTTGACAAACGTACAGAAGAACTATGGTATCGGTTATAGTATTGTAAGTGGATTTGCGACTGCAGTAGGCTTCACGATTGCGATTGTTATTTTAGCAGGTATCAGAGAGAAGATGGAATACAATGATATTCCGGAATCCTTCCAGGGTATGCCGATTGTATTGATTACTGCTGGTCTGATGGCAATTGCGTTCTGTGGATTCTCAGGATTGTTATAAGGAATGGAAAGCATGAAAAATAGAATTTTTCATGCTTGGCAAATTTGTGCAAAGGCACAAATTCGCAGATATATAGAAAGGATTGATAGATAAATGAATATTACAGCTATCTTAATTGCGGTAGCAGTTGTTGGTGGTGTAGGTCTGTTCCTTGGTCTTTTTCTGGGTGTTGCAGGAATTTTGTTTAAGGTAGAAGTAGATGAGAAGGAAGAGGCTGTATTAGGAGTCTTACCGGGAAATAACTGTGGTGGCTGTGGTTATCCGGGGTGTTCCGGTCTTGCTGCAGCAATAGCAAAAGGTGAAGCAGCGGTAAACGCTTGTCCTGTTGGTGGAGAAGCGGTTGGTAAGCAGGTCGCTGAGATTATGGGTGTAGAAGCAGGTGAGTCTGTTCGTATGACAGCGTTTGTCAAGTGTGCAGGAACCTGTGAAAAGACAACACAGAACTATGAATACTCCGGTGTACAGGATTGTGCAATGGTGAAGTTTGTTCCAGATGGCGGAGCAAAGTCATGTAGTCATGGATGTCTTGGATTTGGAAATTGTGTAAAGGCTTGTCCTTTTGGTGCGATTTCGATTCAGGATGGTATTGCGGTGGTAGATAAGGAGAAATGTAAGGCTTGTAGCAAGTGTGTTGCGGTTTGTCCTAAGAACCTTATTGAACTGATTCCTTATGATGCGAAGGCGGTTGTTGCATGTAGCTCTAAGGATAAGGGACCGGTTGCCATGAAGGCTTGTAAGTCTGCATGTATCGGTTGTGGATTATGTGTTAAGGTATGTCCGAATGAGGCAATTACCGTAACCGATTTCCATGCTCATATCGATCAGAGCAAGTGTACGGGATGTGGTGCATGTAAGGAGAAATGCCCGAAGAAGGCGATAATTTAATAAATGAATGAAAGACTGCTGTGTGCGATGAGTATGCAGTGGTCTTTTTTGTGATAGGAAATTGCTGTAGCGTAGTGGTAGTTACAAAGTGCGTGCGCTGGCACGCACTATTTTTTCTTTATAGGAAAGTGCTGTAGTGTAGTGGCAGTTAGACAAGAATTTCGTAAGAAATTCTTGCCAAAGTGCGTGCGCTGGCACGCACTATTTTTTCTTTGGGGTATCAGGATAAAGTGATATAATAAAAATAACAGATACACTGTGTTTGGAAGGAGGCGTATGTTTGTGAAAAAGGTAACAGAGTTAGATTATACGCAGTTGAAAGGCAACTGTTTCCCAGATGAGTTTTCTTTTAAGACAACAGCGGATTTAGAAGCGTGGAAGGGAATTATTGGACAGGAACGTGCAGTAAAGGCTTTTGACTTTGGTCTTGCAGTAAAAATGAAGGGCTATAATATTTATATGGCCGGACCATCCGGTACAGGAAAGACTACCTATGCTCGATATAGCACGGAAAAAATAGCGGCTATGGAGTCAGCACCTCAGGATTGGTGTTATGTTTATAATTTTCAAGATCCTAAAAAGCCTATTGCAATAAGTTTTGAGGCAGGAACTGGAAAACATTTCAAGAAAGATATGGAGGAACTGGTTGTAATATTTAAGAAGGAGTTGCAAAAAGCGTTTCTCGGTGATGAATTTGAAAAACAAAAAGGAAAAATTGTACATAGTTTTCAAGAACAACAGGATGTTCTTGTTGAAAAAATGAGTACCATGGCAGCGGAACAGGATTTTCAATTAAAGAAAACAGCGTCGGGTGTATGCTTTTTGCCTATTGTGAATGGTGAATCTTTTGAAGAGGAAAACTATGATTCCTTGTCTGAAGAACAAATAAAATTGATTGAGAAGAAGACACAGTTTATTCAGGAAAAGGTTACGGGCTTCATGCGAGAAATGAATGAATTAGAAAAAGCCTGTGATATACAGGTAGAAGAGTTGGAGCATAAGGTTGGGCTTTCTGCAATCGGGCACTATGTGTCAGATTTCTTAGAAAAATATCAATCTAGTGATTTGATAAAAGCCTATATCTTAGCAGTTGAAGAAGATGTGTTAGATAATCTGGATAAGTTTGTTGAGACAGAAGTATCGGAGGAAGAAGAATTATCCACATTGTTACCGCTACTGAACCGAAAACCTGAAGAGGATATCATGCAAAGATATGGCGTGAACTTGTTAGTAGACCATTCCGAAACCAAGGGTGCTCCCGTAGTGGTTACATTTAATCCAACCTATACAAATCTGATGGGAGAGATAGAATATGACAGTGAATTTGGAAATCTGACTACAGATTTTATGAAGATTAAGGCGGGACTTTTTCATCAGGCAAATGGTGGCTATCTAATTGTGCAGGCACAGGATATTTTGACGATACCTCATGCATGGGAAGCACTGCGTCGTGTTATTAAAACAAAAGAAATTGATATGGATTCTATAAGAGAATTGCTTGGTATTACAGCAGCTCCTACATTGAAACCAGAGCCTATTCCAGCACAGTTAAAGGTCGTTATGGTGGGGAGTGAGCAATTCTATGATTTGTTAAATGAAGCTGATGAAGAATTTGATAAATTTTTCAAGATAAGGGCGGACTTTGATTATGAGATGCCAAGAACCTATGAAAACAGTTTGAAAATTGCACAATTTATCAAAGGATTTGTGGAGCGGGAGCGTACATTAGATTTTGACGTTAATGCGATTTGTGCTATTATTGAATATTCCTCTCGTTTAGCAGAACGTCAGGATAAATTATCCACGCGCTTTAATTATCTGTCAGAGATTTTGGGAGAAGCAAATACATGGGCACGATTGGAGAATGCTTCCATTATTACAGCGGAACAAATTCAAAAAACCATTTATGAAAAAGAATTGCGTATGAAGCTTTATGAAGAAAAGCTGGATGAAATGATGGATGATGATGTGATTATGATTGATACAGAGGGGGCTCAGATTGGCCAAATAAACGGACTTGCTGTATTGGATATGGGAAATTATGCTTTTGGTAAGCCATCCCGTATCACGGCAACTACTTATGTTGGAAAGTCCGGCATTGTAAACATTGAGAAAGAAGCTCGCTTGAGTGGACAGACTCATGATAAAGGAATGCAGATTATTACAGGATATTTGGGTCAAACCTATGCCCAGCAATTTCCGATGTCTTTATCCTGCCGTGTGTGTTTTGAACAAAATTATAATGGGATTGACGGAGATAGTGCATCTAGTACAGAACTCTACTGTATTATTTCTTCGTTGGCTGAGTTACCTATTAGTCAAGAACTGGCGGTAACAGGGTCGGTCAATCAAAAAGGCGAAATTCAGGCAATTGGTGGCGTAACGCATAAAATTGAAGGATTTTTTGACTTATGTAAGAAGAGGGGCTTAAGCGGAAAACAAGGCGTGTTGATTCCTATTTCTAATGTTAAAGAGCTTGTGCTGAAGGATGAAGTTGTAAATGCAGTGAAAGAAGGTGCCTTTCATATTTATCCTATTGCACATATTGATGAGGGTATTGAGCTTCTTATGGGCTGTGAAGCGGGAAAAAAGGATGAGTCCGGAATGTTTCCTCAAAATACTGTACATGGCAGAGTATATGAAAAGTTGAAGGTGTTTGCAAAAGCAGCGAGAGGAGAATTATCAGAAAACAATTGAAATATTCAGTGCAATATATTATAATGACAAAGTAAAGTATTTATGTAAAATAAAATGTGTATATTTTACATACAATAACAAGAATATTGTTTGGATCGTAGTGAATGGGGGATTAACATGAGACTTACAGATGATTATTACGAGGAAGAAAGGGAATCCAAGTTATTTCTATATATGATTGTACTGATGTCGTTAGTAGTGCTTGGGGTTGTTGGATTAATATTTTGGATGAATCAGCAAGATAAGAGTGGTTCTAACTATGAACTTGCTAAACAGCAGGCGGCAGAGAGGCGTCAGGCTGCTGGAATCAGCGAAGAACATGTTCCAATGGAGAAAAGTGTCGATTCTTTGATTTCAGGAAGTACACTTACATCGGATCAGCTTGATATTTGGGATTTATCAGCCTTTGATAGTGCCGATGAAATAGAATCACCTAAGTCAACGAAAAATGGCACGGTTCTGAATCAGACAACCGGTGAAACGGTTATAGATGGTTCTGCAAATAATGGAAGTGAGAATTCAGCGGCGAAGCTTGCAGAGGGAAAAACGTCTGTTTATGATATGCCTGACAGGGAAGAGGAAGAAGCGTTGGGAACAGAAGAAACAGCAGAGGAAGAAGATGAGGAGAACCATGATACTCAGACGTTAGTAACACGGATAGATGGTGCAGAAGAATGGGTTGAAATAAATGAAAATCTTGCAAAGAATTCTTATTCTAAGTCTCGATTTGTATATAAGAAGCCAGTTATGAGTTATTATCTGAATGGGAAAGAGGCATCTTGGTGTGGTGTAGATATTTCCAGCAAACAGGAATCTGTAGACTTTAAAAAACTAAAAAAAGCCGGATGTGACTTTGTTATGATTAAGGTTGGAGGAAGAGGTTATAGCAGTGGTGAGATTGTGCTTGATGAAAAATTCAAGGATTACATGAAGAGTGCAAAGAGTGCTGGACTGGATATAGGTGTGTATTTCTTTTCACAGGCGATAACAAAGGATGAGATAGAGGAAGAGGCAGAGACTCTGATTGAGGCTATCAAGGATTATACTGTAAAGTATCCAGTGGTATTCCAAATGCAAGAAGTGGAAGGTGATATGGCGCGAGTAGATTCGCTTGACACAGAAAGTAGAACGGAGTTAACGAAGCGATTTTTAAGTACCATAAAAGATGCGGGATATAAGCCTATGGTATATGGTAATAAAGAGTGGCTACTAACGAAGGTTGATTTAGAAGCATTGGAGGAATATGATGTTTGGCTGTCACAGGAGGCAGATACACCTGATTATCCGTATGAATTTGCTATGTGGCAATATGATAAGTCGGGTACAATTAGTGGAATTTCAAAAGAAACAGGATTAAATGTTTGTTTTGTGGATTATGCAAAAGAATAGAATATTTGTAATATAAAAAATGGGAGCCTAGATGTGAAAAGGTTCCCATTTTTTACTTTTCGTTTTGAAAATTATTTTTGAGTTGGTTGATAGTTTAAAATCTTTTCTGATACTTTCAGTCGCGCATAAATGTCTGCATAAACAGCAGGAGAGAGCCCTTCCAGATAATTGGGAGTATAATTTTTCGTATTTCCGTTGCGTTTTAAGATATCGATTGCCTTATTATATGCGATAGCGGCCTCGTCTTCTGTGTCATAGGTTCCAATAACATAATAACCGGGAAGGTTGATTTTTGCTTTGTATTTTGTTTTTCCCTTGGTTAGAATCTTAGAGACACCAAGATAGCGATTGATAATTTTTAGATTTTCGCTTCGAAAATCAGTTTCATCACCATTTTGGAAAATAAAATCTTTTCCGGGAACACTGTAGCTACGGATTCCGTGGCGATTAAGGATATTTACCTGCATACCATAATCAGCAACAAATAAATGTCCGTTTCTTTTCATGATTTTATGGGAAGAATAGTAAAATAAATCGTCGATATCAAATTTTAATACATGGGTTGGGGAAAGATAATAATAGAAAAATTTGGGGCGAGCATAAATAGGAGTCCCAAAATAAATATTATTATCTCGAAAATTGATAAGAATTACCCATTTTTCAAATGAAAGTGGGCTTTCTTCTACATAATCATGTATAGAAAGGCTGGTAGAATCTAAAATGTGGTTTGCTTCCAAATAAGCCGCATTAGCTTTTTCCATAGTGCTAAAGCTTCCGAGACTGATGTGTTTTCTATGATAGGTTATAGAAGAACGGTAATAGGTTGTATTGTCTTTCTTTACAGCAGGATATACCCCTTTTAACATATGATTTCCCCTTAATAATCAAACAATTTAATAAATAAATCATAATTATTCTGTACCTTCATGATTACGATTCGCAAAACCATTGAAAATCAGCTTTGCTGATGGGATTTGCTCACTCCTGAATCATGTTCTTACGGTCTCAGCAGCAAGTGCTTCGACCTGTACTGAATAGTTACAATAAATCATACCATACAATAAAACATAAAACAATTCATTGTATTTTTTTGTATATGCTTGAATAGACTAATAAAAGGAGTATTTATTAAAAACTTCAGAAAGGGATAGACAAGTATATGTATCAGAAGAAATGTATTCTGTTATTGTTGATAAATGTGTTATGTACAGGCTTGCTATGGGTGGCGCGGACAAGCGAGGTAAAAGGACAGGAAGCATTGAAAATGGAACAAAAGGAGATGACATCTGTGGTTACTATAGAGGACAAACCTATTGTTTCTGTGCCAAGAGAGATTAGGCTTCAAGAGATGGTGCCACAATATGTAATAAAGGTTTCAGAGCAGGATATTGAATGTTTGATGAGGATTGTAGAGGCGGAGGCAGGTTGTGAGGATAGAATAGGAAAGCTTTTGGTAGCAAATGTTGTTATTAACAGAGTGAGAGATGAAGCGTTTCCAAATACAGTAACGGAAGTTGTATATCAGAGAAATTCTCATTCTACTCAGTTTTCGCCGGTGTCAAATGGAAGGATTGATACAGTTAAAATATCAGAAGAAACCAAAGAGGTGGTTTATAGCGCTCTACTTGGAGAGGATGTTTCACAGGGAGCATTGTATTTTGTGGCAAGACGGTATGCTGATCCGGATAAAGTGTGCTGGTTTGACAACAATTTGACGCATTTGTTCTCCCATGGCGGACATGATTTTTTCTTTTAATTTTAAGCGGATATCGTGCTTGCACAGTGAATAATACTATGCTATACTTATGAACTGAAAAGTTAGATATTCACATCGAGTTAAAGAGGAGAATGGTGATGGATTTATTTTACAGAAGCACAAGAAGTAAAAATGAAACAGTAAAAGCTTCCCAGGCTATTTTAAAAGGACTTGCTGATGATGGCGGTTTATTTGTGCCAGAATCAGTACCTACTTTAGATAAGACTCTTGAGGAGCTTTCTAATATGACATATCAGGAGACAGCTTATGAAGTAATGAAGCTGTTTTTAACTGATTTTACAGAAGAGGAACTTAAGGATTGTATCAATAAGGCTTATGACAGCAAGTTTGATACAGAAGTAATTGCTCCATTGGTGGAAGCGGATGGTGCATACTATCTTGAGTTATTCCATGGTGCAACAATTGCATTTAAGGATATGGCATTGTCTATTTTACCACATTTATTAATTACATCTGCAAAGAAGAATCATGTTAAGAATGAAATCGTAATTTTAACAGCAACAAGTGGTGATACAGGTAAGGCTGCTCTTGCAGGATTCGCTGATGTAGAGGGAACAAGAATTATTGTATTTTATCCAAAGAATGGTGTAAGTCCTATTCAGGAAAAACAGATGGTAACACAGAAGGGTGACAATACTTTTGTTGTAGGTATTACAGGTAATTTTGATGATGCGCAGACAGGTGTTAAGATGTTATTCGGTGACAAGGAATTAGCAGCACAGATGGATGCGGCAGGATTCCAGTTCTCATCTGCGAACTCTATTAACATCGGAAGACTTGTTCCTCAGATTGTATATTATGTATATTCTTATGCGCAGTTGTTGAAGGAAGGTAAGGTAGAAAAGGGAGAAAAGATTAATGTAGTTGTTCCTACAGGAAACTTCGGAAACATCCTTGCAGCATATTTTGCAAAGAATATGGGTATTCCTATTGCTAAGTTAATCTGTGCTTCTAATGAAAATAAGGTATTATATGATTTCTTTGAAACAGGTATCTATGATAGAAACAGAGAGTTTGTATTAACAACATCTCCTTCTATGGATATTTTGATTTCAAGTAATCTTGAGAGACTTATCTATTTAACAGCAGGTTGTGATGCTGAAAAGAATGCGGCGTTCATGAAGTCATTATCAAGAGATGGTAAGTATGAGATTACTGCTGATATGAAGGCTAACATGGTAGATTTCTACGGTAACTATGCTTCTGAGCAGGAGACAGCAGATACGATTAAGAAGCTTTATGAGAAGACTGGTTATGTGATTGATACTCATACAGCGGTTGCAGCGACTGTATTACAGAAGTATCAGGAAGCAACAAAGGACGATGCAAAGGTTGTGGTTGCTTCTACAGCAAGTCCATTCAAGTTCACAAGAAGTGTTATGAATGCTATTGATACAAAATATGATTCTATGACAGACTTCGAATTGGTTGATGAACTTTCTAAGCTTGCAAATGTTGATGTGCCAAAGGCAATTGATGAGATAAGAACAGCTCCTGTATTGCATGATACGGTATGTGATAAGGAAGATATGAAGTCAGTTGTTATGAAGTTTCTTGGAATGTAAAATAGAAAATCCAGAGACAGAATAATATAAAGAATGAATCGAGTAGGTTTTTGCCTGCTCGATTTTTGAATATTGCAAAATGAGAAAGGTATGTTACTATTAATTCTCGTGGCACTGACAGGGGTGATTAGAGAGAATGGATTTTAGTATGATAATACAAATATTGATTTTAGTATGTGGGATATATATGATTTATTGGGCGATGCAGATGAAGTTAACCAATAAGATTCCGGAAATGCTAACGGGCAAAGGGTTCCCGATTAATAGAGCAATTGATCCAGAGGGATTTATGAAAAAAACATTCCCGGTTACATTAGGAATGGGTATTCTGCTTTTTGTTGTAGGGATGATAGGGGCTTTGAGGGTTTTAGCGTTCTATCCGATGGCTGATACAATATTGATGATTGCGCTTTTGGTAGCATTATCTTTTTATGGAAAGTTTCTGTTGAAAGCACAGAAAAAATATTTGGTTGGAATTGTTGATGAAAAAAGAAATAACAAAACAAGAAAGAGAGGTATTTAAAATGACAGATCAGGAAATTTTAAAACACATTGACCACACACAGTTAAAGCAGTTTGCTACTTGGGAAGATATTGAGAAACTTTGTGATGAGGCTGTGAAATACCAAACAGCATCCGTATGTATTCCACCTGCATATATCAAAAGAGTTCATGATAAGTATGCAGAAAATATCAATATTTGCACCGTGGTAGGTTTTCCGTTAGGGTATAGTGTAACATCTGCTAAAGTTGCAGAGATTGAACAGGCATTAGCTGATGGCTGTAATGAGATTGATATGGTTGTAAATATTTCTGATGTCAAAAATGGGGCTTATGACAAGGTTGAGGAAGAGATTAAAACCTTGAAGGCAGCATGTGGTAAACATATCTTAAAGGTTATTATTGAGACCTGTTTCCTAACAGAAGAGGAAAAGATTGCAATGTGTAAGGCTGTTACCAATGCAGGAGCTGATTACATTAAGACATCTACAGGATTTGGTACTGGTGGTGCAACGATTGAAGACATTAGATTGTTTAAACAGCATATTGGATCAAATGTAAAGATGAAGGCTGCAGGTGGAGTTAAGACAAAGGCTGACTTGATTATGTTCCTTGAAGAAGGCTGCGACAGAATTGGAACTTCTTCTGCTGTAGGAATGTTACAGGGAAATGAAGCGAAAGGATATTAAGGCAAATGAGCATCATAGTACAAAGAATTCATGATATGAAAGAGATTATGAAAAATGCTGGTATTGATTTTTATCTGGTTCCAACAGCTGATTTTCATAATTCTGAATATGTGAATGAATATTTTAAGGTAAGACAATTTTTGTCAGGATTTACCGGTTCTAACGGAACGTTAGTGATTAGTCAGCAGGAGGTAGGTCTTTGGACAGATGGTAGATATTTTGTACAGGCAGAGAAAGAATTAAGTGGTTCTGGAATTGTACTGTATCGCATGGCAGAAGAAGGCGTACCAACCATTGAAGAGTATCTTGAACAACATGTAGAAAGTGGACAGACCATAGGCTTTGATGGAAGAGTAGTTGATGCTGCATTTGGAAGAAAGTTAGAAGAAATGCTAGCTGACAAAAATGTCATTTTTAAATATGATAAAGATTTGGCAGATGCACTTTGGGAAGATAGACCGGATATGCCGGTGAGCGATATCTGGGTAGTTCCAGAAGAAAAATGTGGTAAAACAGTATTTCAGAAATTGGAAGAGGTAAGAGCTGTCATGAAGAAAGAGCGTGCAGCGCATTTATTGCTTACTAAGCTGGACGATATTATGTGGCTTTATAATATTAGGGCAAATGATATTGATTGTAACCCGGTGGCTCTTTCTTATACTTTTATTTCTGAGAAAGAGGCAGTTATATTTGTACAGAATAAGGCGTTGACAGAAGCAACAAAATGTCATTTTGAAAAGCATGGAGTACTTGTAAAGGATTATGCAGAGGTGGTTACTTTCCTTGAACAGTGCGAATTGAATGGAAAAGTAATGTGTGCGTGCAACGATATAAATTATCTGTTATATAAGCTTGTTGGAAAGCGTGGAGAACTTTTGAATCATGAAAATCCAACTTCGTTAATGAAGGCAATCAAAAATGAAGTGGAACTTGAGAATATCAGAAAGTATTATCTTTTAGATAGCGTTGTGCTTACTAAGTTTCTATTCTGGATGAAAAAGAACGTTGGAAAGCAGTCAATGGATGAATATAGTGTGGCAATGAAGCTAGATCAAATGAGAAGTGAAGTCGAAGATTTTTTGGATTTGTCATTCCCTACTATTAGTGCATATAAGGAAAATGCTGCCATGATGCATTATAGTGCAACAAAAGAGGATAAGAAAGAAATTGAAGCAGAGGGGTTATATCTTGTAGATTCTGGAGGACAGTATATTGGAGCTACAACGGATGTTACCAGAACGATTGCTCTTGGTGATGTTACGGAAGATATGAAGAAACATTTTTCAAAGGTTGCAAGCGGAATGCTACGCCTTGCAGATGCGAAGTTTTTGTATGGTTGTACTGGTAAAAATGTTGATATTATAGCGCGTCAGCCACTATGGGAATGCTATATTGATTACAAGTGTGGAACTGGTCATGGAATCGGATATATTTTAAATGTTCATGAAGGTCCACAGAATATCAGGTGGCGTTATAATTCTGGGATGAAAGAAGCGCTACTGGAAGAAGGTATGATAGTATCAGATGAACCAGGTGTTTATATTGAGGGAAGTCATGGTATCAGAACAGAAAATATTTTGGAAATCGTAAAGGAAGAAAAGAATGGAGATGGACAGTTTATGGGATTCCGTCATTTGACTTTTGTTCCGATAGATCTTGATGTGATTGATGTTAAATATATGGAAACTTCTGATGTATGTAAGCTGAATGCTTATCATGAACTGGTTTATCATAAACTAGAGCCATATTTTGAAGGAGAAGAGTTAGAAATGTTAAAAGAGGCTACTAGAGTAGTATAAAGAGTGGTTAGTTGGAAATTGAGAGTGTTCGAATTGCCTGAGCACGATATTGCGTAAGAGTAATCAGACGAGAACGCGTTCTTACAACAAGTTTATACTTATTTTATTGACTTTTCACAAACATTTTGAGATAATATTAGCAAATGTGCGGATGTAATTATCCATTGCTCATAATCGCTGTTTTTCAGTGGTTTGTAATACATTTATTTTATATTAATTTCTAAGGAGGATATAATATGTCAACAAAAGCGTATTATCCAATTTCTGAGATTGGTGCAGGAAAGGTAGGATTTTCTACAACACGTTCTATCATCGAAGCAGCTTTCTATGGAAACAACGTAGTTAAGGTTAACACATTAAAGGAAGCTTATGAATTAGCTAAGAATTCACCAGGTACTGTAGTAACAGATATGCCAATCAAGGATGGTGAAACATTTGGTCTTGAGAAGGATGCAAAGGTTTTATTATTCAACGATGGTGCAGTTACAGGTCGTTACGCAGCAGCTCGTCGTATTAAGGGTGAGCCAGGCGTAGACGAGAAGAAGCTTGATAAAGTTGTTATGGATGCTATCTATGAGACAAGATGGAAGACAATGTACCATGCTGAGTGTTTCGTAGGTCTTGATCCTGAATTTATGGTAAAGGCTCACCTTCTTATTCCAGAAGGAGAAGAGAACTTACTTTACAACTGGATGATTAACTTCCAGTATATGTCAGATGAGTATGTAAAGATGTACAAGAATTCTGTTCCTGTTGGAAACGGAAATGAACCAGACATCTACATCTTCTCTGATCCTCAGTGGGCTCCTCATGAGGCTCCGGATGTTGATTACAGCTGCTTAAGCGATCCTTTAACACTTTGCTATTTTGATACAAATGCAAACTGTGCAGCTATCCTTGGTATGAAGTACTTCGGAGAGCACAAGAAGGGTACACTTACAATGGCATGGGCACTTGCTAACAGAAATGGATATGCATCTTGCCACGGTGGACAGAAGGAATACATCTTAGCTGATGGTTCTAAGTATGTTGCATCTGTATATGGTTTATCAGGATCTGGTAAGTCTACACTTACACATGCTAAGCATGGTGGAAAGTATGAAATCAAGGTTCTTCATGATGACGCTTTCATCATCAATACAGATACATGTGCTTCTATCGCATTAGAGCCTACATATTTTGATAAGACATCTGATTATCCTACAGGATGTCCTGATAATGAATATTTATTAGCTGCTCAGAACTGTTCTTGTACAATGGATGAGGATGGAAAGATTCAGTTAGTAACAGAAGATATTAGAAATGGTAATGGACGTGCTATCAAGTCTAAGTTATGGTCTCCAAACCGTGTAGACAAGATTGATGCTCCGGTTAACGCTATCTTCTGGATTATGAAGGATCCTACCATTCCTCCAGTAGTTAAGTTAAAGGGTGCAGCTTTAGCTTCTGTTATGGGTGCTACACTTGCAACAAAGACTTCTACAGCAGAACGTGTTGCAGCAGGTACAGACTTAAATGCATTAAGAATCGTTCCTTACGCTAACCCATTCAGAACATATCCATTAGTTAATGACTATGAGAAGTTCAAGAAGTTAGTAGAAGAGAAGAATGTAGATTGCTACATTGTTAACACTGGTGATTTCATGGGAACAAAGGTTAAGCCAGCTGATACATTAGGTATTCTTGAGACAATCGTTGAAGGAAAGGCTAACTTCCAGAAGTGGGGCAACTTCGATGATATCGAAATCATGAATGACTGGTCTGGAAAGACAGCAGACTTCACACCAAACATGAATGATGCTGCATATGTTGAAGCATTAAAGAATGCTATGCAGAACCGTGTTGAGGCAGTTGAAGGCTTCGCAACAAAGAAGGATGGTTATGATAAGCTTCCAGATGAGGCTCTTGCAGCATTAAAGAAGCTTGTTGAACAGTGCTAATTACTGTGTGATAGCTTAATATATGATTTTAGAGGGACACATGAAAATGTGTCCCTCATCTCTTTATGTTGCTTATGTCTTATGATAATATGAAAAAAGAAATAGTTATTGAGAATGCATGCAATTTATCAAATAGTGATTATGACATGTTATTGAGGTAAATATGAAAGAGAAAGAAAACGAAGGATTATCTCTTTTAGAAAAAGGGCAAAAGGGAATTGTACAGGCGATTTTTGGTAGAACGGGATTGATCGTAGTCTTATTATTATTGAATTTTGGGCTATTGTGTAGTGTTTTTACGTGGTTCTCTGAGTTACTACCGCAATTTTATGGTGCTGCCGTTTTGTTTAGTGTTTGTGTAGTGATTTATTTACTAAATACACATATGGATTCGACGGCAAAGATAACATGGTTAATATTGATTACTTTGCTTCCTGTATTTGGTGCCTTGCTTTTGCTATATTCTAGAATGGAAATTGGACATCGTGCAGCTAAGAAACGTTTGAATCAATTGACAGAAGAAACGAAAACAAGTATTTTACAAAAAGAAGAAACGATACATAAGCTTCAGACAGAAAGTCAGGAAACATTGGCATTGGCAAGATATATTGCAAGAACTGGTTGTTATCCGGTTTTTGATCATACAGATATAACTTATTTTCCGTTAGGTGAAGATAAGTTTGCAGAAATGCTGATACAATTGGAAAAAGCAGAACGTTTTATTTTTTTGGAATATTTCATTATAGATGAAGGATTAATGTGGGGAAAAATTCTGGAGATTTTGGCAAGAAAGGCAAAGGAAGGTGTAGAAGTACGTGTTATGTATGATGGAACCTGTGAATTTGCGCTCCTACCTCACGATTACCCTAGGCGTTTAAGGGAATTAGGTATTCAGTGTAAGATGTTTGCACCGGTTTCACCATTTATTTCGACACACTATAATTATCGTGATCATCGTAAAATTTTAGTTATAGATGGACATACAGCTTTTAATGGAGGCGTGAATCTTTCAGATGAATATATTAATCATATTCAACGATTTGGACATTGGAAGGACACGGCCGTTATGATAAAAGGCGAGGCTGTAAAAAGTTACACCTTAATGTTTTTGCAAATGTGGAATATCGATGTTAAACAACCTGAATTTGAAAAATATTTACAGGATACAGAAGTAACTCAAAAACAAGCAAAGGGATATGTGATTCCTTATGGAGATAGTCCATTGGATGATGATAAAGTCGGAGAACGTGTCTATATGGACATATTGAACAGAGCGCAGAATTATGTGCATGTCATGTCGCCGTATCTGATTTTGGATAGTGAGCTGGAGGCTTCTCTAAAGTTTTCTGCAGAGCGTGGAGTTGATGTGAAGCTGATTTTGCCAGGAATTCCTGATAAAAAGATTCCATATGCACTTGCTAAGACACATTATGCATCTTTGATGAAATCGGGTGTAAAGATTTATGAATATATCCCAGGATTTGTACATGCAAAGGTGTTTGTGAGTGATGATTGTAAGGCAGTAGTAGGAACGATTAACCTGGATTATCGAAGTTTGTATCATCATTTTGAATGTGCGACTTATATGTATAAGACGGGCTGTATATCTAGTATTGAAAGAGATTTTCAGGAAACTTTGGAGAAGTGCAGAATGGTAACAACAGAAATGATGAAAAAGGAAAAGTTATCTATGAAATTATTAGGGTGTGTTATGAAAGTGATGGCTCCTTTGTTATAATAATATGCTAGTATAAAAGATGGAAATGATATAAGGTACTGAATAATTACTATAAGGGATAGATGTAGAAAGGAAAATGTATGAAGGAATATAAAGTAAAGCCGTTAATAGGAAAGGAACCAATTAAGGTAGAGGTTCCCGGTTCTAAAAGTATTACGAATAGGGCATTGATGCTTGCAGCGTTAGGAAATCAAAAATGTGAGCTGAATGGTGTGTTGTTTAGCGATGATTCTAGGGCATTTTTAAGCTGTTTGCAGGAGCTTGGCTTTGATGTAGTAATAAATGAATCAAAAAGGAAGGTAAGTATAACTGGCTTGGGTGGAGAGATTCCAAATAGGACAGCAACAATCAATGTGCGAAGTGCAGGAACAGCAGCACGTTTTCTTACCGTAATGCTTGCCTTTGCGGGTGGTTGTTATACTTTGAATTCTTCTGAACAGATGAAAAAACGTCCAATGGAGCCACTATTGACAGAGCTTCGTAAGGCAGGGGTAAAGATTACATGCCTTGAAAAGGAAGGTCATTTTCCTTTTGTGATTGAGTCTGAAAATGTAAGTATTCGAGAGATTACGATTGATACGAATATTAGCAGTCAGTTTGCAAGTGCGCTTCTTATGTCAGCGACTTTGTTAGAAAATGGACTTATCTTACATATGTCAGGAGAGCGTAGTAGTGGTGCCTATGTGTTAATGACGTTATCCATGATGGAGCAGTTTGGTATACAAGTTGTAAAAAATGGAGCAGATTGTGAGATTACGGCAGGGCAGTCATATGGTTTGGCGGAATATGATATAGAGCCAGATATGTCTGCGGCGTGTTATTTCTATGCAATGGCAACGATTCTGAATCGAAAAGTGACTGTATTGGGGACACATGAAGAGGTTTCTTTGCAGGGAGATAAGAAGTTTTTGGGTATTTTAAGAGAACTTGGCTGTCAGGTTGAGGATTTGCCTGAGGGCGTGACAATAACAGGCGTAGAGAATTATCCTGGTATTACAGTTAATATGAAGGACTTTTCAGATCAGGCATTAACGATGGCTGTTGTTGCAGCTTTTGCGGATTCGCCATCAAGAATCGAGCATGTAGGACATATTCGTATGCAGGAGTCTGATCGAATTCAGGCAATCATCAATGAATTGAATCGGATGGGTGTAGGTTGTAGAGAAATCCCAGAGGTGGATGGTGTTGAGATTATACCGGCGCCGATTCAGCCGGCGCAGATTGAGACTTATGAGGATCATCGAGTAGCTATGTCATTTACTTTGGCTGGACTAAGGGCAGAAGGAATTTTGATTAAGAATCCATTATGCTGTGGTAAGACTTTTGAAAACTATTTTGATGTAATTGATAGCTTGTATAAATAGAAAAGTGTATGGTTACTGGAATGGAGTGAACAGTAACCATGAAAGTGTAGGTATATTTTGTAAAAGATAGTATGTGTGATAAAATTAAGAGAGTTCGAAATTAATAGGGAGTGTGTAAAAAGGAGAGCGTAAATGGAAAAAAAGAAAAACCATACGATTCATATGTTTTTGTTAGTATTTATTGTTTGCCTTGTTGTCTTAAGTAATGTGCTATCTAGGGTTGAGCTTGATGCTTCAAATTATTGTAAGATTAATAAAGGTTGGGATATTGAAATTAATGATGCGGCATATGAAAATGTTGTGTTGAGTGAATTTGCTTTTTCAGCATTGGATAGAGGCGACGTGTTGAAAATGAAATGCGAGCTTCCAAAACAAGATATCGTAAGTAATCCGATTTTAAGAATTTATACCATTCATTCTGATATTGAGGTACGTTATAATAACCGAATTATTTACGAATATGGAAAAGAGTTACGTGAAGAAAATGAATTACTTGGTTATGGTTATCATTTTGTTCATATTCCGGCATTTTATGCGGGTGCTGACATTGAATTGATTATGCATATAACAGAAGATGATGCATTTATTAATATGGAAATACCAGAGATTTGTAATAGTGATGCGGTAATTCGTGATTTTATTATTATTAATCGTGTACCGTTGTCGATTAATTTGTTTCTTGTAGTATTTGGTATCTTAGTGCTTTTTGTTAGTATTATCTTTTGTATTTATGATAAACGTTTTTTTAAGCTTTTTTGTGTAGGGTGTTTTTCACTTGGAATAGGATGTTGGTCGATCTGTAGTTATGATTTGATTTTGCTTTTTACGTTCGATATGAGAATGAAGGCTTTTTTGGAATTTGGGTCATTATATGTATCGCCATTGTTTGTCTTATTGTATTTTTGGAACGATGAATTAGTGACACGGCATAAGGGGGCCTATATAGGATATAAATTGCTGTTAGCAGTACAGTGTGTTTTTGTATTGATGGCATTTTTATTGCAGATATTAAACATAGTACATTTTCCAGTAGTTTTAAAGATTCAGCATTGTATTTTATTGTGTCTGTGTATTGGAGTGATTGTATTAACGGTAATAGATATTATTAAGAAACAACTGCGTAATAAAGTTCTTATAATTGGAATAACAGTTATGCTTAGTGTAGGGCTGTTTGATATCATATCATTTTCGGCAGTAAAATATTTAGGGGCTTCTGGGGAAGCACGTTATACGAGCATTACGTGTATCGGAGCTATTATATTTGTAATTTCGCAGTTGGTTGATTTTGGTATGGAGATAGGAAATATTTTCTTGAAGGGCGCGAAGGCACAGGTCTTAGAACAGATGGCTTATATCGATGATATGACAGGAGTAGCGAATCGTAGACGATGTGAGCAGGTGTGGGATAGTTTGGATCAAAGTAAAGAAAATTATGGTATTTTTGCGTTTGATCTTAATTTTTTAAAGCAAACAAACGATACAAAAGGACATGCTATGGGAGATTTGTTGATACGAACATTTGCCCAGACATTATCAAAGGTTTTTGATGATTATGGTGTAGTTGGTCGTATTGGTGGTGATGAGTTTGTTGTTTTTATTACTGATGTAAAAAAAGTAGATATACAAGCTCTTACAAAAATGCTTGATAAAGAAATAGAGAAGGTAAATGAGCAGAATCCTGATTTGGGGTTGAGCACGGCGTACGGATTTTGTAGCCATGAGGATTACCCCGAAGATGATTCGAGAAAGATTTACCGAAAAGCGGATGAGATTATGTATGAGAATAAGATGGCGATGAAGGCAGCGAGGGATTAACAAGATGAGGAAAATATTAGCGGTTATAATTGGGAGCATAGGAATATTGTTGGTTATTTTAGGAATAATAGCAAAAACGAGGAAAGCATTTTCTGTAAGTATAATAGGTGGTGCGGATGGACCGACATCTGTTTTTGTAGCAGGAAAGGTTGGTTCGGATATTTCTGCTGGTTTGGTTATAGCAGGAGTAGTTTTGATAACTGTAGTGGTAGCTTTTGGGTTAAGAAAAATGCGTAAATAGTATGCAAAGGGTAGGAAATCAAATAGGTTTCCTACCCTTTTTGGTTTTATGGAAAAATATTAATCAAATCTTAAGGATTTCCCACATTGGAATTTCATAAAGATTTGTGTACAATGTAGTCAATATAAGGAAATGCATGCAAAATACTTATTATGACAAAAATATATTACATTAAGACAATTTAGGGGAGAATATAATGTACAACATACTGGTATGTGACGATGAAAAAGATATTGTTTCGGCATTAAGAATCTATTTGATGGCGGAAGGTTATCAGATATTTGAGGCATATAATGGAAAGGAAGCACTAGAAGTCTTTGCTGAAAATGAGATTCACCTCGTTATAATGGATATTATGATGCCACAGATGGATGGGATAGAAGCAATGGTGAAGTTACGAGAGCAAAGTAATGTTCCTGTGATTTTACTGACTGCAAAAAGTGAAGATACAGACAAGGTACTAGGTTTGACCATAGGTGCAGATGATTATGTGACAAAGCCATTTAATCCGGTAGAGCTACAGGCGAGAGTGAAGTCACAGCTTCGACGCTATATGCAGCTAGGTGGTGGAAACAAGAAACAAGAAACGCTAATGCTAGGAGGCATTGAGCTTGATGATAGAACAAAGGAAGTAACACTGGATGGAGAAAAGGTGGCACTTACAAGAACAGAGTATGATATTTTAAAGCTACTATTGGAGAATAAGGGAAAGGTGTTTTCGCCACATCAGATTTATGAAACGGTATGGAAAGATAATCCCTATGGAGCCGAGAATACGGTAGCTGTACATATCAGACATTTAAGAGAAAAGATAGAGTATAATCCTGCGGAACCAAGATACTTAAAGGCAGTATGGGGAAGAGGATATAAAGTGGAAGAATAAATGACGTAAGAAGGAGAGAGGAAGGATGAATCGATTAAAGGGGTCTATTATTGCAAAGTTGATAGCATGGTTGTTAATGGTGGTTAGTGCCGTTGTTTGTATAGGGAGTCTTTTTTTGGTGCTAATGATGGAAGATTATGGAGTTTTTCGTCAGAAAAGAGAAGAAGCGATAGAAGAGCAGTGTAGTTATATCAGTGAAAGTTATGTAGTGAGAGCACTTGATAATTATAGAAATGGTTTAATTGAGAATAGTGAGAAATATTTTAACAAGGATAGAGCATTTTGTTATGGAATTATAGAGTCTAGAAGTATTGATGATATTGATTTGAACAATGAAAATAGTTATTTGTATAGAAATTTTGCAGGGCAGGTAAAGGAGGAAGAATTACAAGTATCATCATTCAGACTTGGAGATGAGGCACGGATATGGTGTTATGAGGGGCTTTTTGGAGAGAATTGTTATTTTCAGGAGGATTATCCATCTCAGACGTTTTATGCCGACAGAATATGCTATGACACAACAGGAGGGATTTTCTATTATCGGGCAGAGGGAAAGTATTATCCAGTACAGAAGGTAAGTATTAGGGCAAGAATGCAAATGGATGATATAGGATACAAGACAGATTATTATACATTTGAGTATGATAATGAAAAGAAAATGTATCAAAATTTGTATTTCCAAGAAGCGTTAGCTGTAGATAGTCATATATCACAAGTGGAATATGATAAGACTATGGACGAGGCAGAAGCAAGTGTGACAGAAACTTATTCAGAAGAATATATTGTAGTATCTGCGGAAACGGGAGATGCTAATTCAGAAGTTCAGCATAAATATGAGATGCATTTTGAACAACCAGAGGTCAGTGTTGCTAGTGAGGCAAGAAAATTATTACAAGGAAAACAAGAGCTTACTTTTAATATGTTTGATGGAACAGAACTTGATTACGCCAAGTGGAATACGTTACTGTTTGATGGCATCAGAGAATTAAATGCCTCAGAACTGACAATGATTGACTCTTCAACTATGCTTTCAGATGAGTTTGTTGAAGTAGAAGAAGCATATTTAGATGAATATTATACTTTGCATGTGCAGGAGAAGAATGCAGTAAAAGATTATACAGTGGTATCTTATGTGGATAGTGCTGTAATAGAAGCTGAGAAGGAAAAGTTTTTAAAAGATTTAGGAAAGAATGCGAATTATTTAGAAAAGCTAGAAGCAATTATGATTTCCAAGGATGTAAATTCTTATGCAAGAGTATCTGTTTTGATTGATATGTTATATGAGATAAAAACAGAGATAGCTGGAGTTATATTTGGAACATTTGGAATTTTTATAGTATGTTTTATCTTTTTACTGTGTGCGGCAGGGTGTAGAAAGAGAAAGGAAGAAATCGTCCCAACTTTTCTGGATAAGATACCGTTGGATGTATTGTGCTTGATTACATTTTTACTAGAGGTATTTGCTGTAGTTGTTCTGATGGAAATAGGGCGTATAGATTCTATTATCATTTTAATGCAGTTATATACTGGAATTGGTATTATAATGGCAAGTCTGGCAATGTTATCGTTACTTAGTTTTTCAGTAAGAGTCAAAGTGGGTAAATGGTGGAGAAATTCGCTTACTTATTGGATATTTGTAAAGCTTATTGGCATAGGAAAGGTGATTTTGTATGGGTGCTATGTACTATGGAAAAATATACATATTCTGTTGAAGTTCATGGTATGGGTACTTGGAGTCGGGATTTTGGTTACTTTTATTGGAGCTTTTCTAGGAGTGGGAAAAGAATTCATGGTAGCGATGTTGGTAGCGGATATTGTTGTGTGTCCTATCGTTTTATGGATGATACTTCAATTCCAAAAATTACAAATAGGTAGTGGCCAGATTGCGGAGGGAAATCTTCAATATAAGATAGATACAAAGAGAATGTTTTGGGAATTTAAAAAGCATGCTGAGAATTTGAACCGCATTAATGAGGGAATGGCTCATGCAGTAGACGAGCGTATGAAAAGTGAACGCTTTAAAACGGAATTGATTACTAATGTATCTCATGATATTAAAACACCTCTGACTTCTATTGTAAATTATGTGGATTTATTAGAGAAAACAGATATTCAGAATGAAGATGCTAAGGAGTATTTAGAAGTTCTGGAGAGACAATCGGCAAGATTAAAAAAGTTGATTGAAGATTTGATAGAGGCATCCAAGGCATCTACAGGGAATTTGAAAGTTAATTTGGAAGAACTGGAAGCAAATGTTTTTGTGACACAGATTTTGGGTGAATTTGAAGAAAAGATATCCCAAGCAGGATTAGAGTTGATAGTAAATAAGTCGGAGGAAGAGATGCTGATTGTTGCAGACGGAAGACATCTGTGGCGAGTTGTGGATAATCTCATGAATAATATTTGTAAATATGCACAGCCGGAGTCGCGGGTTTATATCGATTTGGAGCAGTTTACTGAGATAACAAGATTAACGTTTCGCAATGTTTCAAAATATCAGCTTCATATTACGAGTGAAGAGCTGATGGAACGTTTTGTGCGTGGTGACAGTTCCAGAAGTACGGAAGGAAATGGTTTGGGATTGGCAATTGCAAAAAGTTTAATGGAGCTTATGGAGGGAAGATTGCTACTCGGCATTGATGGTGATTTGTTTAAAGTTATATTGGAATTTCCGAGATAAATTTGTTTAAAGTCATCTAAATGTGTAATATTTGTCAAATAGAATTATTTGTAAATGCACTCTTGAATGCAAGCATTCATGATGCATTTATAGATTATTCTGCTTAGCTCGAAACTGTTTCATGCAATATGCTGAAAATGAGAAAACGAGTGACATAATGTTGATATTTTTATGATTTAAGGATATAATAAGGTTAATCTGAAATGTACGATTACTCTTGTTATTTTGAACCTACATCACTTTAAACGGGATTCCTATATCGCCTAATTGATGTCATGCCCCCCATTATGGCTAGGGGAAGGCAGAGAGAAAGGTTGCGGTCGCCCACCTAGCATTAGCTAGGAGTCAAAATACTGGAGCCGGCATTTTGGAGTTTACGAATGAAAAAAAGCAGCCTTTAACGGGCTGCTTTTTACGTGGTAAATAGTTTAGCTGTAATTATGAAGGCACTGAATAATTGCGTTTAGTCTTAGTAAAAAGGAGAATCGTGTTTGAGGAACAGATTGCTTGGAAGGCTTATCATTATTGTGATATGGATTGCTATTTCTGCTATTCTATACCAATATAGTAAAACGAATCAGGGGATAAGAGAGCAGGAAGCGAGGCAAGAACAATCAAAAGAAGAAGTAGAGCAACCACCAGCAAGGGAAGAACAACAGGAAAAAGATGCGAAAGAACAAAAACAGGTTCCACAAGGACAGATTCGAGTTTTGATAAAAACAAGTGAATTTGCCAATATATATCACAAAGAGATTGTGATAAGTAGTAAGGCAGGATTATACATAGAACAAAATAAAGAGATGAAGACATACGCACCAAACGAACAAATAGTATTAAGAGAAGGTGAATTGCAAGGAAAAACGATACGAATCAGTACCTATCAAGGTGGAAAGATAAAGCTTCATAACGTAGTAAGGGCAGAAGCGGTAGGGTATAATGGTAGTATGGAATGCTATGGAACCACAAAGGGACTGGTGTTGGTGAATGAACTTCCGGTAGAAGAATACCTGTATGGTGTTGTTCCGAGTGAAATGCCGTCTTCATACCCAATAGAGGCACTAAAGGCACAGGCAATCAGTGCAAGAACCTATACTTATTTTCATATGAAAGACTTTGCATATCCTGAATGGGCGGCACATGTTGATGATAGTACGTCATATCAGGTGTATAAGAATATTGAGGAAAAGGAAAATGTAAATCAGGCAGTAGATGATACAAAAAATCTTGTTATTCTAAATCAAGGGAAGCTTATTGAGAGTTTTTACTATTCGACTTCAAGTGGTAGAAGCTCTGGTTATGAGGTATGGAAGTCGGAAGAAGAAAAGGTCTGGCTTCAAAGTAAGGCATTGGTAGAGGTACCGCCTGAAAATGGAAAGCTAGATGATTTTTCTTATGATGAAAAGACGGATTTTGATACAGTAAAAATAAAGGAAAAAGCTTATCGGGCATATATGATGCAGGGAAATATCAATGATGTAGAATATCAGGAATCATGGTATCGCTGGAGTTATAACAAAAGCTTTGATGATGTGCAAAGTTTATTGGCAAGGATAGAAGCTTTGAAGGAGAAATATCCAGAGGAAATACAGATTATTTCAAAATACCGAAAAAAAGAAAAACTGACACAAGAGTCAGAAATTCTTTCCTGCCGAATTATGAAAAGAGCGGCAAGTGGGATGGCACAGCAGCTTTGTATACAAACGGAAAATTTTGAAATAAATGTAAAAACACAGCAGTGTATTCGGGAAGTTATGGCGGTAAGTGGTGAAACAATTATAAGAAAAGATGGTTCTTGTTTTGCTTTGGGAGAACTGCTGCCGAGTGCGTATTTTTGTTTTGATACTATATACGATAATCGTTGTTTAAGAAGTATGACCATTTATGGTGGAGGATTTGGACATGGAGCTGGTATGTCACAGAATGGGGCAAGATGTCTTGCGGATATGGGGAGAACAGCGGAAGAGATACTAAAGTATTATTATACGGATATAGAGCTACAGGAAATGATGTTTTCATAAATAAAAAATATATATTTTTGGAGTAATTTGGCTTATGCTATGTTAAATAGAATTGTGTGGGAGAACTAATTATGCAAGTGAAAAATAAGATAATATCAGGAATAAAAAAAGTAAATCCATATATTCGAACATTTCAAAAAATACAAAAAGAAGTAAATATTAGTGCGCATGCCTCTAGTGCGGCTTTTTTTCTTTTTTTGTCTATCATTCCTGTTATTATTATTGTATGTGCCTTGCTACAACACGCTCCGACTGTGCAGATAGAAATATGGTCATATTTGTCGGAAGCAGTTATTCCTAAAACAATTTCTGACTTTTTGATGGATATAGTAAATACGTATCAAGGAAATTCTATGACATTAGTGTCAGTATCTGCGATAATAACGGCATGGTCTGCCTCCAAAGGAATGCTTGCGTTGATGCGTGGAATGAATGCAGTTTATGAGCTTCAGGAATCCAGAAACTATATTATGCTTCGTTTGCGAGCATTGGTATATACGGTATTTTTTATGATAGCCATTTTATTATCTATTGTATTGCTGGTGTTTGGAAATGCAGTGGTAGCATTGCTTGCTGATATCTTAATCGTTGCCGAGATTTGGAGATGGTTACAATCCTTACGTCATCTAATTGTAGCAGTCTTTTTGGCGGTTGTATTTTGCAGTTTGTATTGTTTGCTTCCCAATAACAGAATGCCTTGGAGGGAACAGCTTCCAGGAGCTTTTGTTGCTGCTGTATTCTGGATTGTTTATTCTTTTTTCTTTTCGATTTATATTGATTATTTTAATGGATTTTCCATGTATGGGAGTCTTACAACCGTAATTATTGTTATGATTTGGCTTTATTTTTGCATGTATATCTTTTTTTGTGGAGTCGTTATTAATCGATTGCTATGCGAAAAGGCATAAGTATAGTGTGAATCGAAACTAATATATGTCCTGTTACTGTAATTGATATGTAGCATTGATATGTAGCAAAAAGAAAAAATCCTTGACTTTTGTTTTTAAAATGTCTATTATGATTTTATATGAAAATGCGTTGAAGGTGCAAAGTAGAGCTATATTTTCTTGCAGAGAATGGAGGTCACCGGCTGTAAGCCTCCTAAGTTCAGATATAGTGTTGAATTTCCCACTGGAGCAGCTTTGTTGAAGTGTTTGAAAGAGTATTAGAAAGACATGAGTAGGCAGAGACGTATACGAACACGTTACGTTCATGTGAGCCGTTTGAATTAAATAAAACAAGCGGGAAGTAGGGTGGTACCACGATAAATATTCGTCCCTTACACTTTCGGGTGTAAGGGACTTTTTTGTTCAATAGGAAAGTTCTTTGAACTGTCCTATTGAACAAAAATAATATGCGCAGAATCGCATAAGGAAATTATCACTTCGTGATATGCGATTCGCGCGACAAAGTGAATAAGCAAAGTCATGGTAATACACAAAAATTTGTGCTAGTATGAAAGTTTTTGTGTATTACTATGACGCGCAACGCGACCGAGTGAATGGAATTCGCGAGGTACTTATTCGCACTAAAAGTTGTTGGAAATGAAAGGAGAAATAAGATGAACGCGAATTTAGAGCAGATTAAGCAGGAAATCATCGCAGGAGCAGATGAGTTACATTCCTCTAAGGAAGTGTATGAATTCAGAAAGAAGTATTTAGATGGAAAGACAGGTAAGATTGGCTTACTGATGAAGGAAATGAAGAACATTCCAAATGACCAGAAGGCGGAGTATGGTAAAGGTGTGAATGAGTTAAAAGTATGGGCGTTAGAATTCATCGGTGGTCTTGATGAAAAGATGAAGGCAAAAGAGCTTCAGGATAGATATGAGTCAGAAAGAATAGATATTTCACTTCCGGCTGAAAAAACAGAGCAGGGTAATTTACATCCGATTACATTAATCCGTAATCAATTGATTGATGTATTTGCAGGTATGGGATTTGAAATTTTTGAAGGAACAGAAATTGAAACAGATTATTATAATTTTACTGCATTAAATACACCACAGGATCATCCGGCAAGAGATATGCAGGATACTTTCTATCTGTCGCCAGAGTTCTTGTTGAGAACACAGACATCAGCAGGACAGATTCATGTTATGGAGAACAAGAAGCCACCTATCAAGATTTTATCTCCAGGTAAGGTATTCCGTTCGGATGATGATGCAACACATTCTCCAATGTTCACACAGATGGAAGGTCTTGTTGTAGATAAGGGCATTACTCTTTGTGATTTGCAGGGTATGCTTGACGTATTTGTTAGTAAGATTTATGGAGAAGGTACTAAAACAAGACTTCGTCCTTCTTACTTCCCGTTTACAGAGCCATCTGTAGAAGTTGATTGTAGTTGTTTTGAATGTGGTGGTCAGGGCTGTAAGCTTTGTAAGGGTACAGGCTGGATTGAAATTCTTGGTGCCGGTGTTGTAAATAAGAAGGTGCTTGAGAACTGCGGTATTGATTCTGATGAATACAGCGGATTAGCATTTGGTATTGGTATTGAGCGTACAGCAATGTTGAAGTATGGTATCAACAATATCAAGTTATTGTTTGAGTCTGATGTAAGAGTATTGAAGCAGTTGAATGACTAAAACACGAAAAGAAATTCTAAGGCAATAAAAAACACAGCCTAAGAATTTCTAAATTTCGTGTAAGAAAAGTAATTCTAAAGACGTTGCATAAAAGTATGCAACGCCAAGAAGTACTATGCTTCATATAGAAGAATGTCTCTATAGAGCCATTCTTCAGACATATTGAATAAGAAAGGAATGTATAGATATGTTAGCACCATTAAGTTGGATTAAAGAATATGTTGATATCGACATTACACCACAGGAATTACAGGATAAGTTATTCTCTTGTGGTTTTGAGGTTGAAGAATTATACGAAGTAGGAAAGGACATCAGCAAGGTTGTTGTTGGTCATGTTTTAACATGTGAAGCCATTCCTGATACTCATTTACATGTATGTCAGGTAGATTGTGGTGAGCATGGACAGTTCCAGATTTGTTGTGGCGCAGATAACGTTGTTGCAGGTGGAAAGTTCCCAACAGCTCTTGTTGGCGCAACAGTTTATGCAACAGCAAAGGATCATAAGACAATAGAAGGTGTTATGACAATTGGAAAAGGTAAGCTCAGAGGCTATGAGTCCTTTGGTATGCTTTGCTCAGGTGTAGAACTTGGTGTAAGCGAAAATATGTATCCAGGTGCAGGTTATAACGGATTGTTAGTGCTTCCAGAGGATGCGGAAATCGGAGCAGATGTTAAGCCTATTTTAGGTCTTGATGACTGGATGTTTGATATTGCAATTACAGCAAATCGTCCTGACTGCCAGAGTATTTATGGTATTGCAAGAGAAGTTGCAGCTGTATTAGAAAAAGAAGTAAAGACTCCTGATTTAAGTTATACAGAATCAGATGCAGAGTTAGCAGGATTTAAAGTTTCTGTAGATTGTCCTGACATTTGTCCAAGATATAGTGCTCATTATGTAACAGATGTTAAGATTGGTGAATCACCTGCATGGATGAAGCGCAGATTAGCATTAGTAGGTATTGAGGCTATTTCTAATGTGGTAGATATTACAAACTATATTTTAAAGGAATTAGGACAGCCAATGCATGCATTTGATTGCTCTACAATCGAAGGTAATGCAATTAATGTCAGAAGAGCTGCTGATGGTGAAAAGATTGTTACTTTAGATGAGCAGGAATTAACACTTACCAAAGAAAATATGGTAATTTGTGATGGTGTGAAGCCAGTTGCATTAGCCGGTGTTATGGGTGGTTTAAATTCTGAAATTCGTGATACAACAAATACTGTTTTATTTGAGGCTGCAAAGTTTGCACGTGACAATATCAGAAAGACTTCCAGAGCCGTAGGAAAGCGTTCTGATTCCAGCGCACGTTATGAAAAGGGCGTTGATGAATATGCAACTGTTATGGCAATGAAGAGAGCACTTCACTTAATGGAAGAATTAGGCTGTGGTAAGGTTGCTCGTACACATGTTGATGTAAATACAGGAAATAGTGTAGAACCAAGAGAAGTAACAGTAAGCATTAATAAAGTAAATAAATGTTTAGGTATTCAGGTACCAAACGAAGATATTCTTCGTATTATGAATAACCTTACATTTGCACCAAAGATTGATGGAGACAACTTGATTTTACAGGTTCCTGCATTCCGTGAAGATATTGAAAATTATCAGGATGTTGCAGAAGAAGTAATTCGTCTCTATGGTTATGAGAATATTGTTCCTACATTTATCGCTTCTGCACAGGTTACAAATGGTGGATTGAATTTACAGCAGAAGACAGAAGCAAGATTAAAGAATGCTCTTTGTGGTGTAGGTGCTTATGAGTGTATTCATTATTCATTCTTCTCTCCTTCGGACTTAGATTTATTAAGACTTCCTGAAGATGCAGTAGAACGTACAGCAATCAGAATTATGAATCCAATCAGTGAAGAATTATCTTTGATGAGAACAACTTTGGCGGCATCTATGATTAATGCGGTTGTTCGTAATCAGAAGAAGGGGAATTTGGAAGGAAGATTATTTGAAATCGGTAATGTATTTATGCCAAAGAGTCTTCCATTGACAGAATACCCAGATGAAAGAACAAAGCTTTGTGTTGGTATTTTTGGTGAAAAGGAATCCTTCTATACGATGAAGGGCATTGCAGAGAAGATTGCAGAAACATTACATGTAGAGTTCAAATATAGCAATACAAGCAACACATTTATGCATCCATACCAGACAGCAAGCATTAGCTGTGAAGGTGTAGAGATTGGTTACTTCGGTAAGCTTGCTTATGATATTGCAGAGGATTGTGATCTTCGTACACCAATGTATCTGTTAGAGATTGACTTAAAGCTTGTATCACAGTGGTATGGTAAGAAGCCTGTATTCGAGCCATTACCTAAATTCCCAGAGGAGCAGAGAGATTTGGCAATCGTTGTCGCTAAGAACATTACCTGTGGTGAACTTGAAGAAGCAATGAAGGAAGCTTGTAAGTATATTACAAAGATTACTTTATTCGATATTTATGAAGGTGAACAGATTGCTGCAGACCAGAAGAGTATGGCATTTACAGTTGTATTTACTCCAAAGGATGAAGCATTTACAACAGAGTCTGTCGATGCATTTGTAAAGAAGATATTAAAGCAGTTAAATAAGAAATTTGGTGCTGAATTAAGAAGCTAAATAGGATGTGAAAAGGAGCTGTTTTCGGAAGAAATTCCGGAAATGGCTCTTTTTTCAGGTTTTATATTTCTTTTGTTTTTTTACTTTTGGTGATATAATACTACATAATTTGAGATTGTAAGATAGCAGGAAGGGGAACATATATGTATCAGATTGCCATCTGTGATGACGAAAGCAGAATACTAAATGACATCTATACAAAGGTTAGAACATGTTTTGAGGAACAGGAGATACAGGCAGAATATTTTTGCACGGAAGATTCTAAGGTGATGATGGAGTATTTGCGAACAAAACCAGTGGATGTATTGTTTTTAGATATTGATATGCCATATTTTAGTGGGATGGATATTGCGGCATATTTGAATGAGAATAAGCTTCAGACAATATTGGTATTTGTAACAAGTCAGGAAGCATTGGTTTATAAAACATTTGCTTATCGACCATTTGGATTTATTCGAAAAACATATATGGATGAAGAATTAGATGAATTGGCGGAAAGAATCAAGAAAGAGCTAAATGATAGAAAACAAGACTTGATAATCAGCAAGGGACAAGAGGTTATCAGAATCTTAATTCAAGATATTTTCTATATTGAGGCAGAAGGCAATTATCTTAATATTTATACTCTAAATGACACAATTAGAATAAGAGAAACGATGACCAACATGGAAAATGAGCTCGGTGGAAAGGGATTCATCAGATGCCATAAAGGGTATTTGATTAATGCAGAATATATGGGAAAGCTAAGAAGTACAGAAATTGACCTGCAATGTGATGGTGTTAGTAAGAGCGTTCCTGTTGGAAGAAGTTATGAAAAAGAGGTACGTAGAAAAATTATGGAATTTATCCGTACTTAGAAAGAGAGAAACAAACATGAATTTATTGATTTGTATTCTTGTATTATTTGTCATTCTTTTCCTTTTTCTGTTTTTAAGAGAAATGGATAAAAGGAAACAGGAGATGCAAAAACAGAAAGATATAGATAAAATACTGACGAAGTATATTGCAGATAATATAGACATGGAAAAGAAATTGGCGGATATGCAATATGACTATGAAAAGCAACAGGATATGGCGGAAGAAGTTCGAAAAATTCAAGAACAGATAAGGGCATTAAAGCATGATATGAAGAATCATACACTTGTGATTCTCTCTTATTTGGAGGAAAACAGAGTAAAAGAAGCCAAGGACTATGCAGGAGAAATTTTAGATAAGCTTAATAAAATGTATACCTATGTTAATGTTGGAAACTCTTTGCTGAATTATATCATGAATAATAAGTTATCCATGGCAAAATCTCAGGGAGTGGAAATTAAAGCAGAAATTGAAAATTTAGCATTTGATTATATGGATAGCGTAGATTTTTCAGCGTTATTGAATAATATGCTGGATAATGCCATTTTAGGAGCATTAGAATCCTATGATAAGAGACTGGAAGTACAGATTATGACAAAGAAGGGATTCGATATTATTACGGTGAAGAATAGTATTGATGAATCAGTACTAGAAAAAAATCCGGAATTTGTTTCAACCAAGGAAGAACCGGGACATGGTTATGGTATGAAACAGATTCGAGGTATTGTAGACAAATATCATGGTGCCATTGATATTTATGAAAAAGGTAATATGTTTATAGTAAGTATTATGCTGGGGTAGACATAAATTGTTGTTTATCACAGATAGTTTGTTGTTTATCCCACATGTATTGCAGTGTGGGATATTTTTTTGTAAGGTTTCTTAAGAAACTAGTGTGAAAAGAGGTGAAGCTTGTGATTGTACTGAAAAATATATCGAAAAAGCTGCAGGAAAAAGCAGTCTTATATGATATATCCTTTCATATCTCTCCTAATGAGAATGTAGGAATTATTGGTTTGAATGGGGCTGGTAAGACAACTTTATTAAATGTAATGGCAGGAATAATAAAACCAGATAGTGGATTTATCAGAGTAGGAGGAGTTGAAAACGTAATTGAACATAAAGAGGTTTTGAGGGATGTGACATATGTGTCAGGTATCAAAACGCAATTATGGACAGATATTAGGATAAAAGATTCTTTTGCTCATTGCATACAGATGTATCGGATTTCAAAAGAAGATGCAATGAATCGGTTTAAAGAGCTGGATAAGGTATTTGAAGTTCATAAATTTTTACAGCAGTTACCTAGAGACTTGTCGCTAGGGGAAAGAATGCGCTGTGAATTGGTCTACGCGCTTCTTGCGAAACCAAAGGTTTTATTGATTGATGAGGCAATGATTGGTTTGGATGTTTCGCACAAATATAAGATTATGCAATATTTTTCAAGGCTCAGAAAAGAAAAGCAGATGACTATAATTTATACGAGTCATAATTTGCAGGACGTAGAAAAATTATGCGATCGAATAATTTTGATTAATCACGGAAGAATTATTTTTGATGGTAGCGTGGATCGAATTATGAAGGAATTTTCTCCGTTATACCAGATGGAAATAAAGATAGGAGAATGCCTTCCGGATTTGGAAGATTTGCCTTTTGAGAGAATTCGTATAGATAGTGATAAAATCAGTATTATATATGATAAGCAAAAGATAGATACGGCACAGATATTAAAACACTTACTTGAGAAATGTAAGTTACAGGATATGCATCTGTATGAACCTGATTTAGAGGGAACAATTAAGAAAATATATGCGAGGGAAGAATAAATGGGATATATGATTGAGGTAGAAGGACTCAAAAAGTACTATAAAATTGCAAAACGTGACAAAGGATTAATGCAGACAATGCGAGGTCTGTTTAAACGAAAATATGAAATCAGGAAAGCGGTTGATGATATAAGTTTTCAAATTAAAAAAGGTGAAATTGTAGGTTTCATAGGACCGAATGGAGCCGGAAAATCGACTACGATTAAGATGCTGTCAGGAATCTTATATCCTGATGAAGGAAAATTAGGAGTGAATGGATTTGTTCCATATAAGCAAAGAAAACAATATGTAAAAAATATTGGTGTTGTTTTTGGACAGAAAACGCAGCTTAATTGGGATTTGCCGTTAATTGAAAGCTTTGAATTGATGAAATTTATCTATAAAATACCGCAGGAAAAGTATGAGGAGAACTTACATAAGTTTGTAAAACTGTTAGATATGGAAGATTTTATTAATCAGCCGGTTAGACAGTTATCGTTGGGACAAAGAATGCGAGGCGATATTGTTGCAGCACTTCTCCATTCTCCGGAAGTTGTATTTTTTGATGAGCCAACTATTGGATTAGATGTGGTAGCGAAGGAAAAGATAAGAGGTTTTATCAAATACATGAACAAAACAGAGCAGACTACGATTATTTTTACAACACATGATATGCAGGATATAGAAAAGGTTTGTGACAGGCTGATTATCATTGACTCCGGAAAAAAGGTATATGATGGAAGTATTGATGAAATCAAAACAAAGTATGCGTATTCAAAAACGGTGGAAATGTTATTAGAGGATGGAACGAAACAGGTACAGACCTTTGATGTTCGAAAGGTACCGATGAATGAAGTGATGGAGAAACTATTTGCACAATATCATATTAAAGATATAGCAATTTGTGAACCGGAAATTGATGCAATTATTCGTGATATATACGAAGGAAGAGTTCTGTTGGATACCAATAGCATAGGGGGTGTTCACGCATGAGAACCTATTTGGAATTTGCATTCAAGAAGTTTCAAAATAAGATGACCTATCGGTTAGACTTTTTCATGGGAATTGTGAATATGTTTATTACAATTGTTGTGTATCTTTGTATTTACAGGGCATTATACGCAGAGGCTACAGAAGTGGATGGTATTTCTTTTGCAATGGTTGCAACCAGCTTTGTAATTTCCTTAGGTTTATCCAGTGTATTCGAATATAATGAAATGTTTCTGCAGGATAAGGTGCATGATGGTAGTATCACTAATGAATTTTTAAAACCCGTAAATTTTTCATTACGGTTGTTGGCAGAGAATATGGGGGAAGCTATTTTCAAACTTGTATTCCATTTTCTTCCGGCATTGTTGCTTACGATGGTTTATACAAAGCTTTGCCCTCCTAAGAGTTTAGGACATCTTTTGCTTATGCTCGTGAGTGTTTGTTTTGGTTATCTGATTCAATGGCTTATTGGTTTTATCGTACAGACATGGAGCTTTTGGCTATTTAGTGTGTGGGGAATCATGACAATTAAAAATGTAATTGTAAGGGTTTTGTCTGGAACGTTGTTGCCGATATGGTTTATGCCATCTGTAATGAAAAAAATAATTGCATGGACTCCTTTTGAATCTATATATTTTATACCGGTTCAGATATATCTTGGAGAAATACAAGGGATTGAACTTTGGGAGAAACTGCTGATACAACTTATATGGATTTTGATGTTATGGATGATTGCCCGCTTTTTTTGGAAAAAGGGTATAAAAAAGCTAGTGGTACAAGGAGGTTAGTGTGATGGGTGAAATTAGAATTGCGATGCAGTCATTGAAGATGAGTGTACGCAGTAGATTACAGTATAGGCTGGATTCTTTTGTTGCCACGTTAGCTGTTTTTGTCAGGGAATCAGCCAATATCATAGTTATTTATCTGGCGCTTTTAAAGTTTGATAAGATAAACGGATGGAATGTTAATGAAATGTTGTTTTTGTTCAGTATTCTGTTTTTAACATATGCGATTGTGGTAGCACTTTTTGCGGATTTGCGACAATTTTCCGATACGATTCGAGATGGAAGATTTGACCGTTTGATGGTAAGACCAAGAGGGTTGTTGTTTCAGCTTATTTTAAATAATGCAGATGTACTGGCAACTGTCGGACATGGAACACTTGGTATTTTGCTATTTGTTTTTTCGGCAGGAAGAGTAGGTATTCAATGGGATTTACCAACAATTCTATATTACGTTTGTGCAATCGTAGGTGGTGTGTTAATGCAGGGTGGCATGTTTATTATTTTTTCGGCACTTTGTTTTTATTTCATTGAAACAGGAAGTATCCGAGAAATATTTTACTGGAATATGAGAAAGTTCGCAGGATATCCAATCAGTATCTATAACAAGGTAATCCAGACCATTATGATTTATGTGGTACCGTTTGCTTTTGTTAATTATTTTCCGGCTCAGTATTTATTGCGAAAAGATGATATGGCACTGTATCATGAGTCATATATGTACATTGCTCCACTTGTTGGTGTGGTGGTGTATGTGATTGCGTACCTATTCTGGAGAATCAGCGTGAAAAGATATACTAGTACAGGGAATTAAGAGCATTATATATTTTCATATGTTAAATAATTAGTGAAAAATCTCAAGATATACGACAAGAGTTGAAAAGTATATCTTGAGATTTTTGTTTGGAAGAGAAATGCAGAAGAAGGAATCTTTACAGTAGCTGTACATATGTAGTAAAGTATGAATAGAGAATAAAATTCAAGTTTGCGCGTTAAAGTGAGCCATGCACAGATGAGCCGAATTGGCTGCGGGAGCTAGCTCACAGGCAGACATATTCGAGCGAAGATGTATACGGCGAACGCCGCGACAACGAGCAACTTTGTTGCGAGTGGTCGGCATGGC
>JAFSCH010000032.1 GCA_017436865.1 Lachnospiraceae bacterium
AGGCAAATAAAATGAGGCTCTTTAGAGCCAGCCAGTGACCGTAGTGCGGAAGGCGAATCTTCAGAGCCTCTTTAGAGGCAAGCAGGGAACAGCGGCTTATAGCCGCAGAGCAAACCACCGGCTAAGCCGGTGGTACTGATTTGCCCGTTAGTACTGTTCTAATTCTCAATTTTATGTAAAATATAAAAAAACTCTTGCCAAAAGTAAAATTTTTGTTATAATTAAATAGTAATAATTCCTATTATTAATGTGTGATAATTGAAAGGAGAAATAAAATGAGTCAGTCAAAAAAGAATCCGTATGCAGGTACAAAAACAGAGAAGAATCTTTGGGAAGCTTTTGCAGGAGAATCCCAGGCAAGAAATAAATATACTTATTTTGCTTCTGTAGCGAAGAAAGCAGGCTATGAGCAGATTGCAGCTTTATTTTTAAAGACAGCAGAGAATGAGAAAGAACATGCTAAGATGTGGTTTAAGGCATTAGGTGAGTTAGGAGATACAGCAGAGAATCTTCTTCATGCAGCAGAGGGAGAGAATGCAGAGTGGACTGATATGTATGAACGTATGGCACAGGATGCTGAGGAAGAAGGATTTCCAGAGCTAGCAGCAAAGTTTAGAGGTGTTGCTGCAATTGAGAAGCTCCATGAAGAAAGATATCGCGCATTACTTCATAACGTAGAGGTTATGCAGGTGTTTGAAAAGAGTGGTGTAACGATGTGGGAATGCCGTAACTGCGGTCATGTAGTGGTAGGACTTAAGGCACCTGAGGTTTGCCCTGTATGTAATCATCCACAGAGCTACTTTGAAGTTAGAAATGAAAATTACTAGTAACGGTAAAGATGTTGGATAGTTATAATTGTTAACATAGAATGTATGAAAAGTGCTGGAGTATCTATGAATACCATTCATAGATGCTCTGGTTTTTTTATGTAAAAAGTGCTCATACTTGTCTTTTACTTAGAAAAAATATATACTGTTGCTATAGTATGAAAAAATACAACAATAAAAGGAACGAAAAAGTTACCTTTATGTTATATAAGGAAAGGAAATTATGATGAGTCAGACATTAGAGAATTTGAAATCGTATTTAAAGCGAATGGATCAATATAATCATGTCATGGAGCTGTTGTTCTGGGATATGGAGACGAATACACCAAAGCTTGGCTTCGAAGGTCACGCAGAGGCACTTACTTTTTTCTCAACAGAGCAGTTTAAGATGTCAACATCAGAGGAGCTTGGAGCTATGCTTGAGAAATTAGCAAAGCCACAGGAATTTGACGCACTGGATAGCAAGTGGCAGTTTATTGTAACACGTATGAAACGTGATTTTGATAAGAATAAGCGTATTCCTGCTGAGTTCTATGAAAGCTATGTTATGGCACGTGCGGAGTCGGAGAATGCATGGAAGGAAGCTAAGAATGCCAGTGATTACAGTATTTTTGCGCCACATTTAGAGAAGATGATTACAAAGACTCGTGAGATGGCAGCATATACTGACCCAGGTAAGGAAGTTTATAATGTGTTACTAGATCAGTATGAAGAGGGCATGAACTCAGATACGATGGACAGATTATTTACAGAACTGAAAAAAGAACTGATTCCATTGGTAAAGCAGATTTTAGCAGCAAAGCAGCCAGATGATAGCAAATTTGCAGGACATTATGATATAGAAGCACAGAAAAAAGTGCAGAAGCTTTTATTAGATTATATTGGATTTGATTGGAATAAGGGAACGGTTGGAGAAACAGAGCATCCGTTTACGATGAATTTCTCATCAAAGGATGTTCGTGTGACGAATCATTTTCATGAGCATGATGCAATTAGCGCTATGTTTTCTGCCATTCATGAAGGTGGACATGCGATTTTTGAACAGCAGGTAAATCCGGACTTTGATGGAACGGTTGCAGGAAGCTGTAGTAATATGGGAATTCATGAGAGTCAGTCAAGATTCTATGAAAATATATTAGGAAGAAATAAGAACTTTTGGATGCCGATTTATGAAAAGCTTGGAACTTTGCTTCCACAGTTTCAGAAGATATCACTGGAAGAGTTCTATCAGGAAATTAATCATGTGCGTAATAGTTTTATTCGTATAGATGCGGATGAACTTACGTATTGTATGCACATTATTCTTCGCTATGAGTTGGAAAAAGCAATTTTCCGTGATGGAGTAAGTGTAGAGGAGTTACCGGCATTATGGAATGAAAAAATGCAGGAGTATTTACAGATTATCCCAGGAAATGATGCACAGGGAATTTTACAGGATACCCATTGGTCAGGTGGTTCCTTTGGATATTTTCCGTCATATTTATTAGGAAGTATATATGATGGCATGTATCTGGATGCGTTACAGGAACAATTAGGAAATGTGGATGATATTTTAAAAGAAGGGCGTATTGCTGAGATTACCAAATGGCTTGGTGAGCAGATTCATCAATATGGCAATACAAGAACACCAGGAAAGCTAATCGAGGATGTCTGTGGTAAGGAAGTGAGTGCAGAGCCATTGATTCGACACTTTAAGAAGAAGTATTCCGAACTATATGCATTATAAAGAGTTTGCGAGAGTATTATTTGGTAAGGAAGGTTAAACGAATGATAAGAAATGAAAAACAGATGTCAGATACTTTTTTAAACTGTAGCTTTCTGGCGTTATCAGGTGGATTTCAAGATGCTTATACGTATATTGTGAGGGATAAGGTGTTTTCCAATGCGCAAACAGGAAATGTAGTTTTGATGAGTCATCATTTATTTATGGGAGAATGGCTTCATGGATTGCAGTATTTGTTTCCACTTATGGCTTTTGCAATTGGTGTGTTTGTCGCAGAAAGAATTCAGAGTCGATTCCAGTTTGCGAAAAAGCTTCATTGGAGACAAGGAATTTTATTGATTGAGATGGTGATTCTAATCATAGTAGGATTTATGCCTCTTTCATGGAACTTGGCAGCAACTTCGTTGGTGTCCTTTGCCTGTGCAATGCAGGTGCAGGCATTTCGAAAGGTAAATGGTTATCAATATGCGAGTACCATGTGCATTGGTAATCTTAGAAGTGGTACGGCGGCACTTTCCGAATATCTTCGTGAGAAAAAACGAGATCAACTGCTTCAGACAGTATATTATTTTGGTATTATTTTTGTTTTTGCAATAGGAGCGGGAATAGGAGGAAACCTTTCTCTTCGGTTTGGGGTGCGCACAGTGTGGTGCTGTGTAATATTATTATGTGTAAGCTTCTTTATTATGGGAAAAAAAGAAATTTACGGTAGCAGGATACGTATGAGAAGAGGCAGAAAGGTGAAGGAGTAACAATGGCAAAGCTATATTATTATTATGGGGCGATGAATAGTTCTAAGACAGCAAATGCGCTAATGACACATTTTAACTATGAAGAAGTAGGACAAAAGGCATTGCTTTGTAAGACCGAAGCGGATACCAGAGATGGAGTACGAAAGATTCGTTCCAGAATTGGACTTGAGATGGAGTGTATATTATTAAAAGAACTACAGCTAATGACAGAGGAACAGATTCGAGATTATGATTGTATTATTGTAGATGAGGTTCAGTTTGCAACAAGAGAACAGATTGATTTTTTGTCAGATATTGTGGACTTTTTTGATGTGCCAGTGGTATGCTATGGACTTCGGGCCGACTTTCAGAACAATCTTTTTTCGGGAAGTGAGAGATTGATAGCGATTGCAGATTCAATTCATGAGATTAAGACAGTATGTTGGTGTGGAAAGAAAGCAACCTGCAATGCGCGGTATAATGAAAAAGGCATTATTCGGGATGGCGAACAGGTCATGCTAGGGACGAATGACAATTATGTTGCGCTTTGCAGGAAGCATTTTAAACTAGGAATGTTAGGACCCAATATTCAAGTGGAACATTAGAATGTATTTTGAATAATAGGAAATTGCTGTAACGTAGAGGTAGTTAAACAAGAATTTCGCTAGAAATTCTTGCTAAAGTGTGTGCGCTGGCACACACTATTTTTGCTCATATTGGAATTATGGTATTCTGGATTCATGGTAACATCCTCATCAAACCAGTCAGGAGGTAAAAAGGCATTTGCCATTTCTATGCTTGAAAATTCGACCTCTGCCATAACAAGTGGAGCAAACGGTGGAGCAAAAACGTCCAGCTCAATAACAAGTTTTGGTGTGAATAATGGTATAAAGTCAGAGGAGAATTGTGGATTCTCTAGAGGAATCACGTAACGCTTCTTGGAAATGATATTGCCATCAGCTTTTTTGAGTAAATGTTGATAAGAAGTTTTATCAAGCGGCAGGTTGTACTCTTCGCGGGACATCATGCCGCTTCCTTTGTAGGTTAGATAATAGGAATCATCCTGCTGTCTGACACGAACGACAGGAGCTGTATTCAGATACGCCTGTTCGATAATATGACAAGGATAGTTTTCTAGATGTTCAGGTAATTTTTTTAAAGTGAATTTACGTTCTATTTCCATGATAATTCAATACCTCTCTTTGCATTTATTATAATCTGATTATAGCATTCCCATCTATCGAAAAAAAGTATCGTGTGTTAAAATAACAAAAGATCCTATTGCATGGCAATGTAGTCAAAGTAAATTCGGGATGGATTATTGCATAAAGGAGAGAAATGAGTATGAAAAAAGTGGGTGTATTTTTTGGAACAGGCTTTGAGGAAATTGAAGCTTTAACGGTAGTTGATTTATTACGAAGAGTTGACGTGGAAACGGTTTGTGTATCGATTGATAATCACAAGCAGGTAATGGGGGCACATGATATCAATGTAGATATGGATGCGGGGATTGATGAGATAGATTTTAATACATTGGATATGATTGTATGTCCGGGTGGTATGCCGGGAACAAAAAATCTGGAAGCATGTGAAAAGCTAACCCAACAGATTAAAAAGTTCTATGATAATGGTAAGCTGATAGGAGCAATCTGCGCGGCACCTATGATTTTTGGACACATGGGCTTGCTTAAGGAGAGAGAGGCATGTATTTATCCGGGAATGGAAGAGGAGCTTGTTGGAGCAAAAATAGTATATGATGAGGTGGTGCAGTCGGAGCATGTGATTACCAGTCGTGGTATGGGAACAGCGATTGCGTTTGGCTTAAAAATCATTGAGAATTTGTTAGATAAAGATACAGCAGACAGCCTTGGTGGAAAAATAGTTTATTATAAATAGTGATGTGGTGATGGCACCGTGTACAGTATTTTGACAATACTAGGACACGGTGCTATAATTATATATTATATTGCATATATTGTCTGAAAAATTAGAAAATAACAAGATTATGGAAAAGAAGGAAACGTCATGATTACCAATCAGGAATTTGAACGTGTTGTAGGATATATTAAGCGAAAATCGGGAATTGATTTAAGTGAAAAAAAAGTTTTGGTGCAAGGACGGCTTGACAATTATATACAAAAGAGCGGATACCGATCCTACAATGAGTTTATGGATTTGGTAGAGAAGTTCCCGACGGGGGCAGAGGCAGAGATTTTACTGAATGCGTTGACGACGAATCATACTTATTTCTGGCGGGAATATGAACAGTTTCTATATTTTAAGCAGACTGTTTTGCCAAAATTGAAAGAGAAGGAAGTATCAACAAAAGATTGGAGAATCTGGTGTGCGGCATCTTCTTCCGGGGAGGAGCCATATACGCTTGCGATGCTGTGTCTGGATTTTTTAGGTTTGGAGCATCTGGAATGGGATACAACGATTTTAGCTACAGACATTGATACGAATGTTTTGGAAAAGGCGGTTCGCGGAGTTTATACGAAGGATTCGGTGGAAAATCTGCCACATCAGTATGTTAGGAGATTTTTTAGACCATTAAATGAGAATGAATATCAAGTACGTGATGATTTAAAACGACAGGTAATCTTTCGGAAGTTCAATCTGATGGAGCCGATTCCATTCAAAAAGAAATTGCATGTTGTTTTTCTAAGAAATGTAATGATATATTTTGATGAAAAAACGAAGGCTAGACTTTTGGAAAATATATATGACAAGATGGAACCGGGAGGATATCTTTTTATTGGTTCGACAGAGTCCATCAGCCAGTGTCATGGTAAATTCCGATATATAAAACCTTCCATATATAGAAAGTAATGGGAGGGCGTATGAGAGAGTTAAAAGTTTTGCTGGTAGCAGGTTCTTATGGGTTGAGTAAGACATTGAAGAAGATTTTAGAAGCTGATAAGGAACTTATTGTTGTTGCAGAAGCGAATAATGCATATGATGCAAGGGACAAGATTCTAGAGTGTAAGCCGGATGTTATGTTACTAAGCCATGATTTACCAAGAATGTCGGGTATTACTTTTTTGGAAAGATTAATGCCACAATTTCCGATTCCAACTGTGGTTATTGCATCAAAAGAGAAGAAAGAAGTAGCGTATGAAGCAGGAGCGAGAGATGTAGTAATATTTGAAGAGTCGGGCGTTGAGGCGTACAAGCCACTTTTTAAAGAGGGTATACCTAAGAGACTTCATCAGGCGTTGTATCCGGGACTTGATAAGCATAGTGTTAATAATATGTTTCGCCCAAAGGGAGATTGGAAAAATCTGGTTATTGCAATGGGAGCTTCTACAGGCGGAACAGAAGCGATACATAAGGTAATCCGGGAATTGCATAAGGATATACCAGGGATAGTTATGGTGCAGCATATGCCGGTAGGATTTACGGCAATGTATGCGGATCGGTTGAATAATGAATGCGAAGTAGACGTAAAGGAAGCAAAGTCCGGTGATATTGTCAGTGCGGGACAGGTTCTTTTGGCACCGGGAGACAAACACATGCGTTTGGTTAAGGTAAATGGTGTTTATCAGGTGGATTGCAGAACAGGACCTAAGGTAAGTGGTCATTGTCCATCGGTAGATGTTTTATTTGAATCGGTTGCAAAGACTGCAGGCAAGGATGCAATAGGCGTTTTGATGACAGGAATGGGAAGAGATGGAGCCAAAGGGCTTTTAGAAATGAAAAAAAAGGGGGCAGTTACCATAGGGCAGGATGAAAGTACATGTGTTGTATATGGTATGCCCAGAGAAGCATATGAGATTGGCGCAGTAAATTATCAAGTGCCGTTGGGACAAATTGCTCAGAAACTGTATTACATTTTAGGAAAAAAGTAACTATGTAGGGAATGATTATGGAAAAATAGAAAGGCGGGAAAAAGATGAGAATCTTAATTGCAGAGGATGATTTTGCAAGTAGAAAGGTTATATTAAAATTTTTGTCAGTGTATGGTGAATGTGATGTTACCGTTGATGGAATGGAAGCAGTAGATGCTTTTATGATGGCATTAGAGGAAGATAATCCTTATGATCTTATCTGCTTGGATGTTATGATGCCGGTTATGGATGGTTATCAGGCACTCAAGAGCATTCGCGAGATTGAAAAGGAACATGGTATTGCGGAAGATGATATGGCGAAGATTATTATGACGACGGCATTAAATGAAGAGAAGAATGTGAAGAAAGCATTTGAGCTTGGCTGTACAGTATATTGTGCAAAGCCAATTGACATGGCTAAACTAAGGAGCACTTTAGAGATGTTGGAGCTTATTTAGCGAAGTATGGGGGATTCGGATGATGGAAGAAAGTATGGAAGGGCTGTTAAGTATAGCCGATGAAGAATTGGAAGATGTTCGTCAAGGGAAATATATGACATTTCAGGTTGGGACGGATTTCTTTGGTATTGAATTAAAATATGTAAATGAAATTATTCAAATGCAGCCAGTGACACCGATTCCAGAAGTAGAGCATTTTATTAAAGGATTAATTAATCTTAGAGGAAAGATTATTCCGGTTATTGATGTTGCAGACAGATTTTGTAAGGAGGCATTTGAATATAATGATAGAACTTGTGTGATTGTAATTGAGGTAAAAGGTATTGAAGTCGGACTGATTATAGAAAATATTGCAGAAGTTGTGTCTATTAATGCAGAGAATATTTTGCCCCCCCCTACGGTTGGACATGGTTCGGGACAGAATAAGTTTGTGCATGGAATCGGTAAAATAGGAGAAGAGGTAAAGCTTCTTCTTGATCCAGTGAAGCTGTTAAGTGATGATGCGCTAGACTTTATAGACAAACAGGAGGCAGAAGAGGACGAATAGGTCTCTGGGATGGAATGACAGTAACAGGAATATAATCTGTATGCGGAGGTGCATATGACAGATGAACAGGGAAAGCTGTTATGCTACGTGTTGGATAACAGTCAGGAAATGATTATCAGTTTTGATGAACAAGGATATGTAAATCATGCGAATGACAGAACTTGTGAATTGACAGGATATAGCTATGAGGAATTGCAAGGCATGTTTATAGGGGAACTTTATAAGGAAGTTTTTCGTGTGGTAGGTAGTGAGATAAAGCTGGTAGAAGGTTATCATAGGGAAGAACAGATAGACACTTTTATATATAGAAAGAATAAAACCTGCTTTCCGGTTAGTCTTAATGTGCTCGGACCGTTAAAGCTAAATTCGGGAAAAAAGGTTCTTTTTAGCATGGCAATCAATATGACCAGACAAAAGATAAATATGAGAAGGCTGGAAGAAACAACAGAGCAGTTACGTGCAGCAATGAAGGACAGAGATTCTTTTGTAGCTAATGTTACTCATGAGCTTCGTACACCGGTAAATGGAATAAAGGGACATACAGAGATAATGCTTGAGGATGAGACAGATTCTCAAAAAAGGAATTATCTCAAAATGATTCTTGATTGCTGTAGTACGATGGAGGGAATTATTAATAATATTCTTGATTTCTCAAAATTGGAAGCAGGACGGTTTCAAATTGAAGAACATGCATTTTCATTTCATGAATTTTTGGAGAAGCGACAGGAGCAGTTTGGGGCATTTGCACTGCGGAAGGGACTGCGATTTGTGATGAATGTAGCACCTGATATTCCACAGACGTTAATTGGAGATGAACTGAGACTGACACAGATTTTGAATAATTTGGTTTCAAATGCGGTAAAGTTTACTTCGCAGGGATATGTGGGTATAGAAGTAATGAAAAATATGCAGATAGGAAACGAGATAGAGCTGTTTTTTATGGTGGTAGATACAGGAATTGGACTGGCGCCAGAGGATAAAGAGAAGTTGTTTACCAGCTTTTCACAAGCGGATGCATCGATTACCAGGAAGTATGGAGGGACTGGACTGGGGCTTGCTATTACCAAGGAGCTTGTCCAAATGATGGGTGGAAGCATTCATGCGGAGGGAGAACGTGGAAAAGGTTCCAATTTTTCGTTTACAATAAGAATGAAAACCGAGGAAGAAGTACAGGAACCGAGTCCGGAGGTATTAAATTGGAATCCGGCACAGATGTTTTCACAACTTGAGAAGGAACAGGATTTAATGAATGAGTTTGGAAGTGAGATAAATGCTCGTGAAATACAGGGGAATTTTGAAAAACTGAATCTTAGTATGGATTTAGGTAACTGGCAGAAGGCAGAAGGGTATATGGATGCTTTGAAACAGCTGACACAGGGTGGATCTAAGAAATTGCAAAAGACAGCCTTTCGTTTGGGAATGGCTGTTCGAAAAGCAGATTACGAAAAAGCGAAAGAAGCAGAAAAGAATGTAATTGATGTTTTAAGACAGGACTGGAAAGAATTAAATTCGTAATTACATAATAATTACAAATAATTTTCAAAATTGGGTGAAGATTATGGAGTTTGAAAAGAAAAAAGAGGTAAAAATACTTGTTGTGGATGACGTGGAAGTAAATGTTATTATTTTGGAAGAAATTATTCAGAATATGGGATATGAACCGTTGGCGGCAACAAGCGTGAAAGAAGCATTGGAGTTGATGCAGAATGAAAAAATCTTGCCACAGATTATTCTGACAGATATATCCATGCCGGATATTGATGGATATGAATTTTGTACAATATTAAAAAGAGATCCATATACAAAGGATATTCCGGTTATTTTTATTTCGGCAATGGATTCTACGGCAGATAGGACCAAGGGATTTGAACTGGGGGCGGTGGATTATATTGCCAAACCATTTGAGCGGGCAGAAGTGGAGATGCGAATTGATACTCACTTAAAGCTTTATACATTACAGCGTGAGTTAGAGGAAAATAATAAAAGATTAAGTCTTGTAGTTACCAAACAGATGGAAAAACTGCGTATTGAGCAGAAAAACATTATGCTCGCACTTGCAAGGCTTATTGAGAATAAAGAATGTGTATCAGGCAATCATCATTCAAATATTGCACATAATAGCAGGATTTTAGCACAGGCGATGCAGATGGCTCCAATGCATGAGCATTTGATGACAGAGAATTTTATTGATACCATTGAATCAGCAGCGGGATTGCATGATATTGGTAAGATTATGATTCCAGACTCTATTATATTAAAAAAAGGTCCGCTGACAGAAGAAGAAAGTGCAATAATGAAAACACATTCTGAACTTGGCGCACAGACTTTAATGGACATTTATCAGGGAATGGAGCGAAACGAGTTCATAGATATGGCGATTGAAATTGCATATCATCACCATGAAAATTGGGATGGAACAGGATATCCAAAGCAGCTAACCGGTCTTGATATTCCATTGTCTGCAAGAATTGTAAGAGTAGCTGATGTGTTTGAGTCTATGCTCAGTGAGCGTGCCTATCGTAAGGCTTATCCTTTGGAAGAAGTGTTACGGTTTATTGAAAATGGTGCAGGCGTTGTTTTTGATCCCGAAATCGTAAATATCTTTTTGAAAATTTATCGAAATTTTAGAGTTGGATGCGATTGCTGTAAGTAAAAATATACCAGTTATAAAAAAAATATCTCCGCTAATACTAGGATTAAGATAAGCGAACAAAAAGCTTATCTTTGAAAATAGATTAGTAAAAACAAAAAAATCGGAGGTATAAGATTATGGCACAGAGATCAAACAGAGTAGAAGTTCCTGAAGCAAAGGCAGCAATGGATCGTTTTAAAACAGAGGTAGCATCTGAGTTAGGTGTTAACTTAAAGGAAGGTTATAATGGAGACTTAACATCTCGTGAAGCAGGTTCAATCGGTGGTGAGATGGTAAGAAGAATGATTAAGAGCTACGAAGAAGGTCTTCGTTAGTAATTAAGAGAGAAGGGATGCCTTGAAAAAGGCATCCTTTTTTTAGATTTCTCTTTATTTTTAAAAGGCATTATGCTATAATTTTACAATGACTGTGAATATGGGTACGATTAGACAAATCTAGTTGTGGTTCATTTTATATAACAATGATTGCTGTCACAGAAATACGTAGAGAATTCTCAAGGAGGAAATGAGACAATGAGTTTACAGGTTGAAAAGTTAGAAGGAAATATGGCGAAGCTTACTATAGAAGCATCTGCAGAAGATTTTGAAAAAGCATTAGATACAGCTTATCAGAAGAATAAAGGAAAGATTGCACTTCCAGGATTCCGTAAGGGTAAGGCGCCACGAGCTATGATTGAGAAGATGTATGGTAAGGAAGTATTTTATGAGGATGCAGCAAATGCATTAATTCCTTCTGCATACGCAAAGGCTGTTGACGAGTGTGAGGAAGAAATCGTTTCTCAACCAACAATTGATGTTGTTCAGGCAGAAGCAGGAAAGCCATTTATTTTTACAGCAGAAGTTGCACTTAAGCCAGAAGTAACTCTTGGAAAATACAAGGGTGTAGAGGTAGAAGCAATTGACGTTACTGTAACAGACGAGGATGTTAATGCTGCAATCGATAGAGAAAGAGAGAACAATGCAAGAACAGTAACGGTAGAAGACAGAGCAGTTCAGGAGAAGGACGTTGTAACTCTTGATTTCGAAGGCTTTGTTGATGGTGTAGCATTCGAAGGTGGTAAGGGTGAGAACTATCCATTAACAATTGGTTCTAAGACATTTATTCCTGGATTTGAAGACCAGTTAGTTGGTGCAGAGCTTAATAAAGAAGTAGAAGTAAATGTAACATTCCCAGAAGATTATCAGGCAGAAGAACTTGCAGGAAAGGCAGCAGTATTCAAGTGTACTGTAAAGGAAATCAAAGAGAAGCAGCTTCCAGAGTTAGATGACGAGTTCGCAAGCGAAGTTTCAGAATTTGAAACTCTTGCTGAGTACAAGGAAGATGTAAAGAAGAACCTTGCAGAAAAGAAGGAAGCAGATGCTAAGAATGAGAAGGAGCAGAAGGTTATCGAAGCAATCATCGCAGATGCTAAGATGGATATTCCGGAAGCTATGGTTGTTTCACAGCAGAGACAGATGGCTGAAGATTTTGCTCAGAGACTTCAGATGCAGGGACTTTCTATTGAACAGTACTTCCAGTTCACAGGTCTTACAGGAGAGACATTCTTAGCTCAGATGAAGCCACAGGCTGAGAACAGGATCAAGACAAGACTTGTATTAGAGGCAGTAGCTGCAGCTGAGAACATGGTAGTATCAGAAGAAGAGTACAAGAATGAGCTTAAGAAGATGGCAGAAGCTTACCAGATGGAAGTAGAAAAGATGGAAGAAATGATCGGTTCTTACGAAGAAAAGGGAATTAAGTCTGACATCTCTATTAGAAAAGCTGTTGATTTTGTAGTTGCAGAAGCAAAAGAAAAGAAATAAAATATATATTAGAATAAAAAAATAATATGAAATATGGAGGTTAGTTGTATGAGTTTAGTGCCTTATGTCATTGAGCAAACAAGTAGAGGCGAGCGCTCCTACGATATTTACTCGAGATTATTAAAAGAACGTATTATTTTCCTTGGAGAAGAAGTAAACGAGACAACAGCAAGCCTCGTTGTTGCACAGTTGTTGTTTTTGGAAGCAGAAGAACCGGATAAGGATATTCAGTTATATATCAACAGTCCTGGTGGTTCTGTAACAGCTGGTATGGCAATTTATGATACGATGCAGTACATTAAGTGTGATGTATCTACCATTTGTATTGGTATGGCTGCCAGTATGGGAGCGTTCCTTCTTGCAGGCGGTGCAAAGGGTAAGAGATTTGCTCTTCCAAACGCAGAGATTATGATTCATCAGCCACTTGGTGGTGCACAGGGACAGGCAACTGAGATTGAGATTGCTGCAAAGCATATCTTAAAGACAAAAGAAAAACTCAACCGAATGTTAGCAGAGAACTGTGGTCAGCCTTACGATGTAGTAGCAGCTGATACAGAACGTGATAACTGGAAGTCAGCACAAGAAGCAATGGAATATGGTCTTATTGATCAGGTAATTGCATATAAATCTGACAAGAAGGATGAGTAATTGTTTCGGTAAAAAATAGTAAAAAGGGAGTAACTATTTACTTTGGATAGTTATAATAGGGAGAAATGGAATGGCTGGAAAAGGCACTGATGGAAAGGTAAGATGCTCTTTCTGTAATAAGACTCAGGATCAGGTCAGAAAGCTGATTGCAGGTCCCGCAGGTGTATATATCTGTGACGAATGTGTTGATATCTGTGCAGATATCATAGAGGAAGAATACGATGATGAGCCTATCGGCAGTGATATCGATATTAACCTCTTAAAACCGGTTGAAATCAAGGGATTCCTTGATGACTATGTAATCGGTCAGGAGGAAGCAAAAAAGGTTTTATCTGTTGCTGTATATAATCACTATAAGCGTGTAATGGCACAGAAAGATCTTGATGTAGAGTTACAAAAGAGTAATATTATCATGATTGGACCAACAGGTTCTGGTAAGACTTATCTAGCTCAGACACTTGCTAAAATTATCAATGTACCATTTGCAATTGCAGATGCTACAACCTTGACAGAGGCAGGTTATGTTGGTGAAGACGTTGAGAACATATTATTGAAACTGATTCAGTCAGCAGACTATGATATAGAACGTGCCCAGTATGGTATTATCTATATTGATGAGATTGATAAGATTACCAAAAAGAGTGAAAATGTTTCTATTACAAGAGATGTATCAGGGGAAGGCGTACAACAGGCATTGTTAAAGATTGTCGAAGGTACGGTTGCAAGCGTACCACCACAGGGTGGTAGAAAACATCCTCATCAGGAATTAATTCAGATTGATACTACTAATATTTTATTTATTTGTGGTGGCGCATTTGAAGGTCTTGATAAGATTGTAGAAGCAAGATTAGATCGTAAATCGATTGGATTTAATAAAGAAATAGCTGCAAAGACAGATAAGGATATCGGGGCAGTTCTGAAGGAGGTAACGCCTCAGGACTTGACCAGATATGGTCTGATTCCGGAGTTTGTTGGTCGTGTACCAATTAACGTTTCCTTGGAAGGTCTAGATTGTGATGCATTGGTTCGTATTATGAAGGAGCCAAAGAATGCATTGATTAAGCAGTATCAGAAGCTGTTTGAATTGGATGACGTTAAGCTGAGCTTTGAGCCGGAAGCAATTGAAGCGATTGCAGAGCAGGCTTTGGAGCGTAAGACAGGGGCGAGAGGACTCAGGTCCATTATGGAGAAGATTATGATGGATGTCATGTATGAGATTCCTTCCGATGAGACCATTGAAAGTTGCGTTATAACAAAGGAAGCAGTAGAAGGAACAAGTCAGCCTTTCGTTGTACATCGTGAAGCATTGATTGCAGAACGTGAGAAAAAGGCGAGATAAACAGAAATATTTTATTTGAGACGCCGCCTTGAAAAGGGCGGCGTTAATCTTTAAAGGCGTGGATTAAGAATGAGCGAAATAACAGAAAAAAAATATACTATGCCTATGGTGGCGTTAAGAGGGCTAACAGTACTGCCCGATATGATTATTCATTTTGACCTGAGTCGAGAAATGTCAATTAAGGCAGTGGAGCAGGCATTGAATGAAGGACAGAAGGTATTTCTGGTTGCGCAGAAAAATCCGGGAGAGGATATGCCAACGCAGGAAGCCTTATATGAGATAGGGACGGTTGCGCTGATTAAGCAGGTTACAAAAATGCCGAATCAAATTAGCCGTGTTATGGTAGAAGGTTGGAAAAAGGCCAGATTAATAGAAATAGATGAGCAGGAAGACGCATATATGCGAGCAACTGTAGAAGAGATAGAGATTGCACAGGAGGAATTAGAGCCGCACGAGGAAGAGGCTTTAATTCGTTCCCTCAAGGAAGTATTTGCTACCTATGTTAAATTCTTCCCAAAGGTTGGAAAGAGTCTTGGACGTTATTTTAATGAAAAGAATCGTTTGGCGTTTTTGATAAATCAAGTAGCAATCAATACCCCATTTTCCTATGAACAAAAACAAAGTCTGTTAGAGGTTACAGACCTTAGAGAACAGGCAACGGTTCTGATTACTATGCTTATGAATGAGGCACAGGTTGTATCGATTCGTGCACAGTTAGCAGAAAAAGTAAAGGAAAAGATTGATAAGCACCAAAGAGAATATGTCCTGCGAGAGCAAATGTCAGTAGTTAGACAGGAATTAGGAGATAAGGATCCATATTCTGATATAGAGCAGTTTGAACAGGCTTTAGAGAAGCTAAAGGCAGATAAAGAGGTTAAAGACAAGATTCGAAAACAAATTGCAAGGTTTAAGAATGTTATGGGAGCAAGTTCTGAAGGAGCTGTAGAGCGAACCTATATTGAAACATTGCTGGAAATGCCTTGGAATAAGGGGTCGAAGGATATGCTTGATATGCACAAGGCTGAGATGATTCTGGATCGAGACCATTATGGAATGGAAAAGGTAAAGGAGCGTATTCTAGAATATCTTGCTGTTAGAAGTCTGACAAGCAATGGCGATGCACCAATCGTATGTTTGGTAGGACCTCCTGGAACAGGTAAGACATCGATTGCAAGGTCGATTGCGGAGTCATTAAATCGAAAATATGTGAGAATCTGTCTTGGTGGTGTCAGAGATGAAGCCGAAATAAGAGGACATAGAAGAACATATATTGGTGCTATGCCTGGAAGAATTGCAAATGGTATCAAAGAAGCAGGCGTATGCAATCCACTTATGCTGTTAGATGAGATTGACAAGGTGAGTAGTGACCATAAGGGAGATACCTCATCGGCATTGTTAGAGGTATTAGATCCGGAACAGAACTGTCATTTCAGAGATCATTATATTGAGATACCGTTAGACTTATCTAAGGTATTATTTATCGCAACGGCAAACGATGCAAGTAGTATTCCAAGACCGCTTCTTGATCGAATGGATATTATTGAGGTGGGTAGCTATACAGCGAATGAGAAGTTCCATATTGCAAAGAATCATCTGGTTTCAAAGCAGTTTGAAAAAAATGGAATTAAGCAAGAGCAGCTGACGATAAGCGATGGGGCATTAAGAAATGTGATTGCCTATTATACAAAAGAAGCCGGAGTACGTGGCTTAGAGCGTCAGATTGGCAAACTTTGTAGAAAAGCGGCAAGACAGCTTGTGGAGAATAAGGATAAAAAACTTAAAGTAAGCAGTCAGAATCTAGAGAAGTATCTTGGAAAACCAAAGGTCCGTAAAGATAAAGCTAATGAAAAGGATGATATAGGTATTGTTCGTGGACTTGCGTGGACTAGTGTTGGAGGAGATACGCTTCAGATAGAAGTAAATGTTATGCCGGGAGAAGGAAAGATTGAGCTGACAGGCAAGCTAGGAGACGTTATGAAGGAGTCAGCAAGGACTGGGCTAAGCTATATTCGTTCGATTGCTTCAGAATACAATATTGACGCAACGTATTTTAAAGAGCATGATTTTCATATTCATATTCCAGAGGGAGCAGTACCAAAAGATGGACCATCAGCAGGAATTACAATGGCAACGGCTGTCTTTTCAGCAATCACTGAGATACCCGTAAGATGTAAGGTAGCAATGACAGGTGAGATTACACTTCGAGGAAGAGTGCTTCCAATTGGTGGATTAAAAGAGAAAATGCTTGCTGCTAAGATGGCAGGTATAGAAACAATTCTTGTACCTTTTGAAAATGAATGTGATGTGGATGAAATTTCAAAGGAAATCAAAGCAGGTTTAGAGATCTGTTATATGCATACCATGGATGAAGTGCTGGAGAAAGCGTTAGTATCCATGCCGATACAGGTAAGAAAGAACGCTGGAAAGAGGAAAGTGAGGTAACTATGGTAATAAAAAATGTTAGTCTGGAAACGGTAATTGGTGTAACAAGTCAGATACCGGAGAATCAGATGATGGAGATTGCATTTGCAGGAAAGAGTAATGTAGGGAAATCTTCACTGATTAATGCATTGATGAATCGAAAGTCACTTGCAAGAACCAGTTCTCAGCCAGGTAAGACACAGACAATTAACTTCTATAATGTGAATGATGAGATGTATTTTGTGGATTTGCCAGGATATGGTTATGCGAAGGTAAGTCAGAAAGAAAAAGAAAAATGGGGGAAGATGATTGAAAAATATCTGCACACCTCCAAAGTATTACAGGCGGTATTTTTGTTGATTGATATTCGACATGAACCGTCTGCGAATGATAAGCAGATGTATGATTGGATTATGTCAAATGGCTTTCATCCGATTATTATAGCCACAAAGCTTGATAAAATTAAGCGTAGTCAGCTTACAAAGCAGATAAAACTGATTAAGCAGGGGCTTGGTGTGGATGCTGATACCATTGTGATTCCTTTTTCATCGGAAACCAAGCAGGGACGTGAGGAAACGTATGACCTGATTGACCAGCTCTTAGAGCAGTTTCGTGAAATGCACACGGAATGAAAGATGATTGGAACGGAGTGGACAGTAGAAGAATACAAAGGAGAGAGCGTATGAACAGACAGTATCAGAGAAATCTGAAAATGATTACCAATTTGGTACTTGCATTGATGATTTTATTGCTTTTTGTTTTTGTGGTTCCAAAGGTAATTGTCTTTTTTATGCCATTTGTAATCGGATGGATTATATCCTGCATTGCGAATCCGCTGGTGCAATTATTGGAAAGCAAGATTAAGATGAAACGTAAAGCAGGAACCGTTGTTGTTATTATTTTGGTTATTGGAACGATAGTAGGTGTTGGGTATCTGTTGGTATCAATCCTTGCAAGACAGCTTCAAGGTTTTATCACATCGCTTCCACAGATGTGGGAAAATTTAGAACAAGATATTGCAAGTGTTTGGAATTTGATAGACGGTACCTTTCGCAATCTTTCACCTAGGTGGGTGGAGACCTTACGGACAGCAGGAAATGTTATAGGTGATACGATACAGGGAATAGGCTCTCATACAGAGGCAACGGCATCGGTGGGTGTCATTGGTAGTATAGCGAATGGGCTCATTAGTGTGATTATGTGTATGCTCTCATCTTATTTCTTTATAGCAGAGAGAGATTATGTATTTAAGCTTGCAAGAAGAGTGATTCCGGCATCTGTGTATACACGTTATGGCGTTGTTTATAAAAGTTTACGCCAAGCTGTTGGAGGCTATTTTAAAGCACAATTTAAGATTGAGATTTGGATATATCTTTTGATTTTTCTAGGGCTGACTTTCTTGGGAGTGGATTATTCCTTTTTGATTGCCTTCGTGATAGCGGCATTTGATTTTCTACCATTTTTTGGAACGAGCATTGTGTTTGTACCATGGGCGATATTAAAGGTTATCAGTGGTAATTATTTTATGGCAGTTGCATTTATTGTGATATGGGGTGTCAGTCAGCTGGTACGCCAGCTAATTCAGCCTAAATTTGTTAGTGATTCCATAGGAATGCCACCGATTCCAACACTGTTTTTGCTATTTATTGGTTATAAAGTAGCAGGTGTAATCGGAATGATTTTGGCGGTTCCTATTGGTATTATTATCGTAAATATGTATGAGGCAGGTCTTTTTGACACTCCAAAATTGAGTTTAAAGATTCTCCTGAGAAATCTGAATCAGTATCGAAAATTAGATGAGGAAGATTTTAGTGTGCTAAAGACAGACAAAATAGAGGAAAATGATAAAAAGATTGACATAAAATAGGGAGTAAGGTATAATTAAGTATACTTTAGCACGTAAAAGCGTTGAATTATTAAAGTTCAACGCTTTTACTCATTAAAGTACAATATCTACTTATGAGGAGGCATATTTTATGCTGGCAAAAATATTAATGTTACTAGTTTTCTTTGGATGCATGATTGCGGTGGGGGTATATGCAAGAAAAAGTGCATCCAGTACAACTGATTTTGTACTTGGAGGAAGAAGCGTAGGACCTTGGCTTACCGCTTTTGCATACGGCACTTCTTATTTTTCAGCGGTAGTATTTGTTGGTTACGCAGGACAGTTTGGATGGAAATATGGTTTGGCATCTACCTGGATTGGTCTTGGTAATGCGTTTATTGGTTCTCTTCTTGCATGGGTATTGATGGGAAGAAGAACGAGAGTTATGACACATCATTTGGAAGCTGCTACCATGCCGGATTTCTTTGGTAAAAGATATGACAGTAAGGCTCTTAAAATCACAGCGTCTGCGATTGCGTTTGTATTCTTGATTCCATATACAGCTTCTGTTTACAATGGATTATCCAGATTGTTTGGTATGGCTTTTGACATTCCGTATGCGGTATGTGTGATTACCATGGCAGTTTTAACGGGTGTATATGTTATTATGGGCGGTTATCTTGCAACTGCAATCAATGATTTTATACAGGGTATTATTATGCTTGTTGGTATTGTTGTTGTTATTTTGGCAGTTTTATCCGGTCAGGGTGGATTTATGGAAGCAGTTCGTAAGCTTTCAGAGATTCCGTCAGATGTACCTGCAACGATGGGACAGCAGGGGGCGTTTGCTTCGTTCTTTGGTGCTGACCCGGTGAATCTGGTAGGTGTTATTATTCTTACGTCACTGGGAACATGGGGACTTCCACAGATGGTTCATAAATTTTATGCGATTAAGAGCGAAAGAGCCATTAAGACAGGAACGATTGTTTCTACGGCATTTGCGATTATCGTTTCTGGTGGATGTTATTTTCTAGGTGGCTTTGGGCGTTTGTACGATTCAGAGGCAATTTACAAGGCAGATGGAAGCATTATCTATGATGCGATTGTTCCGTCCATGTTGTCTACGTTGCCAGACATTTTGATTGGCATTGTTATTGTATTGGTATTATCTGCATCAATGTCAACCTTATCGTCATTGGTATTGACTTCTGCATCTACTTTGACTCTAGACTTTATTAAGGATAACGTTGTAAAGAAAATGGATGATAAGAAGCAGTTACTTTATATTAGGGTATTAATTGTATTCTTTATTGTGATTTCCGTTATTTTGGCACTTGATCCACCAACCTTTATTGCACAGCTTATGGGTATTTCATGGGGAGCACTCGCAGGTGCGTTCCTTGCACCATTTCTATATGGTTTGTATTGGAAAGGTGTTACAAAGGCAGGCGTATGGGCAAGCTATATCTGTGGTGTGGGTATTACTGTTGCCAATATGTTCTTTAAATTCATTGAATCACCGATTAATGCAGGTGCACTCGCGATGGTTGCTGGCTTAATCGTGACACCACTTGTCAGCCTTATAACACCAAAGCTTGATAAGAAGATGGTAGACGGAGTATTTACCTGTTATGATAAGCCGGTTCATGTATCGGAGAAGGAATATTTAAAGGAAGATTAAAATAGAGATAGATAAGAAAAAGCTTTTCTGCTTTCAAATTATTGAGAGCGAAAAGCTTTTTGTATGTTATGAGGTTATGAATTATTAGGTTTTCCAAGAATAAAGACGATAGTATCTGTAACAATCTGACGCATACTGGCATAATCCAAGCCATCATGTTGATGGAAGGTAAGCTCATGACATAGGGATTCCACCAGATTATATATGATATGAGTTTTTTCTGGTAAATTCTGCGTGTCGAATCCTGCCTTAGTCAAAAGCTGCTCAAGCTGTTTGGTTATTTGCAATTCTGTTTCAAACATAATTCTTGCAATCGTTTCATCTGTCATAGTTAGTGCAGCAATTTCTTTATGAGCATTTTCAAATAACTTATGACTTTGAATTAAGCTGTCAATAATGGTTTCCATACTTTTATATACATCAAGGTTAGGTGTGATTTGCTCATAGACAAGAAGGAGTGTTTGATTTCCATAAGTTTCCAATCCGCAAATAAAAATATCACGTTTATCCTTAAAATAACTATAAATTATGCCGGTAGAAACACCGGCAGCTTTGGCAATATCAGCAGTTGTAGTCTTTTGGTAGCCATTTTCACACATAAGTCGAAAGCCAGTTTCAATGATTCGGTTTTTCTTTTCGATAGAACGCTTCTGTTGTGGTTCGCGCGTCTTAACATTTTCCATTATTGTAAATCCCTTCTGTGCTTATTAGGTAATTATATAACTACCGAGTAATAGTATAGCGTGTAATAAGTTATTTGTCAAATAATGTGAAACATATTTCATATTCATATTGACAAAATATGTTAAACAAAATACAATGTGAATATGAAATAAATTTCATATTTTGCGATTTATATAAGAGGAGTGGAGTATTATGAAGAAAAAGCAGATGATAAAAATAACCGGAATCGTGGTTGTTATTATTGCAATTGCAGGGACGACAGCTTTTGCAGGAACATCATCCATCAAGGTAACAACACAGACGATAGGGAGTGCAGGAATCACACAGAATGTAGAGGCAGAGGGGCATATTGAGAGTGAACAGGAGAAGGTCTATTATGCAGGCGTATCAGCACCAATAGCCTCTTTTTCATTGGAAAATGGTGATATGGTGCAGACAGGTGAACAGCTGGTAAGCTATGATACAGAAGACTTAGACAGAAGTGTGATACAGGCAGATATTCAGGCAAAGGCATTAGCAGCAGGGTATGCAGGCAGTGTACAGCAGAGTAAGGAGCTGAAGCAGGCCTATCAGGATGCGCAGACTTTAGATGTCACATATCAGGATGCTTCGGTAGCCATGCAACAGCAGCTTGGTGATATGCAGCTCAATATTGAGGTGGTTGCAGATTCTGTAGAAGACCAGACAAAAGAGATTAATTTAAAAATTGCGCAGTTAAAAGCAGAGATTACACAGAAAAATGCCATTGCTTCTAATGATGAGCTTTCTGTAGATGACAGAAATGATTATTTACAACAGGCAGCGTGGATGGAGGTAGAGGTAGCAAAGCTGCAGAAGAAGCTGCTCACTTTGGAGGAGACAGGTGCAACACCGATTGAGAACCGTTATTTTAAGGAAGCTGAAATCTTTTTGGGTGAGGTTGCAGCACAGCGTAGCATGTTGCAGCAGGAGATGCTTAGTACCAAGCATGCAGGCATGAATACATCACAGCTAGAGCAAATGGCACAAAATGTAGCATTGGCACAGCAGACATTAAGCTGGAACGAGGCGGAGGCTGAGAAGGCTTCTGGCGGTGTTGTAGCAGAGTTTTCAGGTGTAGTAAGTGAAGTGGGCATAGAAGAAGGTACTTATGTAACAGAGGGGACGAGATTATTTACGATTAAGGATCATAAGAACTTACGAGCGGTGGTAGAAGTAACTAGCCACGAGATGAGCCAGATTGTAAAAGGCCAACAGGCAAGCATAGAAGTAGGTGGACAGCTCTATGAGGGTGAGGTTACCAAGATTCGTATGGAGACAGTGACAGATGCACAGAATAAGGCAAAGCTTCAGGTAGAAGTACATATTAATAATCCAGATGAACGTATTTATCTTGGAACAGATGCAGATGTTACTATTCAGACTGGAAAAAGTGAGAGTGCTGTACTGATTCCGAATAATGCTCTTTATGCAGATGATGGTGGAGACTATTGTTATCTATTGGAGAATGGAGTAATTACCAAGAGATACCTGATGTGTGGGCTTTCAGGTGATGCTATGACAGAGGTAGTCGAGGGGCTTGCAGAGGGAGAAAAGGTAATTACCGATGCTATGACAGATGAAAAGGTAGGAAAGAGTGCACAGGAGAAGTAGACTATGGAACAGAAAGCATTTATTCAATTTGAGAATGTCAGCAAGGAGTATGGTACGGGCGATAGACATTTTTATGCGCTTAAGGATGCCTCCTTTTCAATAAAGCAAGGAGAGATGGTAGTTATTTTGGGACCGAGTGGAGCTGGAAAAAGTACGCTATTAAATCTGTTAGGCGGAATGGATACGGCTTCTAGTGGAACTATTTTGTCATGTGGTGAAGATATTAGCAGTTATAATGATGCTAAGCTGACTGATTATAGGGCAAGAAATGTTGCCGTTGTATTTCAGTTTTACAATCTGATTCCTACATTGACGGCGTACGAAAATGTTGCCTTGATGAAGGATATTGTCAATGATACGTTAGATCCGGCAGAGGCATTGAGGGCGGTTGGGCTGGAAAATCATATGAATCAGTTTCCTGCACAGATGTCAGGAGGAGAGCAGCAGAGAACTTCGATTGCAAGAGCTATTGCAAAGAATCCCAAGTTATTACTTTGTGATGAACCGACAGGAGCACTGGATACGAATACAGGACGCGATGTTTTAGAGCTACTGGTGCGAATGAGCAGAGAGGAGAAGAAAACCGTTGTTATGGTTACACATAATAGTTTTTTTGCAGATATTGCAGATAAGGTTATTCGAGTGAAAAACGGTGGTATTGAGTCTGTCGTTATCAATGAACATCCAAAAAGTGCAAGTGAGGTGAGCTGGTAATGCTAAGGAGAAAGCTTTTTAGGGATTTGTGGCAGAATAGGACACAGTTTCTCTCTATTTTTTTGATGGCATTTTTAGGGCTTTTTGTTTTTGCAGGAATTGATGCAGAGAGTAATGGAATCGGCTTATCTACAGACTATTATTATGATGAGACGCATCTTGCAGATTATTGGGTTGTTGGTGCAGGCTTTTCCAGTGAAGAACAAAAAGCAATAGAGAAGCTGGAGCAGGTCGAGAGTGTTGACAGGAAGGCAGTATTGTCTGCGAAAGCCAAGGTTGGAAGTGGTGAAGAGTTGGATATGGAGCTGAATTTTCTGGAGACGATAAACAGCTCCTTTCCTTACTGGATTGAAGGAGAGGAATTTACAGCTGACGCAGAAGGAATCTGGCTGGAGGAGCTGTTTGCCAAGGAATGGGACTTAAAGGTTGGAGATTATATAACTCTTGAGTATGAGGGAAGAGAATTTACGGAGCAGATAAAGGGAATTATCATTCATCCGGAATACATCTTCTATATGCTCAATAGTGACAGCATGATGCCGACCTATGGACAATATGGCTATGGTTTTTTATCAGCAGAGGAATTCCCGATGCAGGAGGGAATTGTCTATAATCGACTGGTTATTAAGCAGAATGAGGATGTGGAAACAAGTCTGTCAGAGAATGCATTTAAGGAAAAGATAAAAAATGTATTAGACAGAGATGATGTAGTGGTACTTGACAGAAGTCAGAATACAGGACTAGAAACGATAGCATCGGAACAGGAACAGCATGCAGCTATGGGGATTATGTTTTCAGCGGTGTTTTTATTAATTGCTGTTATGGGAATTGTAACCACGATGACAAGAATGACTTCGAATCAGAGAATTCAGATAGGAACCTTGAAAGCACTTGGATTTTCCAAGAGAAAGATTACATGGCATTATGTTTCCTATGGAATGGTAATTAGTGCAGCCGGAAGTATCTTAGGAGCTATTGTTGGCCCGTTAACCTTGCCATATCTTTTTATGCCGAGTATGTCAGCATCCTATATATTGCCGGAATGGCGCCTTGGGATGTCGGATATGTCCTATTATGCTATTGTACTGTCTGTGATTGTGTCAACCATTGTGAGCTTTTTATCTTGTAGAAAAGAGCTAAGGGATATGCCGGCGATTACGCTCAAGCCAGCGGCACCCAAGAATATTCGTCATTCCATGTTGGAAAAGAGTAAGCTGTGGTTATCCATGAACTTCTCATCCCAGTGGAATATGAGAGATATAAAACGAAATAAGGCAAGGAGCCTGATGGGAATTGCGGGCGTAGCAGGCTGTACGATGCTCCTGGTATGTGCTTTTGGTATGAAGGACTGTATTGATGAATTCATTGTGTGGCAGTATGGCGGGTTGATTACTGGTCAATATAAGTTGATGTTTGCTGAGAGTACTTCTGATTTAGAAAAGGAAGAGTATGCTCAGCAGTTTAAAGGACAGTTAGTGCAGGAAGGAAACTGTGAATTTCGAAAGGGCGATGTGGTTAAGTCAGGAAGTGTGACCATCATTGAGGATGGGAATTATATTCATTATCAGGAGGAATCAGGAGATGAGATTGCCATACCAGAATATGGAGTTGCCTTGTCTGTGAAAATGGCAATGCTTCTGGATTTGGAGTTAGGAGATTCTATTGAATGGCATCTTGTTGGGGAAGAGGACTGGGAAAAGACGCGTATAACAGCACTTTACCGGACTCCTATCGGACAGGGAATAACCATACATAGAAAATCGTTTGAAGCAATGCAATACGATTTTTCACCAACCTCACTTTATACCAATATGAGTATTCCTGATTATGTAGAGGATAGTGATGAAATATCTGGTGTAATCAGTATCGAGCAGTTGAAGAGTGATTTGGATGAAAATATGGAAATGATGAATATTATGGTTGCGATTTTGATTCTTGCGGCTGTAGTATTAGGCGTTATTGTTTTATATAACATGGGTGTCTTATCCTTTATGGAAAAGACAAGAGAAATAGCAACATTAAAGGTGCTTGGTTTTTCTAGCGGCAGAATACGAAAAATACTAGGACAGCAGAATGCGTGGATTACCATTATGGGAATTGTGGTAGGACTGGTTTTGGGATATTGGTTCCTTGATCTGATTATGCAGACCATGTCAGAAGATTATGATATGCCGACCATCGTTTATATGATGACATATGTGTATTCTGTAATTGGAACATGGATTGTTTCGACGGGAGTGAATCGTATGCTATCCGGCAAGGTAAAAACTATTTGTATGGTGGATGCTTTAAAGGGTGTGGAATAAGAGGTACTGAATCAATACAAATTTCTTTACAAACTATAGTCTGGTATATTAAAATAATGTGATGAACATAAAAAATTGCAGAAAGCATAGACGATAATTTTTGCAATTAACAAATTTATAAATGGCATAAATTTGCGAAAATATGGAAAGGCATGGTAACCACATGAGTGATATGGAAAAGAATATCGAAGAAAATATGAGCGAAGAAAAAGAAGTAATCTCAAGAAACTTCATTGAGCAGATTATAGATAAGGACTTGGCAGAGGGTGTTTATGATACCGTAAAGACACGTTTTCCACCGGAGCCAAACGGATATCTGCATATCGGACATGCAAAGAGTATTCTTTTGAATTACGGTCTTGCACAGCAGTATGGCGGTAAGTTCAATATGCGTTTTGATGATACCAATCCGACCAAGGAAAAGGTAGAGTTTGTAGATTCCATTAAGGCTGATATTGAATGGCTTGGTGCTGATTGGGAGGACAGATTGTTCTTTGCTTCTGATTATTTCCCACAGATGTATGAAGGTGCAGTGAAGCTGATTAAGAAGGGTAAGGCGTATGTGTCTGATCTCACAGCAGAACAGATTCGAGAATATAGAGGAACCTTAACAGAACCTGGTAAGGAAGACCCTTCTGCTAACAGAAGCGTAGAAGAGAATCTTGCCTTATTCGAGGATATGAAGAATGGTAAGTTTGCAGACGGTGAGAAGGTGCTTCGTGCTAAGATTGACATGGCATCTCCTAACATCAACATGAGAGACCCGGTTATTTATCGTGTAGCTCGTATGGCACATCATAGAACGGGCGATACATGGTGCATTTATCCAATGTATGACTTTGCTCATCCAATCGAGGATGCGATTGAAGGAATTACACATTCTATCTGTACTTTGGAGTTTGAGGACCACAGACCTTTGTATGACTGGGTTGTAAGAGAGTTAGAATATCCACAGCCACCAAAGCAGATTGAGTTTGCAAAGCTTTACCTGACAAACGTTATTACAGGTAAGAGATATATTAAGAAATTAGTAGAGGAAGGCATCGTAGACGGTTGGGATGATCCAAGACTTGTTTCCATTGCAGCACTTAGAAGAAGAGGCTTTACACCAGAATCAATCAAGAAGTTCGTAGAACTTTGTGGTGTAAGTAAGGCGAATTCATCAGTAGATTATGCAATGCTTGAGTACTGTATTCGTGAAGACTTAAAGCTCAAGAAACCAAGAATGATGGCAGCACTTGATCCAATTAAGCTTGTGATTGACAACTATCCGGAAGGCGAAGTAGAATACCTTGAGATTCCAAATAACCTTGAAAATGAGGCACTTGGAAGCAGACAGGTTCCATTCTGTCGTGAGTTATACATTGACAGAGATGACTTTATGGAAGAACCACCAAAGAAGTATTTCAGACTCTTCCCAGGTAATGAGGTTCGTCTCATGAGTGCATACTTTGTAACCTGTACAGGCTTTGAAAAGGATGAAAATGGTAAGATTACAACGGTTCACTGTACTTATGATCCAGAGACTAAGCAGGGAAGTGGCTTTACCGGAAGAAAGGTAAAGGGAACCATTCACTGGGTACCAGCTCCATACGCAGTAAAGGCAGAGGTTCGTCTGTATGAAAATATCGTAGATGAAGAGAAGGGCGTATACAATGAGGACGGTTCCTTGAACTTGAATCCAAACTCCCTGACTGTTTTAAAGGAATGTTATCTTGAGCCTGCATTAAAGGATGCTAAGGCATATGAGAGCTTCCAGTTCGTAAGACAGGGATTCTTCAACGTAGATTATAAGGATTCTACACCGGAAGCACCGGTATTTAACCGTATTGTTTCCTTAAAGAGCTCCTTCGTATTACCGAAATAAGATACATGAGTTTTAGAAGAATCGCATAAGCGATTCTTCTTTCTCTATTTATAGAAAATACAGAAAGGGTAAGACATGAAATATAAATGCTTAATATTAGACCATGATGATACCGTAGTAGATAGTACGGCAAGTATACATTATCCTGCATTTTTAGAGGCTTTAAAGATTATGTGCCCTAGTAAAACGCTGACCTTAGAGGATTATTTTAGAGATAATTTTCATCCTGGTTTTATCGAGATGTGCAAGCAAAGGTTTGGGATGACCGATGCAGACCTTGAGATAGAGGTTGAAATATGGAAGGATTATGTTTCCAATCATGTAGCCAAGGCATATCCAGGTATGAAAGAGATTATAGAGCGTTTTCGAAAAGAAGGCGGGAAAATATGTGTGGTGTCACATTCCTATGACTTTAATATTCGTCGTGACTATGAGGCAAATGATTTACCAATGCCGGATATGATTTTCGGATGGGAATGTCCACCAGAGCAGAGAAAGCCATATACCTATGCTTTAGAACAAATAGAAAAGAAGTATGATATAAGACCTCAGGAAATGGTTATGGTGGACGACTTAAAGCCGGGTTATGATATGGCAAGAAGCTATGGCGTTCCATTTGTAGGAGCAGGCTGGTCAAATGATATAGAAGAGATTCGAAGCTTTATGGAAAAAAATAGTGATTACTATTTTACCAAGGTAAGTGAATTAGAAGCGTTTTTATTTGCATAAGGATGAGAATGGATATATAGTAAAAGCCACGCATTTTGCGTGGCTTTAGTTGTTTATAAATCTTCGTCGTCATCAAAGAATTCTTCTGTTTCATCAGCAGCTTCATCATCCAAATAAGTAGATGAGATATTGCCAGTAGGAGGAACAACCTCAGTAGGAGATACTGGAGTGATGATAACATCAGGAGTGTCTGAAGCGGCAGAGTCAGAAGAAGAGGTCATTTCTTCAACAAATTCCTTAGCCTTATCTAATTTCTCAGCAACATTAAACTGAACAATCTTTTCTTTGGTCTTGTCGAGGGTTTCGATAACTTTCTCGCCAATGAATTCCTTAGCATTATCAATATCAAGCGAAACATAGGAACGATTCTTGTTATGAGACATTTCAGGAATATCATCAAAATCCTCGTCAAAGTCATCATCAAAATAATCATAATCATCTATGTCATCCATTACCTTGAATGGATTTTCCTGTTTTTTCTGAAGATAATAATAGGTACCGGCTGCGGCTGCACCGGCGAGTGCACTAAACAATACAAGCTTGCCGAATTTCTTGGCCATAATAGTACTCCTTTCGTAACGAAACATTTTATATGATAAGATACATTTTAATACTATTTTACGGAAATGAAAAGAGAATATGTATAAATTTTATAACAAATTAAGATATATGGTTACTGGAACGGAGCGAATAGTTAAGATATATAGGCAAAAAAAGAAGCTGACATAATAGAGTGATGTAATAAGTAGACATAGTTCATAAGTACTAAAAATGTTGTTTTTTTGGCCAAAAAAAGGTTGTAATTTGAAAAAGAGGAAGTTATACTATAATTACAAAAGCGAATATAACCCATAAGAAATGACAGACTTGAGCTTAGAATTGTTCAGGTCTTTTTCTTTTTATGTGATAGAAAAGTGCTTAACGTAGTGGCAAATACTTTTCTGGCGGGGAGAAATCGTGGTAAAGAAATGGTATTAGGAAAAGGTGGGGGAAGCAGGTGGACTTCAATAAACGTAAAATTAGGCTGGGAGAGTTATTAGTAGAAACAGGTGCCATTACGCAGGAGCAGCTGGAACATGCATTGCAGAAGCAGAAGAAAACCAATCTAAAGCTTGGTGAAACACTTGTTGATGAAGGCATCATAACAGAGGATGATATTGCAAAGGCATTAAGCCAGCAGTTGAATCTGGAAATCGTTGACCTTCAGAATATCAATATTGATAAAGTAGTAGTAGGTCTTGTTCCCGTTAATCTTTTAAAGAAATATACCATGATTCCCTTTGCGTTCAATGAGAATAACAAGAACATTTTAAGGGTTGCCATGGAAAATCCGTTGGATACCTATGCGCAGGAAGATATTTCTATTATTACGAACTATCAGGTAGAACCGGTTGTTGCAACGACCCGAAGCATTATGCTTGCCATAGATAAGTACTATGGACAGGACGATGTTAAGAGTGCATTAAAGCAGTATGCCAAGGAGAAAAAGCTTGAAATTGAGGAAGATGTACAGGAAGACGAAGATGTCAACAGTTCTCCAATCGTTAAGCTGGTTAAGGAAATGATAGACCTTGCGGTACGTCAGCGTGCATCCGATATTCATATTGAGCCGATGGAGGAATACATCCGTGTCAGATACCGAATCGACGGTGTGCTCCAGAAGAAAGCAAAATACAATATTTCTGTATTGCCGGCTATTATCGCCAGAATCAAGATTATTGGAGGTATGGATATTTCCGAGAAGAGAAAGCCGCAGGATGGTCGTATTACACAGGTTGTAGACCATGTGGAATATGATATCCGAGTATCCATTCTGCCTACGGTATTTGGTGAGAAGGTCGTTATGCGACTTACCGCCAAGATGGCTCTTACCAGAGAAAAGAGTCAGTTAGGATTAAAGCCTTACGAACTGAAACAGTTTGATTATATTCTTAGTAATCCACACGGTATTCTGTTAGTAACAGGACCAACTGGAAGTGGTAAATCCACGACATTGTATACCGCATTGAGTGAACTCAATACCAGTGATGTAAATATCATCACCGTTGAAGACCCTGTCGAAGCCAATATTGACGGAATCAATCAGGTTCAGGTCAATCCCAAGGCAGAGCTTACCTTTGCCAGTGCGCTTCGTTCTATTTTGCGACAGGATCCTGACATCATCATGATTGGTGAGATTCGAGATCAGGAAACGGCAGCAATTGCAGTTCAGGCATCCATTACCGGACATTTGGTAGTAAGTACCCTTCATACCAACTCGGCAGCAAGTTCCATTACCCGTCTGGAAGATATGGGAATTGAATCTTATCTGATTGCGGATTCCGTAATTGGTGTTATCGCCCAACGACTGGTAAGACGTCTCTGCCCGGTATGTAAGGAAGCAAGAGAGGCAACGGTAGAAGAGAAAGAATTCATGGGGCAGGATGTGGATAAAAAGATTACACTCTATGAGCCTTGTGGATGTGCAAAATGTGATAACACAGGCTATAAAGGACGTATCGGTGTATATGAGATTATGACAATGACACCGGCATTGAAGACGATGATTAGTAAGCGTGAAGGTGCCGAACGTATAAAGGAACAGGCGATGGAGGAAGGAATGAGAACCTTACGAATGAGCGGTTCCGAGTATGTACTGGATGGAACGACATCTTTTGCAGAGTTGGTTAAGATATCATTTGACGTTTAGTTTAGAAAGGCATGGTTAGAAAATGGCAAAGTTTGGTTATGAAGCCATCAATAAGGTTGGAAAAGAAATAAAAGGAACAATCGAAGCAAGTGACCAGAGAGAAGCGGCAAGTAAGCTCAAAAGCCAGGGACTGATTGTTGTTGCGGTAAAAGAGCAGGGCTTTCTGACGCAGGATATCAATATACAGATAGGTGGTTATCCGACACCACGTGATTTGAGTGTTATGTGCAGACAGTTTGTCAGTATGAATAAAGCGGGGGTTACGATTCTGGATACCCTTCGTATGTTGTATGAACAGACTGAGAATAAGCGTTTGAAGGATGCCTTGAAAGAGGTTCGTGTCAGCATTGAAAAGGGAGATACCCTTGCGCAGGCACTTGCAGATCATCCTAAAATATTCCCTGATTTGATGGTTAACATGGTTGCCGCAGGAGAAGCGTCAGGAACACTTCATATCGCCATGGAGCGAGTATCCGTTCAGCTGGAACGTTCCAGTAAGACACAGGCGCTTGTAAAGAAGGCAATGATTTACCCGATTGCGGTATTATGCGTAGCAATCGTCGTAACGATTGTTATGTTAGTCGTAGTTATTCCGTCCTATGAAAGTATGTTTGCTGATTTGGGAACGGAGCTTCCTGCAATTACGAAGTTCTATGTGGCATTGAGTGATGTCATAATCAATTATTGGTTTATTATCGTACCTGTGATAGCAGCAATCGTAGTAGGTATTGTTGCTTTTGCTAAGACTGATATAGGAAAGCATGTATTTGGAAAATTAGCGATTACGATACCGATTTTCAAGAATCTGACCGTAAAGTCAGCTTCTTCACAGATGGCAAGAACCTTGGGAACTCTAATTGGTTCTGGTGTTTCGATGGTAGAGGCAACGGAGATTGTTTCCGGCATTATGAAAAATGTGTACTTTAAAGAAGCCTTAAAAGATGCATCAGAGCAGGTATCCATTGGTATGCCACTGTCACGCCCCTTAGAAGAATGTGGGCTGTTTCCACCTATGGTATATCACATGCTTCGAATCGGTGAAGAATCAGGAAGTACCGAGGAAATGCTGGATAAGCTTGCGGATTATTATGATGAAGAAGTGGAAATGGCAGTACAGTCTATGACAGCTGCTATGGAGCCAATGATTATCGTAGTACTTGCCGTTGTAGTAGGCGGTCTCGTAGCTGCATGTATGGCACCAATGTTAACGATGTATACAGCATTGGATGCAATGTAAATGAATTATCCGTTTTGTACAAAAGTACAAAGCGTATAAGATAAATGTAATTTATTAACTAATCACCAAAATGGTAAAATGAAAAACATTTACCCAATTTACCCAAAAAAGAGGAGAAAAGGAGAAGTGAGTCCAATGAATCACGAAACAAACAAGAAACTTAATAACAAAGGTTTTTCCCTTGTGGAATTAATCATCGTAATTGCTATTATGGCAGTACTTATCGGTGTACTTGCACCTCAGTATTTAAGATACGTTGAAAGATCCAGAGAAGCTACAGATGTTGACAATGTTGAAGTTATGATTTCAGCAATTGAAATGTATTCAGCTGATCCAGCAGAGGCAGTCGTAACAGGAACTTTGACATGTACTGACGGTACTGTAGCAGCAGCTGGAGCCGTAGGAACCGATGGAACTGTAGCAGATGCTTTAAATACAAATGGAATTGATCCAGCCAATTTACCTGATATGGGAAGCGATGCATTTCAGAACTGGACAATCACATTTGCTGCTGATGGTGTAGAATTTACAGGTACGAATGGAGATGCTTTAGCAACTGCATTAGGACGCTAATAATCCATAATAGCTTAGTTTGACATGAAAGGACACCCCATGCTCCCAACTATATTATTTTCAACCTTTGTATTCCTTTATGGAATCGTCATCGGTAGCTTCTTAAATGTATGTATCTATCGATTACCGAAAAAAGAAAATATAGTGACAACCAGATCCCACTGCATGCAGTGTGGCTATCAGCTTAAGTGGTACGATTTAGTGCCGCTCTTTAGCTGGCTGGTTCTTGGGGGCAGGTGTCGTAACTGTAAGGCCAAAATATCCGTTCAGTACCCCATCATTGAGGCACTGAACGGAGTTTTGTACCTGGTGGTATTTGCGCGCTTTGGAGTAAGCATAGAATGCTTGCTTTTTTGCCTGCTTGCAAGTGCCCTGCTTGTCTTAAGCGTCATCGATTTTCGAACCTATGAAATCCCTTTTGGGACGAATGTCTTTATTGCAGGACTTGGACTGGTGCGTATCTTGACAGATTGGTCAAACTGGGCAGAATATGTAATCGGTTTTTTTGCTGTCAGTGCTGTTTTATATGTGCTCTATCTGTTAACCCAAGGAAAGGGAATCGGTGGAGGCGATATTAAGCTTATGGCGGCAAGCGGACTGTTGCTTGGCTGGAAATGCAATATCCTTGCCTTTTTATTAGGCTGTATCATAGGTTCTATCTGTCATGTGATTCGCATGCGCGTAACGAAGGCAGACCATGTTCTTGCACTTGGACCATATCTCTCTATAGGGATATTGATTAGTGCATTATGGGGCAATGAACTGATTGGTTGGTATTTTTCCATGTTGCAATTTTAATTCGTAGAAGGAAGAACATGATACAGAAGTGAAAATCCATTTGCGAAGCAAATTTAGCATGGATTTTTCATCGTAATTATGAAGGTACTGAATAATTACGAATATTTCATATGCATCCGAAGCATCGGGTTTATATGAAATATTCTTCAAAGATCTATAAAAATAAGATATTTTTCAAAAGATGGAGGGAACGAAATGGCAAAGGTGTTGTGCGTAGAAATCGGTGTATCGGTAACCAAAATTGCCGAGATGGATTATATGGTTAAGAGACCGAAGGTTTATCAGTGCATCGAGGTGAAGACACCAGAGGGCGCAATAAAGGACGGTTATTTGAACCTTGGCAAAATCGAGGCTTTGAAAGAGGCGATTAAGAACGTCCTGACAGAGAAGAAGATTCGAACAAAACGTGTACTCTTTACCGTTTTCTCCGGTAAGATTATCAGCCGTGAGATTGTACTGCCAGGTGTGAAAACACATCAGATCGGTGCCGTTATTGAGGCGAATATCTCGGAATATTTCCCGATTGAGCTGGATGATTATAAGGTTTCTCATTTCCATATCACTACGATTCGAGAAGGAGAGAATGCAGGCAAGCATAAGGTGCTTGTTATTGCAATAGAGAAGGAACTGCTGGATGCATATGATAAGCTGGCAACAGAGCTTGGACTTCGTATCGTGGATATCGATTATGCAGGCAACAGTATCGTTCAGGCAGCAAAGCACAGTGCTGGTGCAGGAGCCATTATGGTTGTCAAGATGGAAGAGGAAAATGCCATTATTACCATTTTGCAGCAGGGTACCTTTATCTTACAGAGAAATATCAATCATGCTCTTGGAAGAATGGAAGAAGAGCAGATTAGTAAGGAAGAGGCGCTGGAATCCCTGATAAATACTATGACGCGTGTGGCTGATTTCTATGTGTCACATGATGAGAATAATAAGATCGAGCAGATTTATGTCATGGGTGAATGCTCCAGAGAACAGCATGTGATCGATACCATTGCGGAGCACATGCAGCTTCCATGCAGAGTACTTGATCAGGTCAGAGGTGTGAGCATACATAGAAACGCTGAGGATGCACCAATGAATCTCTTTGCAGCCGCAATCGGTTCCGGGATATCCAGCGTAGGATTTGCCAATGAGAAAGAGAAGGAACGTCACGAGACGAATTACGTATCAGCCTGTTTATTAATGATAGTCTTTTTCGTGGTATTGATCATAGCGGTTCTTTCGATTGCATTGATACCATATAATGCAGCGGTTTTGGAGGAGAAAGCACTTAAGAAGAAGGAAGAGACCTATGCACCGGCTAAGGTTGTCTACGAACAGTATGAAAGTACGAAGGCATTGTATACACAAGTGGAATATGGACATTTGCTGACAGAGCATAGTAACGATTCGATTCTGAACTTCTTAGAGGAGTTGGAAAAGCAACTTCCTGCGGATGTGGAAATGACAGAGTTTGCTTCGGATGATGAGATGTGTGTCATGACGATGCGAGTAGCGGATAAGGAAACTGCAGCAGGAGTAATCAATAAGCTGAGAGACTTTGTGAGTGTAGAACGTGTTACTGTAGAGAGTGTTACCGAGGAGGGAGCAGAAGAGAGTAAAGCTGCTAACCTAAAGGGAGCAGACACCACGATTTATTTTACGATAAGCTGTTATTACAATGATACAACACCGGCGGCACCTGTGGCAGCACAGACTGCAACAGGTGAGACAACACAGGAGTAGCCCTGATTCGGACATAAAAGCATGGAGGACAGGTAAACGGTATGGAGAAAAAGAACAAGAAGCCAAAGGATAGCAATAGAAAAAGTATAAATATAAAAGACATAGATATAAGCTCATTAAAAAATTATTTTAATCAACGTACTTTGATTGGGGTGAGCTTAGTAGGTGCGCTGGTATTTGTTGTTGTGTATGTATTTGTATTTCTGGATTATACACAGAGAACAGAAGCTTTGGAGCAATCCAATGCAGAGCTTAAGCAGGAGCTGACTGTTTTAGAGGAATATTATCGAAATATGAATACCTATAAGCAGGAAATAGAAGAGATGCAGGCTTCTATTAATACGATTCTTGAGGAATACCCGGCAGATGCCAGAGAAGAAGACATTCTGATGCTTGCCGTGCAGATGCAGGAAGACCATGAAATTGCTTATAAAAGTATCAACATGGAAGAACGAGAAGGTGTGTATACCGTGGCGTATGATTTCATTGCAGCCACAGGTATGGAGGAATTAAAGAATGATATTATCTTTACACAAAAGCATGCAACTTATGTGAATGAAACAACCTATGACGAGTTGAAGGATTGTATTGCCCAGATTTATGATTCGCCCAACCGTATAGGCATTGATAATATCGTATACAGAAAGAACGAAGAAAGTGGAACCTTGGATGGAAATATTAATCTGTATTTCTATAGTGCAGCGGGTACAAACAAAGAATATGTAGCTCCGGATATAGCGGCATATATAAGTGGTACCGATGACTTGTTTCAATTAGGTAAGGTGATAAAGAACAATGTTTCAGGCAATGAACAAGAGGCTGCAGAAAGCGTTGAAGCCGAAGAAACAGAATAAACCAAAACGAAATAATCAGGGAATGACGCTGGTAGAGGTTATTATTGCCATTACGATATTGTCATTGGTGGCAATACCGGTACTTCGTTCGATTACATCTGCCATGTATTACAATGCTAAGGCAAGAACGAGACAGAGTGTGACCTTATCTGCAGAAAGCCTTATGGAAACCTTCAAAGGGTATGATTTAGAAAGCCTGCAAAGCATGTTTGCACGAGCTGACAGTGGTGACGCGACAGCGATGGCAGAGCTTGGCATAACGGGAGCAACCGGTTATGCATATCCTTCTTCTTCTGATCTGGGTAATTCTACGCTGGATTTTAAGGTAGAGGGAATGGAGTCGGATGATGGTAAGACAACTTGTGATATTGCCATAAAAGCAACCAGACAGGATTATGTTGAGGTTATGGAAGTAGATAATATCTTACCAACCAGAGATGCCATCTATCGTGGAGACAGGGATTGTGATACGAATGCATGGGATAAGGCGCAACAGGATTTTATTGATAACTATCAGGCGGATTTTCTGACATTGATTAATTCAGTGGATGAAAGAGGAAGAGAAGTAATAGAAAGTGATATTGATTTTTCCTGTCTTACATTAACGAAGCGTCAAACGATATTTCATATATTCAATGATGGAACCAATGATATTGTTACGGCGAGTATGGTATATTCCTATAGCATGAAGCAACATCCATATTATGAGTTGGCAGCGGTTTCGGAAACGGAAGAGGCGGAGACAGAAGAAGCTTCCGAGGAAGAAGCAAGTGAAGAAGCTTCTAGCGCAGAAACCGAAGGATTGGAAGAGGCGTATTTGGATTATCCGGCGTCTGGGGATTTGCAGATTGTGATTCCACTTAGTTTTTATACACAATTACCATCAAATCCGGACGAATACATTGTATATAGCAATCCGGTAGATGAGGGAGAACATCCTCTTCAGAGAGTGTTGCTATATTATTATCCTGTCTATGATGTGACGGATGAGATTACGATAAACAATAGTATGGGGCTTGCTTTTGATTGTTACCTGATAAAGCAGAAGGCACCGGAAATGAGCAATATTCAGTTACAGACCAAAGAGTCATTATATGCAGCAAGTGTGAATGGCAGTGGATTAAATACGATTTCGCTTTATCATAATTTCGATACAAACTTAGGCGGGGCAAGTTCTACGCCGGGAGCAGGTCACATTATTGGTTTTGCACAGGTGGAAGATTATGCTGGAAGTAGCTTTGTGAAGAAGAAAGTACTTGTGTATAAGTTAGAAATGACAGTATTCAATAGTCAGGGAAGTGAGATTGCGCGCTTTGATGGAACCATGAATGAGAACATGGATTATACCCCTTAACAGAGGAAGCAAGGAGTAAGTTGTGAGAAAATCTGTGAACAAGATGACAAAAAGGATGAAACTGAATAATGCTGGTTCAGCACTGGTATCAGTCATTGTCGTGATTGCATTACTTACTATGATTGCTACTACCATGTTGTATATTACGGGTATGAATTATCAGATGAAGCAGACGGATTACTTGAATAAAAAGAGCTTTTATAAGGCAGAGGAAGCACTGGATGCGTTAAATGCAGTATTGGTCGAGGATATGTCGGAAGCCTTTGAAGAAGCATATACAGAGGTTATGGTTCAGTATGCATCTCTGGAAGATGATACAAGACAGGCGGCATTTAATGGAGCCTTTCTGGATTTTCTGTATGAGGAGTGGCGTGCCGATAAGGAAACCGCAGAGGCAGCAGGGAATACACTAAAAGATGTGATTGTAGCCAGAGTGCCTGCTGAATATGCAAAATATTTCATTGATGCACAACCTGGTGAACCAGTACTTGATATTGCAATTGACAGGGATAATGGCAAATTCATCATAAGAAATATCAGAGTCAGATACGCAGAAAATGGATATTCTTCTTACATCTGCACAGATATTGCACTTTGTGTTCCGGAATTTGACTTGACGAATAGCGGTTCAACAAATGACGCATGGGAGAAACCGGATCCGGCAGCAGAGCCTGAGAGAAAGACAGTAGTACTGAGGGACTTTATTATATATATGAATTGGTCAAAATATTAGGCTGTTTTGGTAGGAGGCTGGGATTGTGAAAAAAAGATTTGGTGGGACTGACAGAGATAATAGAGGAATGTCTCTGATAGAAATCATCATTGTTGTGGCAATTATGTCAACCATGATAGGGGTGATAAGTTTTGGCTTATCCCTTGTAAGTGGTAGGCCGGCAGAGGAATGTGCCCAGAAGCTTGCAAGTGTCATACAGCATACAAGAACCATCACGATGGGTAAGAATATGACGACGATTACAATATATATGGATGCAGACGGCAGAATTGCAGCCAGAGAAGTATCGGAGAGGATTCTGGATAATGACGGAAACGTTGCAGTTGATGAGAAGATAACAATAGTAGGGGACAAAGGTGTGGAAGTTGTTTGTCATGTTGCAGGAGGTGGCGAGACAGAAATTACGGGAAGTAATACTTTGGAACTTTCTTTTGATCGCGGAAGTGGTGCATTGCAAACAACCAAGATTAATGGAGCGGTTAGTGGAAACTGTACGATGATCGTGATTTCAAAAGCAAATAAGACGAGATATATCGTAATCACTCCGGTAACAGGAAAGCTTTCGATTCAGAATACCCCATAGATATAAAGTACAGGTGAATAAGGGTTATGTGGAGGCAAGGATTTATGGAAGTAAAGAGTAAAAGAAAGAGCAGATGGAATCAGCCTGCAGCAGATGACCGGGGATTGACACTGGTAGAGATAATCTGTGCAGTTGCTATTTTTTCTTTGGTAGCAGCAACGATAGGAGGTGTGCTTGTTTTTAGCTCAAAAAGCTATCGTAATGGATCGACAGAAACAGTCGTACAACAGGAAGCACAGTTTGCTGCGAATAGAATAGGTGATATTATACAGGATTCCGTAAGCGTGAATTTCTTGGAAGAAACTCATGAAACGGGAGATTGTGGCAGATTAGTCATGAATAGCGGTACTACAAAGTATGTGATAGAGCTGGCAGCAGGAGGAAACCAGCTTTTTTATGGTGAGGGAGCGACTTCGGATGCAGATGATGCAATACCGGTAACAGACCTTTTAGCAGAAAATATCATAAGCTTTCATGTTGATACGGCCAAATTTGACGCTGCAAAGACGGTCAGAGTGGATATGATTGTGGAAGCGGATGATAGGCAGTTTGTCATGAGTTATAACATGACTGCCAGAAATGATGAAGTAACCTTGGAGGCAATTCCGGCAATCCGTACAGCAGCCATTGTTGTAGAGAGCAAGATTATATTGGAGCCGGGACAGACCTATACTCTGCCTGTTAATGTATCTGGTTCCAGTAGGGGAATTAAGGCAATCTCCGGGGATGACAGTCAGGTACATGTTACATATAGTAGTGATAGTGTTACCATTGAGGTGGAAAAGAGCGCAGGGTTAAGTTCGGAAACAGTCGACATAGATATTTTAACGAATGAAAATGGTGGAGATGGAAATGCACTGGCAAGAGCGACGGTTACCGTACAAATCAGACGTGTTGATGAGATGAAACTGTTCAAAGAGCTTTTGAGCGGCGAAGATGGGAAAAAGGATGCAAAGTATAAAATCTATTCTTCTATGATCCAAAAGACTCCATATATGGCCAAAAAGGTTGGAGCTTCATGGGACAATGATTATAAAAATCCTTATGCAGTACAGTGGAATTATGAAAGTAACCTTGTTATAAATGGCGTAACAGCTAATTTTGAAACGTACTTTAAGGTAGTAGAGATCAAAGAGGATATTGATACCCCTTATATAGTTATACAGCTGAAGAAGGATTTGGTTGTTGGAGCTACACTGACAGTAGAAGGTGTATCAAAGCATGCAGCTGTTGCAGGTGGTAATAAGAGCGGAGAACCATACAATACAAGTGTAAAGGCTTCGGTAGATATCACAGGACCGACACTGAGTGGAGAAGAAACGGTAATATTGGAACCAGGAGAAAGCTACGAAACCACTCTTCCGGTTGCAGCATGTAATATTACAACGACACCGACCGGGTTGAGCAGCAATGGAACGACAATACATTATGAAAATGGTAAAATTACGATTACACTGGGCAAGAATGAAACAGGAGACAGCAATGGCAGGATTAAGGTAGAACTTAGAGCACTGGGTGATACAGATGCTAGTAATGTAAAAATCATTAACATTCAGGTTAGACGAGTAAATGGAATTACGTTAGTATGTAAGCAGTTGACGGGTGACGGACACCCGGTAAAGGAGCCGTTATTGTCAGGAGCGGATTATCAGTTCTATACACATATAGATGGAACGAATCTTGCAAAGGATTCACTGGAAGCAGAAGCAGATTATTTACCGAATCCTTATGCAGTAGAGTTTAGTTGGGAATTCAGATTAAATGGCACGAAGGTAACAGGCCTACCGGGAATATCAGGATCTGTTATTTGGGATGAATATGAGTATTTGCAGAAGACGGGAAGTTATACGAAAGAATATAGCCATGAGGCAACGAATCCGGGAAATAAATATTTCAGATTGGTTGATCTTGGTACCAATAGTGAACATCCGTGTATCAATTTTGCACTTAAGCAGGATTTTCCGGCTAATGCAGAACTGATTGTAACTGCCAGAGCACTTCATCCTGCAGGCAAGGATGATGATGGTACGATTCGAAATCATAAGGGAGTTGCCTATGTGGAAGGTGATATCATTGCAACAGCAACTTTGGAAGGTGAGCATACCGTAGGAATTGAAACAGCCAAAGACACCATCATTGTAGAACCAAACGAAGGTTCCGACATTAGGGGTGATGAGCATGAGCTTGCGATTCCAATCTATGTAACAGGTTCTATTAGTGGCATTGATGCAGAAATTATAGGCAATTCAGACAAAAATACTAGAATCATAGATTTCGACGAAGGTGATAATCCACAGAAGGATGAGAGTAATTCAAAAGTATGGTGGGTATGGCTTGCAATAGGCAAGAACGAAACCGGCAAGAATGATACAGGCAAAATGACGCTTAATCTGACGGCATATGGATATGACGAGGACGATAATAAGATTGTCTTAGATGATATAGAGCCAACATTGGCACTTCGTCGAGTAACAGAGGTAAATGTAGATGCAGATAGTGTAAATTACAGTGCTGGAGGAACGATAACACTGACGGCAGATGTACTAGGATATGGAAAGGATGGCACAGAATATTTTGCACAGCAGAAGCAGGGAACCAATGAGGAATATGCGCCACGTTGGGATGCGACGAATTATGTTAGTCCGTATGCATGGGAATGGACGATTATAGAAAAAGGTGGTTCTTCTAAGAAGCTTGAGAACAGCAGTTATATCGATAAGAGTTCTATTAAGTATGTAAATGACGAAAATACGCAGACAGTTACCTTTAAATTGACAAAATCTCTGCCAGCAGGAACGATAATCAGAGCAACTTCTTTACATGCTTCTGGTGAGAATAAGTCTGGTAAGTCATATGATGATGTTTATGGTGAATACAAGATAGGCGAAATCATTGACCCGGATGATCCGTTTGATGACAGTGAAGTTGAGTTTCTTTCTAATATTTTACGAGGACAGGATTACAGCTCCTTCCAGGATTCTCATGAGACAGCCAATTTCGATTGGTCAGTTAAAGATAAATGTGAAGGTAAGTGGTTCATGCGTACAAGAGAGATTCTTGGTAAGGATTCGAATGGCAATATTTTATATGGTCCGTGGACAACATATCGCAGATTATGGGAGAAGGGTTCCAGTAAGAAGCTCAATGCGGTGGAAACGCGATCACTGATTGCCAATAAGAGATATCAGGTTCAGATGGCATTTATGGCAATTGATCCGAATACGCAGACAATATACTGGCCGTATGATACGTCCCTTAGTGCGGAAGGTTCCGGCACTGGTTTTGAAGGTTACTATAATAACTGGGATGAAAGCACACAGTTTACTTCCGAGGAAGCTTATAGCAGCACTTATAATGTAGGAAGAGCCTATGTTGGATTCAAGGTAGGAGATACCTGTTATGAGTCTTATGGTTCCTTAGAAAGTCCGGTAATCTTACATCCGGGTGAGTCATTCCAGATTGACTTATGGGGCTACACCTTGGAATATAGTCATTATCAACAGAAGTGCTATGCACGTGTACAGGAGCTGGTAGGTAATACATGGGTTGAAGTCGGTAATAAAGGCTGGTCCATTCAGGATCGAAGCAGCTTCCTGCTCATAAAAGATATTCAGGATTCTGCGAAGGGAACATATCGAATCAGTTTTAAGGTTGTGGATAATGAAGGCGCTGACTGGACAGAGTGGAACGGCGATATATGGAATCCGCTATATGATCGATATGAGAATACCGAATATCTGCTTTGCGGTTCAAATGGAACTAAGGGATATCTTTATATCCGAATCGAATAAATGGATTGAAACCTTCCCGATATTATGTTAATATTAATTCGACTAGTTAAGTCAATCGCTCAAGGGAGGAGAAACATAAATGAATGACAAATTCTTTGATTTATCCAGAGAGAAGCAGGACCGCATGATTAATGGTGCGCTGGAAGTTTTTGCTAAGAATGGATTTAAGCATGCCAGTACAGACGACATGGTAAAGGCAGTGGATGTAAGCAAAGGATTATGGTTTCATTATTTCGGTTCAAAGCTTGGATTATATACCTTTGTCTATGGTTACAGCGTGAAGTATATGATTCTGGAATTATCGTCTGTTGTTGATGCAGAAGAGAAGAATTATTTTGAAATCATAAAGCAGATTGAGTTTGCCAAGATGAAAATCAGTAAGAGTTATCCATATATGACGATGTTCCTTGAACAGGCTTTGGAGGAAAATGATACGGACGTTTTAGAACAGACAGCTGAGGATCGTAAGATTTTCCAGGATAAAATGACTGGATTAATCAAGAGTGGAGAGATTCCGGGCATTGCGGATAAGGCAAAACGAGAGAAGCTGAAAAAAATCACACAGTATACCATTAGTGGTATTGTGAAGGATAAGGCATTCCAGGTTGAGCCGGAGGCTGTTTATAGAGAAATCAAGAACTATTTGGAGCTGCTACGTGATATGGCTGCGGTAGAGGGCAGCACAGCCAAGGAGGAGCCGAATCTGGTAATAGAGCCGGTAGCTTCTTGAAGAGAATAAGTAAGATAAAAGGATTGAGATGTGAAACATACCATACATCTCAATCCTTTTTACATACATAATCTATTTTCGCTGCTGGTATGCCGGATCAGCGGGATAACCACCTTTCAATTTCTGCATACCTCTTTGAATGGCATCTTTAGAGTTTTTCCAGTCTGCATCATGATTCTGGTAATCGAACTTTTCAACCATCCAGCTGACATCCTCTTCCACACGCTTCATATTATCCTGCATCAGTCCAAAGAGGACAGGGAAGAAGTCCTGTTGTTGTTTTTCGGACAGCTTTTCTACACCAGCCTGACACAGGTCGCCAAAGTGCACAATGCAAAAGCCCTTGCTTTCTTCAAAGCGTTTGCGGAAATCAGCATCTTTCTTATACATGAAGAAGAACGTATCCATATATCGTTCATAGGTTTCACGGTAATGATTGCAGATATAACAGGAATCCTGCTTGGCATAAGTCCATGCAGTCATAGTATTGTTGATTTCTTTTGATTTCTTCAAACGGTCCAGAAAGGAAATCTTTGCAGGCTTGAATTTCTTGATCTCATTGGAAAGCTCCTGATTCATCTGCTTATAATGGGTCTTTAGAATCCATGCGTTACCAAGGGTATTGCCATACTGAAACATTTTCTTGAAATGATTACGGCAAAAGCCCGCTTTGTCTGTCTGCTCTCGGATATCACTTTCCATATAGGAGGAGCTGGAGCCTAAAGTAAAGTCAAGAACATCCTGTTCCAGCTTTCTTTCGATAAAGCAGAAAGGACATTCATCATTGGCAGCAAAGGCATCATTTAAGGGAATGGTATATAATTGTTCTTTCATGAGTAAGAAGCCTCCTGTTTGTCATTAGAATAGGTTCAGTCTATCACATTTGTATAAAAGGAACAAGAGTATAGTTTTCTGATAAAACATTGAAAAAACTGACAACATAAGTTATAATAAAGTAGAACCTCTGTTTTATGAGGAAAGGAGAGAGCAAAATGAGTCGGTTTATGGTAGCTGGATTTATCCAGATTGAAACAATTGTAAAGGTAGATGAACTTCCTGTTCCATATTTTCAGTTTTGCAGTGTGCCGGATATGATAGATACGAATGTTGGTGGATGCGGATATAATGAGTCTATGGCATTAACTTGGCTTGGAAATGAAGTAGATTTTATGAGTATGGTCGGAAAGGGGCTTAATACGAATAAGGTCTATGAGCAGTTGGTATCCAGCGGAGTGACATTAAAGATGGATTATGTTCTTCCAAGACTGGAGTCCATGCCATCTTCTGTGATTTTATATCATAATGGTAAGAAGCAGACCTTTGAGGATGTGAAGGATATTCGTACCGTGCCTTATGATTATGAATTGTTTGAGCGCCGGATTCAGGATAAAGATATGGTTTTGATTTCAAGCTGTAACTTCTGTAGACCGGTGATTGAGCTTGCTGAAAAATATCATAAGCCTCTTGCGGTAAATGTAAGAAGCATGAGAAAAGAGAAAGTTGTTCAGAAAGGAGATTTCCTCAAGGCAGCAGATATTCTCTACATCAGTGATGATGAATTGGATGGCGATCCGTATGATTGCATTCGTATGTGCCGTAAGGAATTCGATCCCGAAATCGTAATCATAGGTATTGGAAGTAAGGGTGTCATTCTGTACACGAAGAAGGATAATAGTATTTTGGAATACAAACCGGTGAAGACGAATGAGATTGTGAATACGATTGGTGCCGGAAATGCGCTGTTTTCTGCGTTCCTTCATTATTATGTAAAGACAGGGGATGCACATGATGCAATTAAGAATGCGCTTCTCTTTGCTTCTTACAAGATTGGTTTCCTTGGAACTTCGAATGGATTTATGACCGAAGAGCAGATTGAACAGTGGAAACGGTTGATATGGAGAAGATAATAAAGATAATATAAAAAGCACTCTGTCAAGAGTGCTTTTTGTAGTCAGCTTTATTCTGTATATAAAAATCTTAAGAATGAAATCGCATTATCCATGCTGTTGGAATTCACAACAAAGCCAAGGATCGGTTCTTTCTCTAAATAATAAGAATGTTCCTTTAACTGAGGAGAATCGCTTACATAGATTCCGACAGGAAGTGTTTCGCCGGTTTCTTCATCGGTGTAATAGTAGAGCTTATCCTGGAACCTGTCCAATAAGTCTTCTGGAAGTATGGTAGTGATATCTGCAAAGCTTCCGCCCTTTGCAAAATAATCAAAAGCCATCTGGTCACCAACGATGATATCAAGTTCGCCACTGGACATGACTGCCCAACTCTTTTCAATGCCCACATAAACAGATTCATAATTCTGGGCATCCGGGTTATAATGCATAGCGGCATCAATATAAGCGTCATGTTCCTTGGTATCAAGATCTATATATTCCACGAATTCATCCAGCATGGTAGTGTCAGAAGAATCACCAACATGATTAAAGAAGTAAGCTGCAAATCCGGTATCATCCGGTGCTGTTATCATAGAATAGCCAATGCATACGATTACAATAAGTGCTGCGATGACGACCAAGGTTGTCTTAAGATAATATTCCTTAAAATAGGCAAGCTTTTCTTTCAGAGGTGCATCCTTAAGTTTGGCATTCTGCTCCCTGATTTCATCATGTATGGAATGATTCTGATCACGATTTTTATTATATACTTCCATTTTTTATCCTCCGTAGCCGTTTTTTTGATGTGATAGGAAATTGCGATAGTGTAGTGTATGTTAGTAAAGAATTTGCAAAGCAAATTCTTTGGAGCGTTGCTGCCGAGCAACGCTTTTTTAACATGATAAATGTCAGAGGTGTCAGCTGTCAATGAAGAGACTATTAATTTTTCCTAAAGCCTGAATAATGCGTTGATTTATTCTGGGAAATGGGATATATTTTTAAGTAAATAACTACATAAGAACAGGAAGGATAAAGCGTATGAATGACAGTTACAAAGAGCTCTTAGTGAAGAAAGAACAAGGCATGAAGGACAAGCTTCTGCGTGTTGTTTGTGTAATTCCAACCATCTTTTTGGCCTTTTTAACATTACTTACCGGAAACATGATATTATTCATCCTTGCGATTGCATTTGGAGTACTTGATTATTTTGTTTTTCAGTGGACAGACATTGAATTTGAATACCTGTATTTAGATAAGGAAATCAATGTTGATAAGATTATGGCAAAGAACAAAAGAAAGCGTGTAGCAACTCTTAGTGTGGAGAAGATGGAGATTCTGGCACCGGAGAAATCACATGAGCTGGATTCCTACAGACACAGAGAAGTGAAAGCTACAGACTACAGTGCGGGAAAAGATTTACCGGAACAGAAGCTTTATGTTATGTATTATGAGGGCAATCAGAAGTACCTGCTTAATCTTGACGAAGATTTTGCAAAAACGGTAAAAGGTATCGCACCAAGAAAGGTATTTTTGGATTGACAATCAGAACATAGTTTGATATAATTTTGAATATTACAATTTATATTTTTTTATGATTTACAGGAGGAAGAAAAATGGGTCAGATTATCGGTGAAGGCATCACATTTGACGATGTTCTCTTAGTGCCAAGCTATTCGCAGGTTATTCCAAATCAGGTAGATTTAACAACTTGGTTAACCAAGAAGATCAAACTCAACATTCCTATGATGAGTGCGGGAATGGATACAGTTACAGAGCACAGAATGGCAATTGCCATGGCAAGACAGGGTGGTATTGGTATCATCCACAAAAATATGTCTATCGAGGCGCAGGCAGAAGAGGTTGATAAGGTAAAACGTTCCGAGAATGGTGTTATTACAGATCCGTTTTCATTGACTCCGGAACATACATTAGCAGATGCAGATGCATTAATGGGCAAGTTTAGAATTTCAGGTGTTCCTATTACAGAAGGAAGAAAGTTAGTAGGTATTATTACAAACCGTGACTTGAAGTTTGAGACAGATTATTCCAAGAAAATTAAGGAGTCTATGACTTCTGAGGGTCTTGTAACTGCAAAGGAAGGCATTACTTTAGAAGAAGCAAAGAAGATTCTTGCTACTGCAAGAAAGGAAAAGCTTCCTATTGTTGATGATGATTTTAACTTAAAGGGACTTATTACCATTAAGGATATTGAAAAGACAATCAAGTATCCGCTTGCGGCAAAGGACGAGCAGGGAAGATTATTATGTGGTGCCGGTGTTGGTATTACAGCAAACGTTCTTGACAGAGTAGCTGCTTTAGTAGCTGCAAAGGTTGACGTTATCGTTCTTGATAGTGCTCATGGTCATTCAGAGAACGTATTAAAGTGCTTAAGAATGATTAAGGCTGAATATCCAGATCTTCAGGTTATTGCAGGTAACGTTGCAACAGGTGAAGCTACCAGAGCATTAATTGAAGCTGGAGCAGATGCAGTTAAGGTAGGTATCGGACCTGGTTCTATCTGTACAACACGAGTTGTAGCAGGTATCGGTGTTCCACAGATTACAGCAATTATGGATTGCTACGCGGTAGCAAAGGAATATGGTATTCCAATCATTGCTGACGGTGGAATTAAGTTCTCAGGAGATATGACAAAAGCCATCGCAGCAGGCGGAAGTGTTTGTATGATGGGTAGTATGTTTGCTGGATGTGAAGAAAGTCCGGGAACATTTGAATTATTCCAGGGAAGAAAGTACAAGGTATACCGTGGAATGGGTTCTATCGCTGCTATGGAAAATGGTAGTAAGGATCGTTACTTCCAGTCTGATGCAAAGAAGCTTGTTCCAGAAGGTGTTGAAGGACGAGTTGCTTACAAGGGCAATTTGGAAGATACTGTATTCCAGTTAATGGGAGGTCTTCGTTCCGGTATGGGTTACTGTGGAACACAGACAATTGAAGAACTCAAGCAGAATGGTAGATTCGTGAAGATTTCTGCTGCTTCATTAAAGGAAAGTCATCCACATGACATTCATATTACAAAGGAAGCACCTAACTATAGTGTAGATGCATAAGAAGAATTAGAAATAAAGGCGCTGTCATACCCGACAGTGCTTTTTTCGTAATAGGAAATTGCTGTAACGTATAGGTAGTTAATAAATGATAAGAGGGCCAAAATGGGAAATATGTTATATAGGCAATATTCTCTGTATAAGGATGGCATGGAGATTATGATTCCGTCGCATTTACACATGCTGACGGAGGAGACACATGCAAGTGGTCAGGAAGCTCGAATGGGAGATACTTTTGTATCAAATTATAACTGGTTGTCAGATGATAGACGTGTAGTAATAAACGTAACGAGTGGAAATGAGATTATGCAAGATAATTTGTTACAACGCTTACAGGAATATTATGATGGCTTTAAGGCGCAAGTGAATGAATTTAAGTGTCTAAAGGTTACAAAACGAAGAATCAATGGATATGATTATGGTGAGCTGCAATATAGTTCACAAATAATGGGATATGAGTTCTTTACCATATTTATTTTGGGCAGTTATGAAGGAAAAGAAGTTATTCTCACACAGCAGTGCATGGAGCGGGATAAGAAAAAATGGATGGCCATATTTATGAATATTTCAGAATCTCTTAGAGTAAAGAGAAAGAAGAAGGAGGAGCAGAGATGATTGTAAAGGAAAATGAAAAACAGCTATCCTTTTTGTTTCAGGAGAAAGACTCCTATTTTGAGATGGGTTATCTTATTTTAAAGCAGGCAAATCTTGCAGGAATGCTTCCGTATAAGAGAGTACAACAGAATGGAAAGGAGAAGCTTTGCTTTCAGATAAGTGAAGTGGAGAAACTTTCACAGATACTTCCTAAACTGGCAGAGGATGAAGTGATTGATGTACTCTATGCGGTTGTTTTCATGACACAAAGGATAGAAGAGAACGGCTTTATGAAGAAGGAATGTATCTGGTGTAGATATGAACAGATTTATATGGACAGGGATTCATGCAGTCCTATGTTTGCTGTGTTGCCAATTACGCAGGAGTTTCGTTATGCAGATGGTTCAGACTGGATGAGAGGGTTTGAAGAATGTCTTTACAGAATTGCAGAATATTTGTCTATAAAGAAACAACAGCGGATACAGCAACTGATAAAACTTTACAAGACAGGACAGATGAAGGTCGAGGAGTTTCTAGAAGAAATCAATCAGTTGGGGAATGGTATGTCCGGGTTACTGGTGGATAAGTCAGAAGAGGAGAAGTGTGTAAAGTCAAACAAATTGGAACTGGTTTATGCGGGAAGAGAAGGAACTTTTCAGTTTTGCGTGGGAGATGAAGCGTTTTTGATTGGAAGAGGTATGGACTCGGATGGTATGTTACAGATATCTATGAAGGTAAGTCGCAGGCACTGTCTGATTACGAAAATAAATGGGAATTATTTTGTGCAGGACTTGGATAGTACAAATGGAACCTATGTAAATGATACACAGATTCCGCCCTATGAGCTGATGGAGCTTGAGCATAATGATATACTGTGTGTGGGTGATGTAGAGCTTAGGGTGCAGGTTCTGTGTAAATAAAAGGCATAAAAATAAGGCAGTGCTGTTCATATTATTGCATGAGAGGTACTGCCTTTTTGAACGTAATTATGTATATATGCCTGCCTCTGCGGCTCTTTTTACTGCTTCAATTTCTGCAGCTTTACGCTCTTCATCTTCTTTTGCTTCACGAAGGAGACGCTCATAGATGAGATTAGCTTCTTTGATAATCTCATCCTGTTCCGGTGGTAGCTGAACGGAGGAAGCATCAGGAGTATTAGATGCATTTCCTAAGAGAAAATCAATATTTGTTTGAGAACTGGATTGATGCATAATCTGATCTAACATAGATTGTGTATCATCATCCATTGGCCCCTGGCCGTATAAACCAGAATAAGAACCAGTTGTTGCATTGTATGCGTCATCTGCAACATCTGTTGTTTCATTATTTGGTGTGTTTTCAAGAAGGAGACCTTCTTTTTCCTCTTTTTCTTGAAGAAGGCGTTCTTTCTCTTCTTCTTCTTCCTTTAAGCGGGCGGCTTCTTCCTCTGCCTTGGAAGGCCATATTTTTACAGCATCCGTATTATAAGCAACAAACCACCACTTAATAACATTCCCATAGAACTTTCTAAAAAAATAAGCAGTTTGTGGATCCTTCATAATATTTTTACCTCTTTCAAAAAGTAGCTTAGTTCTATTTTATCACAAATAAAAAGAAAGCAAAATGAAAAAGTGAAAATAATTCATAAAAAAGGTATATAAAACAACAAAAACCCACGAATAGCGGGTTTTGTCAGAGAGTATTTAAGAAAAGGAATCATTCATCTTCTTTAAAGCAATATCAATTTCTTCGGCTTTTGCAATGATTTCGGTATATTTTTCAGCAGCTGTTGTAGAGAGCTTACCCATTTCACCTGCTACAATATTGAAGCCACGTCCGGCATCACCAGCACGGGCAGCTTCAATAGAAGCATTGAGTGCAAGAATATTTTGCTTTGAGGAAATCTTTGTCAAATCCTGAACCATAAGCTTGATTTCTTCTACATTTTTGGTAGTAGAACCAATCTCGCTGTCTACTGCTGTTAATTTATTCTTTTCTTTATAATGTGTATATTCAATATTAACGAGCATATTAGTCATTTCAGCCATTAAGTCAGCAGATGCACGGATGGCTTTCTCGGTTTTAATAGGAACTTGTTTGAGTGCTTCAATGTACTCGTCCGGATCAACACCAATTTCTACTGCAACCTGACGGAATTTCTCAAAATCAGGAGGAGCTGGGAGGACCTGTCCACCAAGAATAGTACCAAGCTTCTCACCATTAACAGTGATATCGGCCGCAAAGTCCATTAAGCCGGCATGACAAAAGTAAGTTCCAACACCTTCTAGATCGCATTTCTGGCAACGTTCCAGTCCAATCTTACTTCCACGAGTATATTTCATACAGAAGTCAAGGAAATTACTAACTCTGGTAACATGCTTTCCTTTTGTATCAATAATACTGAGGGCTACACCGGTAGCATCTGAGAATAAATCCTGTATTCGTTGTAGTCGATCCTTGTCAATTAAGTCTAAAATTTCCATATAGTGGGCTTCTTTCTGGATAAAAAAGATTCAAAAAGTTAATACTATAAAAGCTATTTTAATATATTATAACAATAAAATAGAGGCATGCGAAGAAGAAGTCAGAAAAAAGAGGCAATATTTTGGAAAGTACCACTAATAAATAAAAAATAAATAAAAAAACATTAAAATGAATTGACAAATAATACTACAGTGTTATAGTGGGTGTAGAACAAATAAAACAGTACGGGCAGGAGAATACTTAAGCTCTTAGGAATGGAGGAGAGATTATGAATATTCAAAAATTCACACAAAAGTCAATAGAGGCAATAAACACATGTGAAAAACTTGCAATAGAATATGGAAATCAGGAGTTGGAACAGGAACACCTTCTTTTTGCACTTTTAACAATTGAAGATAGCTTGATATTAAAACTGATAGAGAAGATGGAGATTCATAGTGAACACTTTACAGGGCGCGTGGAAGCAGCTTTGCAGAAACGTGTAAAGGTGCAGGGCGGACAGCCATATATAGGTCAATATCTGAATAAGGTATTGATTACTGCTGAGGATGAGGCAAAGCGTATGGGAGATGAATATGTTTCGGTAGAGCATATTTTTCTAGCTATGATACAGAATCCAAATAAGGAGATTCAGGAAATTTTCCGCGAATATGGAATTACAAGAGAACGTTTTTTGAAGAGTCTTTCTGAGGTGCGTGGGAATCAGCGCGTTACCAGTGACAATCCGGAGGCAACCTATGATACCTTGGAAAAGTACGGACAGGATTTGGTGGAGAAGGCAAGAAATCAGAAGCTTGATCCGGTTATCGGAAGAGATAATGAGATTCGGAATATTGTTCGTATTCTTTCTAGGAAGACTAAGAATAATCCTGTATTAATCGGTGAGCCAGGAGTTGGAAAGACAGCAGTGGTTGAAGGGTTGGCACAGAGAATCGTAAGAGGTGATGTTCCACAAGGCTTGAAAGATAAGAAGGTTTTTGCTCTTGATATGGGTGCACTTGTAGCAGGAGCAAAGTATCGTGGAGAATTCGAAGAACGTTTAAAGGCAGTGTTAGAGGATGTAAAGAATAGTGACGGACAGATAATTTTGTTTATTGATGAGCTCCATACAATTGTGGGAGCGGGAAAAACAGACGGTGCTTTGGATGCAGGTAATATGTTAAAGCCAATGCTTGCACGAGGCGAGCTACATTGTATCGGTGCCACTACATTGGACGAATATAGACAATATATTGAAAAGGATCCAGCTTTAGAAAGACGTTTCCAGCCGGTTATGGTAGAGGAACCAACGGTTGAAGATACCATTAGCATTTTAAGAGGTCTAAAGGAACGTTACGAGGTGTTTCATGGTGTGAAAATCATGGATAATGCACTGGTAAGTGCTGCGACATTGTCTAATCGTTATATTTCTGACAGATTTTTGCCGGATAAGGCAATTGATCTTGTGGACGAGGCTTGTGCGATGATTAAGACAGAGTTAGATTCCATGCCGGCAGAGCTTGATGAAATGCAACGTCGTATTATGCAGATGGAAATTGAAGAAGCAGCATTGAAAAAGGAAGATGACAGATTAAGTAAGGAACGTTTAGAAGCATTACAAAGGGAGCTTGCAGAGCAGAAGGCAGAGTTCAATAACCGAAAGGCTCAATGGGATAATGAAAAATCTTCTGTAGAAAAGTTATCTAGACTTCGTGAGGAGATAGAAGAGGTTAATAATCAGATTCAGATTGCACAGCGTGAGGGGAATCTGGAAAAGGCAGCAGAACTCAGCTATGGAAAGCTTCCAGCTATGAAACAGCAGCTTGAAATCGAAGAGGAAGCTGTTAGAAATAAAGAAATGACTTTGGTGCATGAGAGTGTATCAGAAGAGGAAATTGCAAAGATTATTTCAAGATGGACAGGAATTCCGGTGGCAAAGTTGAATGAGAGTGAGAGAAATAAGACACTTCATTTGGACGAAGAATTGCATAGACGTGTGGTTGGGCAGGATGAAGGCGTTACAAAAGTAACAGAGGCAATTATTCGTTCGAAAGCTGGAATTAAAGATCCTAGTAAACCAATTGGTTCTTTCCTGTTCTTAGGACCAACCGGTGTTGGAAAGACAGAGCTTGCTAAGGCACTTGCGGAATCTCTCTTTGATGATGAGAGTAATATGGTTCGTATTGATATGAGTGAATACATGGAGAAATATTCTGTGTCACGATTGATTGGAGCACCTCCAGGATATGTAGGATATGATGAAGGTGGACAGTTGACGGAGGCGGTTCGGAGAAAACCATACAGTGTAGTTTTATTTGACGAGGTAGAAAAGGCTCATCCGGATGTATTTAATGTATTGCTTCAGGTATTGGATGATGGCAGAATTACGGATTCACAGGGAAGAACGGTAGATTTTAAAAATACGATATTAATCATGACTTCCAATATTGGTGCACAATATCTATTGGAGGGAATTGAGGATAATGGTGAGATTCGAAAGGATGCGAAGGATTTGGTTATGAATGAGCTACGGATGCATTTTAGACCAGAGTTTTTAAATCGACTGGATGAGATGATTCTGTTTAAGCCTTTGACAAAAGATAACATAGGTGGAATTATACATCTGATTATAGAAGACTTGAATAAGCGATTGGCAGATAAAGAGCTTCGTATTGAGCTTTCTAAGGAAGCCGAACAGTTCATTGTGGAAAATGGTTATGATCCGGTTTACGGTGCAAGACCATTGAAACGTTATATACAGAAGTATGTAGAAACACTTGCAGCAAAGCTGATTTTGGCAGATGAGGTAAGAGTTGGAGATACTATTCTGATAGAAGTAGAAGCGGAACAGTTAAAAGCTGTTTGCAAGTAAATATAGTGCGTGCCAGCGCACGCACTTTGTAACTACCACTACGTTACAGCAATTTCCTAGTACAAAAAAGAGGGATGAATCGGTTTGATTCATCCCTTTGCCATTTCAATATTTGTGTCTATTGAATTTTTTACAATGCCATGCTGGAGCAGAAAGTCTTTCCATACGGTATAATACTGAGCTTTGATATGTATCTGGTCCCATGTGAATTCAGGAATCAAAGCACCGTTTTCACAGAGAGAGCTTTGGTTAATGTCAATATAAAAGGTATCCTTTTGGTTGGCAAGCGTTGCAATCAAATCATTTCTTGAGGAAATATTTTCATTCGTTACGCCTTGACTGCTGTCTGATTTAGACTGGGTTACAAGTAGGTTACCTTCAATAAAAATAAGGGCTTGGGGCTGAAGCTTTCGAATGTCTTCCACCACTTCACGATACAGCTCATAGAAGGATTCCGGGGTGCCATAACTACATTCATTGATACCAACCATCAGATAGATTTTTCCAAAGGTTTCCGTTTGTAAGACTTCTTGAATGGAAGTCTTTTTATCTTTATAGGTTATCTTTGGCTTTGTATAATCATAGATGGACAGCGAGGTTTTGCATAAAAAAGTAGCATTTTCAATACCAGAATATTCGCTGATACCAACGGTTCTTGAATCGCCGATAAATACAGCATCCTGAAAATAATCTTCTGTTACTGGAGTGAAAGAATAGGTCTCAGAGACCGCATTGAACACGTCCATGTCTGAAGAATTCTCAGGAACTTCAGAGGATTCCGTTTGGGCTGTCGTTTCTTCTTTTTCTTCCTCTTTTTCCATTGCATTTGTAGTAGGCACTTCTGTCAAAAGGATGTCATTTTCTTGTTGGGTAGAGTCAAACTCTTGAAGTAACAGACCATCATGCAATCCCATCATTGCGGTGGCGAGAGGAGGATTTTTTGCAGAATAGTTTTCCGCGTCATGATAATGAACTTGATTCCAGTAGATGCCAAGCAAAGTAAGCAAGAGGCTGGAAAGCAGAATACTAAATGTTAAAATATAATGTTTGTTAGAATTCATGATACGCCCCCCTAAAAGCGAAAATATAAAAATGGATTGTTTAAGCCAATGGACAAGTAGTATACCGCATACCAAAATATGGCAACGGATATGCCCACATTAAGAAGTTTTTGTTCCAACTTTTCTGCTAGTTTCTTTGGATATTCCGTACAAAAGAACAGACAGATGAGTAAAAGTGGTGCATAAGTAGTGAGGTATTTTACAAAATCCATGGAGTTCAATGTGTTACCAATACCAAAGAATGGGAACATTCTGGCAAGGTAGATGCGAAGCTGGCTAAAATCACTGATGGCAAAAATAGTCCAACTGACTAATATATACAAAGTCATGTATGCATGAGAAAGTAGTTTTGCAATCATATGTTCCTTTCTAAGAAACGGAAGTAACAGATTTTTTTCAATAATCTGTAAGATGAAAATCAGAAGTCCCCAAAGGATGAAATTCCAGTCTGCTCCATGCCAAAAACCAACAAGAAACCACACAATAAGCAGGTTGCGCAGGGTTGTGAAACGTCCTTTGCGATTACCGCCAAGTGGAATATAGATATATTCCCGAAACCATGCACCGAGGGTAATATGCCAGCGTCTCCAAAAGTCAGTCACACTTCTTGTTGTATATGGATGATTAAAGTTAACTGGCATGTGAAATCCGAGCATTTTACCAAGACCGATTGCCATTAAGGAGTAACCCCAGAAGTCAAAATAAAGCTGCATGGAGTAAGCAGCAGCACCAAGCCATGCAAGAGGTGTTGAGATACTTTCATAACCAATCATGCATACTTCATTCCATAAGGTTCCGATTTGATTTGCCAGAATAACCTTTGAGCCAAGACCAAGGATAAAGGTTTTTAATCCTTCGTCCAGATTTATAATAGTGAGTTTACGTTTTTCCAAGGCGTCATGAATATCAGAGTATACGACAATAGGACCAGCGATAAGTTGTGGAAACATGCATAGATATGCTCCAAGATTAACAAAGGAAGTCTCCACAGGAACGGTTCCACGGTATACATCGATAATATAGGATACAATCTGAAAGGTATAAAAGCTGATGCCTAGTGGAAGTACAAGGTGTAACAGTGTAAATTGCAGATTGCTACCGCTTTTATACAAAACAGTATTGATGTTTTCTAAAAAGAAATCCATGTATTTAAAATAGAATAAAAGTCCAAAATTATAAAGCAAGGAAAGAAAAAGCAGAAGCTTTTTTCGGGCAGGATAATTCATACAGCGTGAGATTAAGAGTCCGAATAAATAATTTACTAAAACAGAATATAGAATTAGAAATAAATAGGTAGGCTCTCCCAGGCCGTAAAATAAAATACTACCTGCAAAGAGCAGACCATTGCGATATTTATCTGCCAGACAGTAATAGAGCACTAAAAAGATAGGTAAAAATACAAATAAAAATTCTAAGCTACTAAAAACCATGATATTACCCCCTATAAATCATGATCGATTCCCCGTAAATATATTATGTTATCTTTCTTAGAATATTATAACAAAAGAAAAGTGAAAATTCTATAAATTATCACAAAAATTCCAACAATATTTACAATAATCTTTTTGGTTGCATAAGACTTAGAGTTTATGCCATAATCGTAATGATGAAGGTACGGAATAATTACAGATATAGAATAATTACGAGGATTGAAGATATGAGAAAAAAAATATATATTTGGAAAGCATTCATGCTTTTTCTTTTAGTATTTGTGACAATGTGTGGTTGTCAGAACAAAGGAACAGAGAATGGAGAAGGAACTAAAATTGTATTGACAACAGGATTTGAACAGGATGAGATATTTCGGATAGAGAAGTCTTCCTGTAAGCTTTCAGAGGTTATGATATATCTGATGAATACCAAGAATCAGTACGAGAAGATTTTTGGGAAAGAGATATGGAATACATCGCATGAGGGTGTTACCTTAGAAGCGAATATTAAGGAAACGGTGTTGGCAAAGCTTGCAAAGATTAAAGCGATGAATCTTTTGGCACAGCATGAAGGGATTGTACTTGATGAGGATGAAAAGAGCAGACTCGTACAGGCGTCAGAGGAATATTATAAGTCATTGAATGAAGCAGAGCTTGTAGGTCTTGAAGTGACGCAAGAGCAGATTTATACCATGTATGAAGAATATGCTCTTGCAGATAAGGTGTATAAGCATTTGATTGCGGATATTAATCCTGAGATTAGTGATGATGAGGCAAGAACCATTACAGTTCAGCATGTTCTGATTAAGACATATTCTCTGAATGAAGATGGAGAAAAAGTACCTTATACAGAACAGGCAAAGCGTGAGGCCTATCAACAGGCAAAGAAAGTATGGCAGTTAGCGAAGGATGGGGAAGAATTTTCTGGTCTGATTGCAGAATATAGTGAGGATAGCAGTCCATCCTATTCTTTTGGAAAAGGAAGTCTGGATGCTGCGTTTGAGGAAGCAGCCTTTAATCTGGGAACAGATGAGATAAGTAATATTGTGGAAAGTTCTTCAGGCTATCATATTATTAAATGTATTAGTACTTTTGATAGGGAAGAAACAGACCGTAATAAGATTAAGATTGTAGAGCAACGCCGTAAAGAAGTGTTTGATGAAGAGTACACAAAATTTGTGAATGGACTTACAAGAAACCTAAATACCAAACTGTGGGAAAAGGTAGGTTTTTTGGAGGATGAATCAATTGTGACAAGTAGTTTTTTTGAGATTTTTCATAAGCATTTCTAAAACAATTATAAACAAAGTATTAATTATTAGCACTCGAGTGATTTGAGTGCTAATTTTCTATTGACTTTTATTTTTTAGGGTATTAAACTAGTTTACATATAAGAGGAGACGACCTCAAAAGAGAATGGAAAGGAATGTAAAAGTTATGGCAGAAAAGCATGGAAGTCTATCAATTAATAGCGAAAATATTTTTCCGATTATCAAGAAGTGGTTATATTCAGACCACGATATCTTTTATAGAGAGCTGATTTCAAACGGTTGTGATGCGATTACAAAGCTCAAGAAATTAGAAATGATGGGTGAGTATACTTATCCGGCAGATGCAAAAAATGAGATTCATGTAGTTGTTGATCCAGAGAAAAAGACCTTGAAGTTTATTGATACCGGTCTTGGTATGACAGCAGAGGAAGTAGAAGAATACATTAATCAGATTGCTTTCTCAGGAGCAACAGACTTTATTGAAAAATATAAGGATAAGACAAATGATGACCAGATTATCGGTCATTTCGGACTTGGTTTTTATTCTGCATTTATGGTAGCAGATGAAGTTCATATTGATACTCTTTCTTTTAAGGATGGAGCAAAACCGGTACATTGGGAATGTGATGGTGGAACAGAGTATGATATGAAGGATGGAGACAGAACCGTTGTAGGTACAGAGATTACCCTCTTCTTAAATGAAGATTGCTTAGAGTTCTGTAATGAATATAAGGCAAGAGAGGTTATCAAGAAGTATTGTTCCTTCATGCCTTACAATATCTTCTTAGAGAAGGCAAATGCACCGGAAGAATTCGAAACGATTAGTCCTGAAGATAAGAGAGAGGACGATGTAGTTGTTGAGACTCTTGAGGAGACAAAGCCTGACTCAGAAGAAAAGGAAACAAAGCTTAAGATTAAGAAGAGACCTGTTCCATTAAATGAAACACAGCCACTTTGGACAAAGCATCCAAATAACTGTACCAAGGAAGATTATATCGACTTCTACCGCAAGGTATTCCAGGATTATAAGGAGCCTTTATTCTGGATTCATTTAAATATGGATTATCCATTTAATATGAAGGGGATTCTTTACTTCCCTAAGATTAATATGGAATATGAATCGATCGAAGGAACCATTAAGTTATACAACAATCAGGTATTCATTGCAGATAATATCAAGGAAGTTATTCCAGAATTTCTATTATTATTAAAGGGTGTTATCGACTGTCCGGATCTTCCGCTGAATGTATCCAGAAGTGCATTACAGAATGATGGCTTTGTAACGAAGATTAGCGAATACATTACAAAGAAAGTTGCAGATAAGTTATCTGGAATGTGTAAGACAGATAAGGAAAATTACGAAAAATACTGGGATGATATTAGCCCATTTATTAAGTTTGGCTGCTTAAAGGATGACAAGTTCTGTGAAAAGATGACAGACTATATCTTATTTAAGAACCTTGATGGGCAGTATGTGACATTACCTGAGTGTTTGGAAGTGAAAAAGTCTGATCCGGATGCAGAAGAGAATCAGGCAGCAGCAACAGATGCAGAGACAGGTGAAGCAATTGAAGCTGAGGTAGTAACCGATGAGGATGAAGTGGAAATTCCTTCTGAAGATGCAGAAACCAAGGAAAAGATTATCTACTATGTAACTGATATGGTACAGCAGAGTCAGTATATCAATATGTTCAAGAAGGCAAAGATGGATGCAGTTATCCTTCCTGACAAGATTGACCAGCCATTTGTTTCTCAGTTAGAGGCTAAGAATGAGGGAATTAAGTTCTCACGTATTGATGCGGATTTAACAGATACCTTTAAGACAAAGACTTCTAAGAAGGTGGAGGAAGAGCTTGCAAAGAAGAGTGAAGAAGTATCTACGCTCTTTAAGAAGGCAATCAAGAAGGATAATATTACAGTTAAGGTTGAGAAGCTCAAGAATAAGGATATTTCTTCTATGATTACCGTATCCGAAGAGGCCCGCAGAATGCAGGATATGATGAAGATGTATGCAATGCCTGGTATGGACTTTGGGGCTATGGGCAAGGAAGGCGAGACCTTGATTTTGAATGCAAACAACAAGCTGGTAGAGTATATCTTAGAGCATCAGGATGGTGAAAATGTAGATTTAATCTGCGAACAGCTTTACGACCTTGCTTTGATTCAGCAGGCACCATTACAGCCAGAAGCAATGACAAAGTTTATCGCAAGAAGCAATAAGATTATGATGTTGCTTGCACAGTAAGAGATTATGAAGTACCCTATACGATATAGGGTACTTTTTTCTACCTTGTTGATAATTAGGAGGAATACATGAAAATAATAGCAGTAAGCTTTCCTTGTACTAAGGAGCAGCAGAATAGATTAAGACAGGCAGCAGAAGGATATGCTCAAGTGCAGTTTATGGCTGAAATGGAGGAAAACCAAGCCAAGGAATGTATGAATCATGCTCAGGTTATAATTGGTCAGCCGGAGTTGGCAGAGATTGCCCAAAATGAAGTGTTGGAATGGGTTCAGATGACATGGGTAGGGACTGATAAATATACAGTGAAAAATTCGGAATATGGATTTCCAAAACATATACAGTTAACGAATATGAGTGGTGCCTTAGGAGTAATTATGTCCGAATATGCAATTGGAGCGATTTTGGCATTGTACAGACATTTTCCAGTTTATTGGGAGCAACAAAAGCAAGGAATATGGAAAGATGCAGGAGCAGAAGAATCGTTGTATGGAAAAACAGTGTTGTTACTTGGAACTGGTGATATCGGTACGAATCTGGCAATGAGGCTAAAGGCATTTGGCACAACCAACATTGGCATCAGAAGAAATACGGAAAATGTGCCTGAAGGCTTTGATAAGATGTATGGATTTGAACAGCTTGATAAACTCTTGCCAGAGGCAGATATTGTGGCATGTAGTCTACCAAATAAGCCATTAACAAGAAAGCTTCTAACGAAGGAACGTCTTTTGGCAATGAAGAAAGATGCGGTGCTTCTCAATATGGGGCGTGGAACGCTAGTTGATACAAATGTATTGTCAGAGGTCTTAGAGACAGGACATTTAAAAGGGGTTATTCTGGATGTAACGAATCCTGAGCCGTTACCAAAAGACCATCCGTTGTGGAGTTATGAACGAGTGATGATTACGCCTCACATTGCAGGTCCAAGTCTTGGACATTGTCCGGCAACACAAGAGAGAGTAATTGTTGCTTGTTGTGAGAATATAAAGAGGTATTTTTCGGGAGAAGCATTGCTTCACAGAATTGAAGATGCAGATTTTGAGTATATAAGAGAATAAGAAAAGAGGAAACGTATGAAGCGTTTCCTCTTTTCTATGTACAACATAACTTTATTCCATTTCTTTTTTGGGATTATCAACAACTAAAACCTGTGTCATTCTGTCTTTTTCTGCAAACCAAGTAGTTTCACAGTTCGCATTTAATGCCTGACAGAAGGTGGCATAGATGCCAAGTGATGGATTCCAGAGGTAATCACGTTCTTCATACATACCAATTAATAGTGCTCTCTCAATTAGACCGGTAAATCCTAACTCTTTTACTGGCTTTAAGTTCAGTTCAAAAGCAAGTCTTGGATTGTAAGTAGATACCACGACGCCTTCTTCCAAAATCTCACGAATCATGACATTTTCATAACTGTTTCTCATAATACCAATCATTCGTATTTCGCTGGCGCGTGATAAATCTGAATCACGTAAATCTGTCTGTAATAAGTATCTTCCATCCTGTGTTGGAAATGTAAAGTTATCATCTGCAACATCAGAATAGAGAACAAATCTGCCTAATCCCAAATAGTCAGCCTGGTATTCCCGTCCACAATAAGTAACATACAGGCCACTCTTATATTCACCTGTAGCGGTTCCTTCATATTCAAAGCTCTCCCTCATTTTATCTCTCCCTTGTTGTGTTGATGCAATTGATAAACGGCATGCAAAGTCCTCCCATATACATGCAGAATGTCGCCAAGTAGTAAATAACTAAACATCATGATAGTATAATAGAAAATGATTTACAATAGGAAAAGTGTATAAAGAAATACGGCAACACTGAATTGTGTGAATACGAGAAAAAGAATGTAAAATATATTTTTTGGTAAAATAAAAACAGAACAAGATAAAAACAGACAACATAATTGATTTAATATAAATAGAGTGATAAAATAATGAATATAATAAAAAGTAGGTAACTGTTCAGCAGGAATACGCATTTACTGCGGATTCCGTAAAAAATGTAGTATGAATAAGCAAAAATCCAATTGCACGGCAATTCAGCCGAAACAAATTTAAGATGGATTTTTGTGTAACTATGAAGGTACTGAATAGTTACAAAAGTAGAAAAGTGTGAGCGTATAAATATAATAAGGAGCGAAAATATGGCGTTGTCTGTGGAAGAGATTTTAAACAAAGCAAAAGAAGCAGGAGCTTCTGATGTGCATATTACGGTAGGAATCCCACCCAAGATGAGAATCAATGGAAAATTGATTACCATGGAAGGTATAAAGCTTCTTCCGGCTGATACCATGGAAGTTGCAATTCATGTTATGAATGAGAAGCAAAGACAGCACTTTGAAGAGTATGGAGAAGTAGATATGTCTTTTGCTATTCCTGGTGAGGGACGTTATCGAGCAAATATATATAAGCAGAGAGGTTCTATTGCAATGGCGTTTCGTCTGGTAGGAACCAATATTCCATCTCCTGAAGAATTAGGTGTGCCACAGTCGGTTGTTGATTTATATACAAAGAAACGCGGATTAGTATTGGTAACCGGTCCGACAGGAAGTGGAAAATCGACTACGTTAGCATCCTTGATTGACACGATTAATAATAACAGAGAAGCACATGTCATTACGCTGGAAGATCCGATTGAATATTTGCATCAGCATAAGAAATCCATTGTAAATCAGCGAGAGATAGGATTGGATTCTACAAGTTATGCGCATGCTCTTCGTGCTGCATTACGAGAAGATCCGGATGTTATCTTTGTGGGTGAGATGCGTGACTTTGAGACAATTAGTACTGCGATAACGGCAGCAGAAACGGGACATTTGGTATTCTCAACCTTACATACGATAGGAGCAACGAGTACGGTGGATCGTGTGATAGATGTATTTCCACCACACCAGCAACAGCAGATTCGCGTACAGCTGGCGAATGTATTAGAGACGATAATTTCACAGCAATTGGTTCCAACCATAGATGGTGGAGGCAGAGTGGCAGCTTTTGAGGTATTGCATAACACTCCTGCTGTCCGAAATCTGATACGAGAAGGAAAAACACATCAGCTGACAAGTGTTATGCAGACGAATAGAAAACAAGGAATGATGACAATGGATGATGCGTTAGTACAGCTTCATTGGGATTGTAAAATTAGTCAGGAGATGGCACTACAGTTTGCTCAGGATCAGGAGAGCATAAAGAATAAATTAGTATAATGATTGAATAAAAAGAGGCTATGGAAAAAACACTTTGCTCACCATTAGGTAAATAGTGAGCAGAGTGTTTTTGCTTGTGCCTGAACGGTTAATAGAATTACTAAAAAATGGAATAATAATATTGAATGCCGAAAACTTTGCAATGACAAAAAACTTTGCAATGACAAAGTTGGAAAAAATGATTATAATCTAATAGAATATGATATATTAAGTGGAAAAATCTTATTGTGAAACAATTTTGGATAGACGGTAACTGTTTAGCAGGAATACGCATTTAGTGCGGATTCCGTGAGAAAATGCAGTATGTATAAGCCAAAATCCCATTTGCGAAGCAAATTTAGGATGGATTATTGCACGGCATCTTCGATGCCACGTAACTATGAAGGCACTGAATAGTTATGATAGACTTTAGAATTATAATTATGAAAAGAGGGAGGCAGAATATGCAGCAGATACCAAGACCGTATGAAATATACAGACATTTTAAAGGGATGCAATACCAAATATTATCACTTGCAACGCATTCAGAGACCAGTGAACAGATGGTGGTATATCAGCAGTTGTATGCTCCTTTCGGAGTATATGTAAGACCACTTGCCATGTTTATGAGCAAGGTTGATAAGGAAAAATATCCTCAGATACAGCAGGAATATCGTTTTGAGAAGGTGCAGGCTCCGGCATGTGAGATGAATGCAGTGCAGATTTTGGAAGAGACAGTTGCACAGAAAAATATGTCACAGCAGTCTTGTGTGTATGAAGAAGTTGAAACAGAGAGAGTAGGAGTTCCAAAAGCTCCTGAAGAGACACTCATAAAAGGAGATGAACCAGCTTTAGATTCAGGACTGTTAAAATTCTTGGAAGCAGATACTTATGAAGAAAAATTGGAAATATTGAATATGTTACATCCAAGAATAACAGATGCTATGATTGATACCATGGCAGTATGCCTTGATATAGAAGTAAAAAGTGGAGACATTGAACAGCGTTATAGTGAGATTTTGAATTGTCTTTTGACGATGGAGCGCTTTGAGTGTAATCGTCTTAGATAGGAATAAAGGAGATTATGGAACAGTTTCAATTAGAAAGAATTGTTGAACCGTTGCTTTCCTGGTATAATGCAAATGCAAGGATTCTGCCATGGAGAGAAGAACCCACAGCATATCGAGTATGGGTTTCAGAGATTATGCTTCAGCAGACAAGAGTAGAGGCGGTAAAGCCATACTATGAGCGTTTCATGAAGTCGCTTCCGGATGTGAGAGCATTAGCTATGGCAGAAGAGGAAACACTATTAAAGCTTTGGGAAGGACTTGGATATTACAATCGTGTGCGGAATCTGAATAAGGCAGCTGTACAGATTATGGAAAAATATAATGGTGTGATTCCGGATACCTATGAAGAATTATGCGACTTACCGGGAATTGGCAGTTATACGGCCGGGGCAGTTGCTTCCATTGCCTATCAGCGATGTGTCCCGGCAGTGGACGGGAATGTTCTTAGGGTAATTTCCAGAATACGACTGGATGAGAGAGATATTTTGCTGGCAAGTGTAAAAAAGAGTGTAGAGCAGGATTTGAAGCAAATTATGCCTGCTGACAGACCGGGAGATTTCAATCAGGCATTGATGGAGCTTGGTGCAACGGTTTGTATACCGAATGGTGAGCCAAAGTGTGGGGAGTGCCCGTGGTATTCTTTTTGCATGGCAAGGGAACAGGGATGTATGACAGAATATCCGAAAAAGACACAGAAAAAGGCACGTAGCATAGAATATAAAACAATACTTGTATTACAGGATGAACAAAAGACAGCACTTCAGAAGCGTCCAGCTAAAGGGTTACTTGCCGGTATGTATGAATTTCCATGGATGGAAGGAATACAGGATGAGGATAGTGTTTTAGAACATTTGAAAACCTTGGGAATACAGGTGATTCACATTAAAAAATTAGAGGAGAGTAAGCATATCTTTTCTCATAAGGAATGGCATATGACAGGTTATGCAATACGTGTGGATGAGCTAGAACGTTCCGGGGATAAAAGTGGTCTGCTATTTGTAGAGCGGGAAGAAACACAGGAGAGGTATGCGATTCCAGCAGCGTATGCAGCGTATACGAAGTATCTTGATATAAAATTAGGGAGTGAAAAGTTTCGGTAGCATTATGTATTAAGAAGAAAAGAGGAAGAGATTATGAAACTATTATCAATTGCAATACCATGCTATAATTCGTCGGCATATATGAGAAACTGTATTGAGTCATTATTACCAGGTGGTGAAGATGTAGAGATTATTATTGTAAATGATGGTTCCAAGGACAATACTCCTGATATTGCAGAGGAATACAGAGAACGTTTTCCTAGTATTATTAAGGTAGTAAATAAGGAAAATGGTGGTCATGGTTCTGCGGTAAACAGTGGAATGGAGCATGCGACAGGTTTATATTTTAAAGTTGTAGATAGTGATGACTGGGTAAATCAGAGTGCCTATATAAAAATTTTAAATACTTTAAAAGATTTGGTGAAGGATGGCAAATCCATAGATATGCTGATAAGCAACTTTGTATATGAAAAAGAAGGTGAGAAGCGTAAAAAGGTGATGAAGTATCATCGTGCTCTTCCTCAGGACCGTGTGTTTACTTGGAATGATGTAAAGCATTTCAGAGTAGGACAATATATATTAATGCATTCCGTTATATATCGAACCAATTTGTTAAGAGAGTGTGGATTGAAACTTCCAGAGCATACCTTCTATGTGGATAATATTTTCGTATTTAATCCATTGCCGTATGTAAAGACGATGTATTATTTGGATGTGAATTTCTATCGTTATTATATCGGAAGAGCAGATCAGTCTGTTAATGAGCAGGTTATGATAGGTAGAATAGACCAGCAAATTAAAGTAAATAAGCTGATGGTTGATTATTACGTGGATGAGATGGCAAGAATTCATGCAAACGGCAAAGTAAAGCGTTATATGCGTAATTATCTAGATATTATTACGACGGTTTCTTCAGTTTTACTGATTCGTTCCGGATTGGAAGAGAATCTGGAAAAAAAGAAAGAGCTATGGAAGTATATTCAGGAAAAGGATAAGTGGTTATGGACTAGATTGCGTTGTGGCATACTTGGAAATGCAATGAATCTACCGGGAAAGATTGGAAGAAGGATTTCCGTAGACGGATATAAAATTTGTCAAAGGATATTCCATTTTAATTAACATAAGGCTTGTCAAATTCTGTTAAAGTTATTATACTAAATAGTAATTGCTGTATAAATATTAGAGCAATTGATAAAATGAGATGATATGTGGAGGTTAAGCATGTACACACTTGATGAAGTAAAGAAAGTTGATGCCCAAATCGCTGACGCGATTGTGGAAGAGCAGGCAAGACAGAATAGCCATATTGAGCTTATTGCATCTGAGAACTGGGTAAGCAAGGCTGTTATGGCAGCAATGGGTAGCCCTTTAACGAATAAATATGCAGAAGGATATCCAGGAAAGAGATACTATGGCGGATGTGAAGTAGTAGACGTTGTAGAAAATCTTGCAATTGAACGAGCAAAGGAATTATTCGGATGTGATTATGCAAATGTTCAGCCACATTCAGGAGCACAGGCTAACATGGCAGTACAGTTTGCTGTTTTAGAGCCAGGTGATACTGTTATGGGTATGAACCTTGATCATGGCGGACATCTGACACATGGTTCACCAGTTAATATGTCTGGTAAGTATTTCAATATTGTTCCTTACGGTGTAGATGATAATGGCTTCCTTGATTACGATAAAATGGAACAGCTTGCTTTAGAATGCAAGCCTAAGATGATTATTGCAGGTGCAAGTGCATATGCAAGAACAATTGATTTCAAGCGTTTTAGAGAAGTAGCAGATAAGGTTGGAGCTGTATTAATGGTAGATATGGCTCATATTGCAGGTCTTGTTGCAGCAGGACTTCATCCAAGTCCAATGCCTTATGCAGATGTTGTAACAACAACAACACATAAGACATTAAGAGGACCTAGAGGTGGTCTTATTCTTGCAAATAAGGAAGCAGCAGAGAAGTTTAACTTCAATAAGGCAATCTTCCCAGGAATCCAGGGTGGTCCTTTAATGCATGTTATTGCAGGTAAGGCAGTATGCTTTAAGGAAGCTCTTTCTGATGAGTTCAAGGCTTATCAGAAGCAGATTATTGCAAATGCACAGGCACTTTGCAATGGTTTAATCAGCAGAGATATCAAGATTGTTTCTGGTGGAACAGACAATCATTTAATGCTTGTTGACCTTACTACATATGATTTAACAGGTAAGGCAGTAGAGAAGTTACTTGATGAAGCACATATCACATGTAATAAGAATACAATTCCTAATGATCCAAAGTCTCCATTTGTTACAAGTGGTATCAGACTTGGTACTCCAGCTATCACAAGCCGTGGTATGAACGAAGAAGATATGGATAAGATTGCGGAAGCGATTGCATTAGTAATCAAGAAGCAGGAAGCAGGCGTTGCAGAAGCAAGAGCAATTGTTCAGGAATTAACAGATAAGTATCCATTAGTATAAAATTTTATATAAAAATAAAACGAAATCCCCGACATAGGTTTTCTTATGTCGGGGATTTGTGTTATGATATTTATAAGGGAAATGAATTTTTGTACTTGATATGGTAGTGTAGATAGGGATGATAATACTAGAAGTAGTAGTTGAGAAAAATGGAGAAAACGGATGAAGAAGGAAGAATTAACGAGTAGAGAAAAAAGAAGGCGCAGGAGAATAAGAAGTCAGGTAATAGCGTATGTTGTTTTAGGGCTTTCTATCATATTAGTAGGAGTCGGTATCTTTTTTGGAATAAGGGCAGCCATGAAGGGAATAAAATCCTATAATCAGGGAGTGAGTGATGCTTTGGCCGAGGCAGAATCCAAGGCTGCGCAGGAAAATGAAGCTTTAGAAATGTCATCTGAGGCTGTGACGCAAGAAGGAACGGAGGAAGAAGTGACACAGCAGGAGCAGATGGCAGAAACAGAAAATGTACCGCTTGATGAGCTGGTAAGTGCACTTTTGGCGGAAATGACGTTAGAGGAGAAGGTTGCGGGAATGTTTGTGGTAACCCCTGAAGCGATTACTGGTGTTGGGAAAGTGGTACAAGCTGGAGAAGGTACGAAAAAAGCACTTGAAGAAAATCCTGTAGGTGGAATGATATATACGGAACGTAACTATAAGTCAGATGAACAGTTTTTAGAGATGCTGACAAATTCTAGGGCTTATGCGAAATATCCTATGTTTCTTGCTGTATGGCAAGAATGTGGAGCTTCCGGAAAGTTTGGAGTTTTTGAAACAGCAAAGGCGTCTGAGCTGACAGGAGCGGATGCAGTAAAGGAAGCATACGGACAGATTGCAGATAAGCTTGCTGGTTATGGAATAAATATGAATATTGCACCTGTGGCAGATGTGGTTTCGGAAGAGGGAAATCCTTCTTTACAGGGAAGGACTTTTGGAAGTGACGCAACAACAGCGGCTCCTCTTGTAAAGTCGGCAGTGGAAGCAATGCAGGATAAAGAAGTCAGTGCGGTATTAACAAAATTTCCAGGAGAAGGTTCTATTGATACCACTCAGGGGATGAAAATTACAAAGTCATTAGAGGAACTAAAAAATAGCGAATTTCTGACCTATCAGATGGCGATTGAGAATGGCGTGGATTGTATTATGGTATCTCATGCAACGGCACCAGAGGTTACGGGAGATGAAACACCGTGTTCCTTATCAAACGTTGTAATTCAAGATATTTTAAGAACTACACTCGGGTTTGAGGGTGTGGTTATGACAGATATGCTTAATGACAAAAATATTACAAAAAAATATTCTGATGCAGAAGCGGCAGTTGCCGCAGTACTTGCTGGTGCTGATGTTTTACTTATGCCAAATGACTATTTCAAAGCATACGAAGGTATTATGAAAGCGATAGAGGAGGGAACCATTACAGAAGAACGGATTCAAGAATCTCTTGTTCGTATTTATCGCTTAAAATATAAGCATGCTTTAGATGAAGTAGAATAGTGTTACTGTTAAGACAACATTTATTACTGGAATGGACTGAACAGTGACCAGAAGAAAAAAATATAAGAAAAATATAAGAAAAATTAAAAACAGTGTTGACATACTTATAGAAAAGTAGTATAGTATATCTTGTTCGCGGGACATACACAGTGAACAAGGTACATGCGATAGTGGCGTAGTTGGTAACGCGCGACCTTGCCAAGGTCGAGACCGCGGGTTCGAGCCCCGTCTATCGCTCTCAAAAAGCTTCTGATATTTCAGGAGCTTTTTTCGCATGTAACTAAAATTGTATTTAAAGAAATATACTTTGCAAACAGAATAGAAAGTGATGTATGATACAGATAGAGAATAAAAGGAGGTAGCAGAATGGAAAAGAAATTCAAGGAATTATATCTTGCAGGAGAAATCGAGTTTGAAGCAATAGATGATTACAGCTATGATTGGGGCATGAGTGATGAGGAATGTACTTTGGCTGAATATCTTGGGTTGAATGAAGAGGAAGAGGATGCATGGGTAAGTGAAAGTGAAGATGCATTGAGAGAATTATTGGACAAGCAAAAAAAATAGACAAAGCGAATTGCGTTTGCGGGAATTAGAATCCTTTCGTTTTATTACTTTTGCCTAAACAGTTTACATAATAATTAATTATGAGATGTAAAGTGTGTAAAATGACGAAAAATGAGAATAAAGATTGTAAATGAGTGAAATTGACAGACGATTTGCGAGAATATATAATCATAATACACTCTTTGAAACGGACATACATTGGTAAAGGGAAGTAATAGATAACGGGGGGATTCGTATGAAGAAAAAGTGTGTATTTGTGGAATTTTTGACAGTTGTAGTATGGAGCTTAACTGCATGCGGGGCTGTGTTTTCTATGGATTCTGTTGAAGCAATGGAGCCACGCGTTATTGTGATAAAGGATGAAGTGGTATCGCCATTATCAAAACAATCTAAAAAGGAAACAATGACAGATTCTGATCAGGAAGTGCTTTTCGAGGAAAAAAGAGCTTGGACAGCAGATGCAACAGAAGAGGAGGCGTATGTTGTATTACAATCCGATAATATAGAAGAGACTGCTGATTCAATGGTAGATGAGTCAGATTTTGCAGCTGATATTCAAGGAACTGTTGTAAGGCTGGATGAAGAAATTAATCAGTTGATGAATGAGCTTGGGGCGCCGGATCGTTTTACAGAGACGGTAAGCAATCCAAGAATCGGAAGCGATAAGACATATACCTATAATGGTATTGTGATTTCTACCAATCCGAGAAATGGAAAAGATATTGTAAGTAGTATTCAGTATTGTGGAGAGGAAAAAACATTATCAGGAGTTGGCATAGGAAGTACAAGAGCGGATATAGAGGCGGCTTATGGAATAGATTATCTGATTGACCCGGATTATATTATTTATACTTATGGTGAGAATGCAAAGCTATATTTTCAAATGAACGATGAGAAATGTGAATATATTGAATTGGTTTGGGAATGAGAATAAATGAACCCTCTGGTTTTGAAAAAGAAACCAGGGGGTATTTGTTTGTAGAATAGAGACAAACATAAAAAATGCACTTTAGTAAACTAAAGTGCACTTAAGTCAAACTTCAGTATACATCATAACATAAATAAAAATAAAAGTCTAGTAATATTAGGTGGATTTAGTATACTAATAATATGTTACTGGAACGGTGTGAATAGTAACTATAACATTCAGGTCAAACCTTACTTTGAATTAGCAAATGAGTTGCTGGGTTTCGGTGTGGCAAAGCAGCAACATTGTGTATGGTTGAACTGGTACTCAAATATATAACCCCGTAGATATATGGGAAGTGTATATGGAAGCAACATAAATTGGCTATGCCTAAAATGCAACGAGAAGTGAGTGTGGAAAATCCATTAATGAAAGATTTTTCACACGGTGAATTTGTGTAAAATACAAGTTCACTGGATTCAGAAAGAGTGGAAAAATATGAATAACACGCAGATGGAAAGACAACAGGAAGAAAAACATTTACAGGAATGTAGGGAAATCATACGTAATAATATTCTTATGTATGAACAACAGGTGGAAAAGCGGCATGAAGAGACACAAGCATTGTTTGAAGAGGTGCAGAGTGGCAATGTTGAGTTATATGACCAGATGTTTACCTCTAAGAGTTTGGAAGAACATAGTAGGAATCAGTTAGCAAAGAATCAGGCAGCGTACGAGCGACCTTTTTTCGGAAGAATTGATTACAAGAACCTAGATGAAAGATTGTATGAGTCAATTTACATTGGCAAAAACGGTGTACAAAAAGATCAGACAGACGTTGTGGTAGTAGATTGGCGAGCACCGATTTCTACTGTTTATTATGAGAATGAGCTTGGAAAAGGAAGCTATACCATACCGAATGGAAGCGAGTACAATATTGACCTGCTTCTAAAACGAACCTATGACATCGAAAATGGGATATTAAATGGTTACTATGACAGTGATGTGGCGGCAAATGACGAACTGCTGGTAAAGTATCTGAGTAAAAATCGAGATGCTGTTCTAGGCGATATTATTGCTACGATTCAAAAGGAACAGAATGCGATTATTCGTGAGAATCCATTTCATAATGTTATCGTACAGGGAGTAGCTGGAAGTGGAAAGACAACCGTTGCCATGCATAGAATTTCTTATATTATGTACAATTATAAGGAACGCTTTACTTCGAATGAATTCTGTATTGTTGGTGGTAGTGATATATTGATTGACTATATTACAGGTGGCTTACCGGAGCTTGATGTCTATGATGTGAAACATATGAGAATGGACGGTTTGTTGACGTATTTACTAAAGCGTGAATGGAAGAAAAAATATCAGCTGATAGAGCCGGATACCTGCTATGCATGGAAGAGCAAGATGCTCTTTGCAAAAGAGCTTGAAAGCTATCTTACAAAGCTTAGAAGGAATCTTTTAGGAAACAGTGCAGTTATAGATAAGGACTTGGGAACATTACTATCTCAAAAGAACAATGATAAGTTTATAACAGACAATCCTGATTTTTCAATTAATCGATTGCTGATAACCTTAGATGAGAGACTTCGTTCCAAAATTAAATTACAGTGTATGGATAGGGAAGAGGTCGGAATCTATGGGAAAAAACTTTCACAGTATAAAAATTACTTTGGTTCACATCAGTATAAAGGTAGTATTGTAACGATATATGAACGATTTTTGGAAGCATATGGAAAAGCGTATTATATGGATGTGACACCTGTGCTAGCAAAGCTTCATAAAGGTTGCTTTGATGTTTATGATGTGGCAGCTTTAGTATTGATTTACTATCGTACGATACAAAAGAAACAGGATGAAGAGTTTGGGCAGATGTTTATTGATGAGGCACAGGATTTTGGTGCTAGTGTATATTATGTATTGCGAACCGTTCTGCCACAATGTTTTTTTACAATTATGGGAGATGTATCGCAGAATGTAAATTATGAATTTGGTATGAATGACTGGCGTGATATGAAGGATAAGATATTCTGTGAGCCAACGGACGATTTCAAAGTATTGGCAAAGAGCTATCGTAATACCATTGAAATATCAGAGTTTGCAGGTAAGCTTCTCGATAGTGCGTCAAGAGGTGCTTACAAGATAGAGCCAGTTATTCGTCATGGTGAACCGGTTCATATGGTAGACAGTATTTCAACAGAAGAAGCGCTTGGTATTTCAGAAGAAATCGTGCAGGAAATGCAGGAAAAGGGGTATGAAACAATAGCATTTGTATGTTTTGATAATGAAACGGCAGAGGATATCCGAAAAAGACTTTATGGGCGTATTGATCTAGAGGATACTGCCAAGAGTGGATTTTCAAAAGGGGTTACCGTATTGACGGTACAACAGACAAAAGGTCTGGAATTTGACTGTGTATTATTATGGAAACCAAATTTGAAAGGCTATAAAGATAATCCGAAACTGGCCAAGTTATTGTATGTGGCAGCTACCAGAGCATTGCATGAGTTGTTTGTTATTCAGTAAAAACTACAAAATATGGTTATTATGAAGGAACTAAATAATTACGATTAGTCAATAAAATGACACAGTGTCAAAATATGACAACTGTGTCATTTGCATTGGTGAATAAAAACAGTTTTAAACCTTGATTCTAGAAAGTGATTTCTACTACATTAGCACCTTTGTCTGGTGTAATGAGAGAATCATTTCCATCAATTACGACAAGACCGTTTACGGAAGTTGCAGCGCGAAGATTTACCATACGGATCGTATATGGCTTATCACCCTCGCTGGTTACGATAATCGTATGTCCCTGGCGTTTTACAGAAACACTTAATTCAGCAACGTTTTCCATTCCGTATACAACGGTATCAGCCTTTGCACCATCATGAAGTGCATAGACACGGAGTTCACAGTTGTCGGCATAATCGTAGTCAGGTTTGTCATCATGAGCACCTACAGCGATGATAGAGTTTTCGCGAACCATAAGAGGAATACTTAAATAGCTGTGGTTTTCTTCTATCCAAGTACCGCCCTTATATTCTTTGCCGGTAAAGAAGTTTGTCCAAATTCCTTTTGGCAGATAGTATTCTGCATGACTTTCATCGTTGAAAATCGGAGCAACTAATAGGCTGTCACCGAACATATACTGCTTATCAAGATAGTGACAGTTCTTGTCATCTGTATATTCCAATACCATACTTCTCATGGTAGGAATACCTGTCTTGGAAGCATGTACAGAGGTCTGATAAATATATGGCATCAACTTAGCTTTGAGTCTTGTAAAATAGCGAACAACATCAACGGCTTCCTCATCATAAACCCAAGGAACACGATAAGAGGAGCTTCCGTGCAGACGGCTGTGTGAGGATAACAGACCAAATGCAACCCATCTCTTGTAAACATCAGCAGTTGAGGTGTTTTCAAAACCACCGATATCATGTGCCCAATAGCAAAAGCCTGACATACATAAGGATAAACCGCCACGTAAGCTTTCTTCCATAGATTCATAATCAGACCAGCAGTCGCCACCCCAGTGAACAGGGAATTTTTGCCCCCCTACCGTTGCAGAACGTGCAAACAAGAATGCTTGACCTTTTCCACGTTTACGCTCTAATAATTCATAGACGCATTTATTATATAAATAGGTATAGTAGTTGTGCATCTTCTTAGGATCTGAACCATCATAATATACAGCGTCAGTTGGAATTCTCTCGCCAAAATCTGTTTTGAAGCAGTCGACACCCATATCCATTAGGACTTCCAGCTTGCTTTGGAACCATTTCCATGCTGCTGGATTGGTGAAGTCTACGATTGCCATTCCAGGTTGCCACATATCCCATTGCCATACCTGACCGTTCGGACGCTTGATAAAGTAGCCTTTTTCCATACCTTCTTTGAAAAGTACAGATTCCTGACCGATGTAGGAGTTAATCCATACGCAGATGTTAAGTCCTTTGTCCTTGATACGCTTTAACATACCTGCCGGGTCTGGGAAGACTCTGTTATCCCAGAGAAAATCGCTCCAATGGAATTCTTTCATCCAGAAGCAGTCAAAGTGGAAGGTACGAAGAGGGATTCCTCTGTCTAACATTCCATCAATAAAGCTCATAACGGTCGCTTCATCATAGTTGGTTGTGAAGGAAGTGGAGAGCCATAGTCCGAAAGTCCAAGGAGCCGGAAGAGATGGCTTTCCTGTAATATCGGTATAACGAACCAGAACATCCTTCATGGCTGGTCCGTTAATCAGGAAGTAATCAAGATACGTTCCCTCTACGGAAAATTCTGTTCTTGTTACCATTTCAGTACCAATTTCAAAGGAAACCTTTTCAGGATGGTTTACGAATACACCATAGCCCTTATTGGAAACATAAAATGGAATGTTTTTATAGGACTGTTCGGTACTGGTTCCGCCGTCAGCGTTCCAAATATCAACAGACTGACCGTTTTTGGTAAATGGTGTAAAGCGCTCACCAAGACCATAGATTAATTCGCCAACGCCAAGGCTTAATTGCTGTCTGATATAAGTATCTGCGTTATCGCCTTTATCATAGGCTAAGCCCTTCCAGTCTGTTTTCATAAGAGCAAGATCACGTCCTTTGGATTCCGTGATGAGTTTGCCATTTCTTGTATATTTCATGTACCAGTTATCTTTTCCAATTTCCAAAGCAAGAGAACCGCTTGTAATAATGATACGTTCATCATTTTCATCTACTAGAAGTGGAATCGGATTTGCATCAATTTCAAAAGCAGGCTCTTGAACGACAGCACCAAGATGATGATAGGTCTGCACACGAAGTACTTCTTCCATAGGGGAAGTAATAACTAAGGTGAGATTAATACCGCCTAAGGTACATCCTCTATTACTGATTCGGTTGGTTGGTGCGCATATCGTAACTTTATTTCTTTCTACTTTTGTGAAATAAGCCTGCTGTGGAGCAAAGCATTCACATCCTTCCTGCTGAAGCCAGCAGCCATTACTGAATTTCATAGTATCCCTCTTTCTGTACCGGCTATGTTTTCGCTGTGTCCCGGTACGGACGTATTTGCATTAGTTGTTGCATACACAGAATAGCGTAAGCTATATGAATAATTACATTTTAACATATACTATAACAAGTAAAATGTAAAAAATAGAGATATTTATTGTGATTATCAGTACATTTGAGGGTAGAATATGATAAGATATTATTAAGAAAAAGTGTGTATATAAGAAAGTTTGGGGAAGATATAGATAAAAGGAGGTATTCATTATGAAAATGACTTTTGTTGGTGCGGATCATCAGGTTACAGGAAGCTGCCACTATATACAGGCTTGTGGAAAGAATATTCTGGTTGATTGTGGTATGCAACAGGGAGCAAATCCTTTTGAGTGTTGTGACATTCCGGTGGACGAGGCGAAGCTGGATTATGTTTTTCTAACACATGCACATGTAGATCATTCCGGAAATCTGCCTCTTTTATATGCAAGAGGTTTCAGAGGGCATGTATATACTACGGAGGCAACGGCTGATTTATGTTCGATCATGCTTCGTGACTGTGCACATATTCAAATGCAGGAAGCGGAGTGGAAGAACAGAAAAGCGAAGAGAAGCTCTGGTGTGCAGGCAATTGAACCAGCATATACAATGGAAGATGCGGATGGAATTATTCGCAGACTTGTTTCTTGTGATTATGATAAGGTAGTTGAGATAAGCGAAGGAATTTCGATTCGTTTTACAGATATTGGACATTTACTAGGGTCTTCCAGCATTGAGGTATGGTTGACAGAGGGGGATGTGACAAAAAAGATTGTCTTTTCCGGTGATATTGGTAATAAAGACCAGCCATTAATTAAAGACCCGATTTATACGAAGGATGCCGATTATGTGGTTATGGAGTCTACCTATGGAGACAGACTTCATTCTACGGAAAAGCCTGAATATGTGCAGGATTTGGCAGATGTGATTAATCGAACCTTTGCAAGAGGTGGAAATGTAGTCATTCCATCCTTTGCGGTAGGAAGAACACAGGAAATGCTCTACTTCTTACGAAAGATTAAGGCTGATAATCTGATTCCGATGTACCCGAAGTTTGAGGTATATGTAGATAGTCCTCTTGCGGTGGAGGCAACTGGAGTTTTTCAGAAAAATATATATAGCTGTTATGACGAAGAGGCGATGGAATTGGTAAAGTCAGGAATTAATCCTCTTACTTTTCCAGGATTAAAGCTTGCTATTACCAGTGATGAATCAAAACAGATTAACTTTGATGAAAAGCCTAAAGTTATTATTTCTGCCAGTGGTATGTGCGAAGCAGGCAGAATTAGGCATCATTTAAAACATAACCTGTGGAGACCGGAATGTACGATTTTGTTTGTAGGCTATCAGGCAGCAGGAACTTTGGGACGTGTGCTTGTTGATGGAGTAAAAGAGGTTAAGCTTTTTGGTGAAAGTGTTGAGGTAAGAGCAGATATCAGGCAGCTTCCAGGTATGAGTGGCCATGCGGATAAGAATGGCTTGATTGAGTGGGTGAATGCATTTGAAAAGAAGCCGGCAAGAGTATTTATTGTGCATGGTGAGGATTGCGTATGTAATCTTTTTTCGGAGTGCTTGAAGATTGAACATGGTCAGCGTGCATATGCACCATATTCGGGAACAAGATTTGATTTGATTACGAATACGATTGAATATGAGGCAGCTCCAGTTCCTGTGAAGAAACGAGTATTTATTGTATCAGATGTATTCCAAAGACTTCTGGCAGCAGGACAGAGACTTATCTCTGTTATTCATAAGAATGAAGGAGGAGCAAATAAGGATTTGGCGAAGTTTGCAGACCAGATTAATGCACTGTGCGATAAGTGGGAACGGTAAAAAATAGATTAGAGGAGTATGGGAGACCATATTCCTTTTTTCGATTTATTGTGCAAATAACTAAGCTGTGCTATGATAAAAAGAAGTTTTATTATATTAGGATGAAATAATTACGAATACGTTAATACATAAGGATAATAGGTGTTTTGTTATGACAAAAAAGCATAATAGCATTTCGACATTTATACATATAGGTCAGCTATTTTTCAGAGTAGCTGTATTTTTTGTGTTTGCTTTCATTTTAATTGGAGAGATTGTGTTACCGTCGGAGAGAGATGTTGCACAGATGAATTTCCGGGAATATGCAGGTGAATGGAATCGCGTTTTAGATGATGGAGAAAGGATTTCGGCAAATTTTCCAGGGAAAGTCCAGGCAAAAGAAGGAGAATTGGTGCGGTTTGTGACGATATTGCCGGATGATATTCATAGTGGTGAACAGATATGTTTTCGTGCTATATGGCAGGATGTTAATATATACATAGATGGAGTATTAAGAGAAAGTTATAATACAATAAATTCAAGACCGTTTGGTATGAATAGTGCATTTCGATATGTATTTGTGGATTTGCAGGAAGTGGATGCGGAAAAAGAGCTGATGTATGAGTTTTCAAGTCGCTCGAAATATGCTGGACAGACCTTTGAGTGTTATATAGGTGATGCAGCAGGAATATGGGGCTACTTGGTAAAGGAATCAGGAGCAAGAATGGCAATTGCGTTTTTTCTATTACTTTTGAGTATGTTTTGTATTATCGTTTGCTTTATTCTTAAGGTTGGGTATGGGAAAAAACTGGAATTGAATCACTTTGCTTGGGCGATTTTTCTTTGCGCTGGATGGATGCTGTCGGAGATTGAATTTCGACAGGTTATTTTCAAAAATGTATCAGTTATTTCGAATTTTACATATTGGACTTTAATGCTAATACCGATACCATTGATTATGTATATGAATACAATACAAAAAAGACGTTATGAGAAGGTATTTGAGGGATTGATTGCTTATACAATTGTACTTTTTGTAGTAGGCACCATATTGCAGGTATTTGATATTATGCAGTTTGTAGAACAGCTTCCTTTTATCCATGGGGGACTTTTGATTACAATTTTATGTGTTATCATCACGATTTCGATTGATGCCATAAAAAAAAGAATTGCTGATTATGCATTCATAGGTATTGGCATTTATGGCATGCTTATTACCGGGGTGATAGAATTGATTCTGTATTATCGTGGAATGATTGTGTCTTTGGGAACGATATTGGCATTAGGACTTGTGTTTTTGCTTATTATGGCTATTATCAAGACAGGGCAGGAGTTTTTCGTTTCAGAACAGAAAAGGCAACAGGCAATAGCAGCAAGAGAGGCACAGGCAATGTTCCTTGCTAATATGTCACATGAGATTCGAACCCCGATTAATGCGATTATTGGCATGAATGAAATGATTCTAAGGGAGAGTGCAGATGAAGAGGTTAAGCAATATGCACATAATATACAGAGTGCCAGTAATATGCTGTTGGGATTGATTAATGATGTATTGGATTTTAGTAAGATTGAATCAGGGCAGTTGGAACTGGTAGAAGATAACTACTGTCTAGCACAATTGCTACAAGATGAAATGGTGTTATTGAATGCAAGAGTGGAAGGAAAGTCAATAACGCCAGTGCTCGAGTTTGATAAAAATATACCAACTCAGTTATATGGGGATGAAATTCGCATCAAACAGATTCTTACCAATCTTTTGTCAAATGCTGTAAAGTATACAAAAACAGGACGTGTTACTTTAAAAGTATTTTTTAGGTGGCTGGATGAAGAAAGAATTGAATTGAGTTGTGCAATTAAGGATACAGGTATTGGAATTAAAGAAGAGGATATATCGCAACTCTTTCATAGCTTTAAACGTTTGGAATTAACAAGAAATCGTAATATAGAAGGAACTGGTTTGGGATTAAATATTGCAAAACAGCTTGTGGAGCTGATGCAAGGAAGGATTACCGTTGAAAGTGAATATGGAAAAGGTTCGACTTTTACGGTTTGTATACCACAGAAGGTTACTGATAAGCAGTCTGTTGGTAAGCTGGAAGAGTCTTTAGCTACATATAGGAGAGAAAGGGATATTCTGACCGAGTGTTTTATTGCACCACAAGCTAGCGTGTTGGTAGTTGATGATAATTCTATGAATCTTTCTTTGATGAAGGAATTGTTAAAGCGTACACAGATACAGGTTGATTTGGCGCAGAGTGGAAAAGAGTGTTTGAGACTTTCTAAAATAAAGAAATATCATATTATTTTAATGGATCACATGATGCCGGAACTTGATGGTGTAGAGACATTGCGTAAATTACGTGCAGATGAAATGAATCCAAATCATAATACAATCGTGGTTGTCTTAACTGCAAACGCAACGGCGGGAAGTCGGGAAAAGTATTTGGAATATGGTTTTCATGATTACTTTTCAAAGCCAATACAGGCAGATAAACTGGATAAATTATTAATACAGTATCTGCCAATGGAATTGATAGAAAAGGAAAAGAGAACAGAGAGTAAGGAATGTGGTATAGCAGAAAAAGTGAATATGTCACAAGAGGGTATGGATGAACTTCTTATGATAGAGCGTGAGATAGGAATCGCGTATTGTATGAATTCGGAGCAACTTTATCAGAAGATATTGCAGTCTTTTTGTAAACAGGTGCGGGGCTACTTACTACAACTGGATACTCATTTTCAAAATCGTGATTGGGAAGCGTATGCAATTGTTGTGCATGGAATAAAAGGTAACGCATTAAATATAGGAGCATCTAATTTTTCAAAGCTTTCTTTGCGACATGAAAGGGCAGCAAAGAATAAAGATGAGGCATTTCTTGTAGCTGGTTATGAAGCGTATATTATGGCGCTAAGAAGCTTACTTGAAGAAGTAGAAAAAATGGTAGAATAGTAGAAAAGAGAGAGGAGAGGATTCATTATGCGACAGAGAATGAAGAAATGGATGATAGTAGTTGTAATGGTAATCTTGTTAGGAGCGCTTCTATGGAGTAAGACTATGATAGGAGTTGCGGGATTTGGTGATTATAACGATTATGATTATGGAGATAGTTGGGATAGTGATTGGGATTCGGGAGACAGCTGGGATGATGATGATGATGATTGGGGATACAGCTATGGCTACTCTGGTGGAAATAGTGGAGGAGGAGATGCAGGACCTATGGATTATCTGATAACAGTAATCGTTATCGTGGCCATTCTTGCAATATCTTTCAAGACGAGTAAGGCAAAATCAACATCAAGGCCGGGAACAGGAGCATCTGTTTCGAAAAATCGTAGTCAGAGACAACAGATACAGCCATTACCAAACAGAACAGATGAAATTACAAGGATCATGAAAGAGAAGGATCCTAATTTTACACCAAATGATTTTCTTACTTATGTAAAGCGTGTCTATGTAGATATTCAGGATGCATGGAGTAAACGTGATTTAGAACCGGTTAGACCTGTGCTGCATCCGAATCTGTATCAGCAGACACAGACACAGATTAAGAAGAAGATAGAAGATGGTATTATTAATTATCTTGAAAGAATTGCGGTAAATACAGCATATCTTTCCGGTTATCGCAGAGATGATGATTATGAATACATGATAGTATATCTTTCTGCGCAAATGATAGATTATCAGGTGAAGGAAGAGACAGGTCAGATTCTGTATGGGGACAAAACCACCAGATGGAGTCTGCAGTATAAGATGACCTTCATGCGTGCTGCAGATATGATTACACCAGAGGCAGAAGAGGAAATGAATACAAATATGAAGTGTCCTAATTGTGGAGCGCCAATTGAAGGAACAGCATTTGGTAAGTGTGAATATTGTGGAAGTGTTGTTTCAAGTGGAAAATATGGTTGGGTGCTATCTGATTTTGGTGTAATTAGACAGGATACGGTTGATGAGGGAATTAAGATTAGTAAATAGAATGACGAGTGGATAGAAAAAATGCATGAGATAATATCTCATGCATTTTTTGCTAGTTCATCTAGCTTTTGATTCAAATAAGAACGACCTTTGGCTCCGATATAAACATAATTCTCAGGATGCTCATTGATGTCTGTGATTTTGTCTTGCAAACTGGTAATATCATCAATGCCTGATCTGCGCAGAGTGTTGTACAATGATATTGTAAAATTCTGGCTACTGTCATCAACGATAAATTGATAAAGTTCGCTCTCAATCTCAGCTAAATCCATATTTTTTAGAAAAATACAAATTTGTCTGGCTCTCTCTACAGAGATTTCAAAGGTAGCAGCTATATCTTTATAAGTACAGCCTTCCTGTCTCATCTTGTAAATTGCAAGATTTCTCTCCTTATTCATAACGCTATTCCCTTCTATATATAAAAATTCATTCGTTTACATAATGAAAATCCATTAATACTATATTAACAGAAAATGAACTATTTCTAAATAGTGTAAATAGCATAAATATTAAATGAAAATCCATAAAAATATGAAAAACATGACGAGAAAAAATCCACCGTTAGGATAACGGTGGAAGGTCTTTTTTGATTGAAGTACGATACTCAGTAGGAGTACAGTTCATATATTTCTTAAATATTTTATTATAGTAACTTGTATTATTGAAACCTACAGAACCTGCAATTTCGGAAATAGATTCTAAAGTTTTCTTATGCATTTTCTTTGTAGATTCCAAAATGCGATATTTCATCAAATATTCAAATGGTGTTACATTTAAAGTACGTTTAAAACAGCGGCAACACTCACTTTTGCTTACTAGAATAGAGTCTGCAATATCATCTAGCGTGATGGATTCCATATAGTGTTCTTGAATATAAAGAATTGCTTGTTTTACACGTTGTTCATCTTGAGCGGCAATTTTCTTGCCGGGAACCGGATTGTTCTCAACCACAAAGGAAAAGAGCTCTTTCCATATATGTAGTATGGAGGCTTTACTAATTAATTCAAAACCAATAGGTTTTTCTTCGTTTTGGTTAATGATTTCCTCAATGGGAGAACGAAAAGCTTCATAACAGGAAACTTTCGGTGTGATATGCAGATGCTTTAGAGAGGCATCGTGTAGCACCGGAGTAATGTATTTCTTTTCCATTTCCAGTTGTCCAAATCCGAATATAAAGGACGGATGTACAATAACAGAGCGCAAGATGCACCCCTCTGGATTCGTAGGTGTAATAAAGTGTCTGACTGCCTGATTAATAAAAACAATGTCGCCAGGAGTAGCAAGAATCTGTTCTTCCTCACAGGTAACATATGCCTGTCCTTCTAAAATATATACGAGCTCAATATCCTCGTGCCAGTGCCAATGGATAACAAAAGAATCTGATATTGTGAAATCAATATTAAGCACGGAGAGAGGATAATCGGTTTGTAGGAGGCTTTTTGTACGTTTCTGATAATAATCAGGATCATCATGAGTATTATAATTAGCCATAACAGTCTCCTTTGAATGTATTTATTTTTTAATAGTATAACACAAATATTAAGAAAAAAGCATAGAAAATAGTTTACAAAAGTTGTATAATATATAAAATATAATGGAGTTTATGCATGGAAAATCAGAGTAAATTAACAAAACATTTATCTAATATATTTATGGTGGTTATCTGCATTTTGCTTATTTGTTTTTGTGTAGCACAATTATTATGGGATGATGGATATTCTCTTCAAAAACCAGTGATTACGCAATTAACAGAAAATGCCAGTCTTGTACTAGAGGATGGGACAAAGAGTGAATTGCAATGTGAGGGTGATCAGTTTTTCTATGAAGAGGCCAAGCCAAATGAGTTATTGACGGTTGTAATGTCATTGCCGGAATTTAAGGATGCGAACATGTGTCTGTGTGTGTTTGCGGCAAATCAGAATATTGGTGTATATGTAGATGGAGAGCTTAGGCAGTATTATAATGATGAATCGGTAAGACTTATCGGATCTTACAGCGCGAGTCATTTTGTGATGGTGCCACTTCATGCTACCGACAGTGGTAAGGAGATAGCAATTACATACCAGACCTCTTTAAAGGAATGTGCAGGAACCTTAACCTGTCCTATGCTTGGAACAGAGGCGGATCTTATGGTATGGATGTTCCAAAATTATTTCTGGCAGATTGTCAGTGCATTACTAATATTTGCAGTAGGAATTATGTTTATTGTACTAAGTGTTGTTGTTAGATTTAATCATAAACGTAATCATGGATTATACTATCTAGGGATTTTTTCCATTATTATGGCATTATGGATTTTGTGCCAATCAAATATGAGAGTATTTTACTGTAGGAATCTGAATACAACAAATCTTATGACCTATATGGCATTGATGGTAGCACCAATACCAATGCTCATGTTTATGAATGATTTAATGAAGTATCATTATCAAAAAATTCTAAATGCGGCAATCATTGCATGTTTAGTAAATATAGCATTTAGTTTAGTTGTGGCATTGACTGGTATTGCTGACTTAATAGAGATTATTTGGACAACACGGATTATTATTACGGTTACATGTACTATCAGTATTTTGTGTTTTCTTGTATATAGGAAAACAAAGCAGCTTAATGCACCGGTTGCAGTAGGGAGTGGCATAGTTGGATTTGTAGCAACCTTTATTATTGAAGATAGGAATATGCTACATGCAAATACATTTGATATAGGAAAATATATCGGTTTTGGTATCTTGTTTTTTTTACTTATGCTCGGTTATGCAGTGGAAAAAGGATGGGTTGTCCAATGGAAGAATTATCGTAGGGCGATTGAAGAAAATGAATTTAAGAATGCATTTCTTGCTAATATGTCACATGAGATTAAGACACCAATTAATACAATTTTGGGCATGAATGAAATGATTGCCAGAGAAACAAAGGAAGAAGAAGTCAGACATTATGCGGGGAATATTTATGAAGCAGGAAATATGTTGTTGGCTTTAGTGAATAATGTTCTTGATTATACGAAGTTAGAGTCTGGAAAAATGCAAATTATTCCCGTAAGATATGATGTTGGACAGCTTTTGAGTAATGTGATTAATACAATTCAGGTAAAAGCAGAGGAAAAGGAACTTTGCTTTGATGTGGACATTGATAAAAATATTCCGAGAGTTTTGTATGGCGATGAATTGCGAATCAGACAGGCAATCCTTAATCTTTTAACCAATGCAATAAAGTATACAGAAGAAGGTACTGTTACTTTAAAGGCGTATTACAAAGAAATTGGTCAAAAAGAAATCTGTTTCTATATTATTGTAAAAGATACCGGCGTTGGAATTCGTAAGGAAGATACAGAACGTTTATATGATTCTTTTGTACGGCTAGATGAGAGAAAAAATCGTAGTATAGAGGGAACAGGACTGGGACTAACAATTACGCATCAGATTATGAAGATGATGCATGGAGATATTCAGATAGAAAGCGAGTATGGCAAAGGTTCTAATTTTATCTTGACATTTAAGCAGACTGTTATGGAAGAAACACCGTTAGGTGAATACGAGGACTGGTACCGAACAGGAATCACAAAAGGAAACTATCAGGAGAATGATTATGCTGCGAAGGATGTAAAAATTCTGGTTATTGATGATAATGAGATGAACTTGGAAGTAATCAGTGGTCTTTTGGGCAAAACTCAGGCTCGAATAGATATAGCGCTTAGTGGTGAGGAAGGATTGATAAAGGCAAGAAAAGAGCGCTATGATTTGGTTTTGTTGGATCAGATGATGCCAGGGCTGAGTGGGATTGAAACGTTACGGCAGATGCAACAGTTGGATGATATGGGATATAAAAATGTTCCAATTATTGCACTGACAGCAGATTCTGTGATTGGGGCAAGAGATGAATATTTAAGGCAAGGCTTTACGGATTATATATCAAAACCGGTTGACTATAGAACACTCATTGAATGTTTAAGAAAATATTTGCCGGATAGAATAGAGAAATGTTATAAGCTTCAGAATAAACAGAAAATCTGTGAAGAATATTTAGGAAAATGCGGGATTCATGTAAAGTCTGCCATGAAATATGTAGGCCATGAGATTGACCAGTATATTCATTTGCTGGAGTTATTTACTTCGTCAAGTGGGGTAGAGAAACAGGAATTGTTACAGAAAGCGTACGAAAGTCTTAATTGGAAACATTATACGATTTATGTGCATGGTTTAAAAAATAGTGCTCGGACAATTGGTGTCGACAAACTTGCAGATATTGCATTTGAACACGAACAAAAGAGCAAGAATGGTGATGATACTTTTATACATGAAAATTATGCGGTTTTAGTACAGGAATTGGAAAAGACAAGAGCTGATATTTCAGCATTTTTGAAACAGTATAAAATGGAAGCAGAAGAAGTTGCGACATTAGTGGAGAGAAATGTGCTGGAAGAGAGTAAGTGGGAGGAAATAAGACAACAGACGATACAAAGTCTGGAAGGTTACAAGAAAAAAGAAGCATTAATATTACTGACTCAAATGTCAGAATGTGGTGATAAAGATAAGGGAGATAATCTTCAACAGGTAATTGATGCGGTAAAGTCATATGATTATGAAAAGGCAATACAGCTATTGAGAGAAATGTAGGAGATGAAAGAGAAGGGATAGGAATTCATGCAAACAGTTGTAACACAGGAAGACAAAAAAAGGCTTTCAGAGTTGGAAATGATGAAGAAAAGTCTGGAGCTTCAACTTCAGGAGATGGCTAAAACGGTAGAGAAGCAACAAGAACAGCTTGCTTTATCTAAAAGAGATCCATTAACGGGAATGAGGAATCGTTCAGGGGTTGCAGAACAGATTAATATGATTTTGAAAAGTGGTGAAAAGGGAGCTTTTTTCATCATGGATATGGATAATTTTAAATCCGTAAATGATACTTATGGGCATATAGAAGGAGACAAGGTGCTGGTGCGTTTTGCAAAGGCATTGCGCAAGGTGATTGAACCAGGAGATTTAATAGCGAGGCTTGGTGGGGATGAGTTTATACTTTTCTCGCCGGGAGATAAGACAAGAGCTGAGATCAAGGAAAAAGCAAATTTATTGGTCAGACAAATTGAAAGAGAACTTGTATCGCCTGGTAAGCTTGTAAGAGTAACGGTTTCTATGGGAATTGCACTTGCACCACAGGATGGTATAATTTTTGAAACATTATATGCAAATAGTGATAAGGCGTTGTATTTTGTAAAGAATGATGGAAAGAATGCATTCCGTTTTTTTGATGAAACATCAAGTGGAAGAAATACAAAAGATACACCAAAGGCAACATTGATGGAAATTACAAATCGTTTAAGGGAGAAAAAAATGGAAGGTTCACTTGTAGTAGAGTATAATAATTTTGAGAAAATTTATCGTTTCATGGAAAGAAATATAGCAAGAGAGAAACGGGAGGTACAGTGTGTATTGTTTACGCTGGAGGAACCGGTAGATAAGGTTATAACTTCATTTGAGATGCAACGGCAAATGGAAATGTTGGAAAAGGCGGTGACGATGTCTTTACGAAAGGGTGATGTTACAACGAATTATAGTACTTGTCAGATGCTGACTCTTCTTATGGATGTAAATAAGAAAAATGCAGTAATGGTTATTAATAGAATTTTAGAAAAATACAAAAAGGAAGTAGGAGAAGATGCACTAGTAATTAACTGCGAGATAGAGCAGTTAATGGCAGAAGAAGAAACTGTGTAAAGGATAAGGGAAATGGATACAATTTTAGCGATTGATGACGAAATACAAAATCTGGAAATGGTTGAATATGCGTTAGGGGATGAATATGAAGTTATTCCAGTAAGAAGTGGCAAGGCAGCAATAAGTTATTTGAAGAATAATACGCCTGATTTGATTTTGCTAGACATTATGATGCCAGAAATGGACGGAATGGAAGTGTACCGACAGATTAGAGAAATGGATGGCAAGGAGCATACTCCTATTATATTTCTGACTTCTGTAAATGATACCGAGACAGAGGGAAATTGTTTTGATATGGGAGCGGTAGACTTTATAAGTAAACCCTTTGAACCAAAGATTGTGTTAAAACGTGTAACAAGAACGTTAGAACTTTCACGTAGAGGACGAGGGATTAATCAAGCTAATACAGTAGAGCTAAGCAGAAAAATGCAAAAAAATGCTACAGAGAAAACTTTATCAGTAATTGTGAATGGCATGAATGTGCAGCTGTATCAAAAGGATATTTATTATATAGAAGTATTTGGTAACACAAGTATTATTCGTACTACGAATAGAGAGCTTGCAGTACGACAGACCTTGGATCATATCCAGGAAAGTTTGGATGAAAGTTTTTTGCGTACAGGACGAAGCTTCATTTTGAATGTGCAATATGTTTCTGAGATAGCAGACGATATTGTGATTATGAAGAATGGAAAACAAATTAAGCTTCCGAGACGTAATAAAAAAGAGTTGATTCAAGAGATTTTAAATAAAACACATAGTATGTTGGTACTATAAAAACAATCCATTCGTCACGAAAATGAACCATTCGTCACGAAATGCTTGAAGAAATTTTTTAAATGGTTATACTCAATAGTTGTTAGAGAGTGCGAATGGCGTGTAAAAAAAGGATTATTCCATAATAGCGACAAATTCGGTTAAGGACCACAGAGAGGTGGTTCTTTTTTTCTATTTCTATGAAGTGGTTTGGAAGCCAACTCTAATTACGAATGCAGTAATTAGAAAGACATTTAATGAAGCGAATGCAGATGAAGAGTGTGCTGGTGTTATCACATGGATGCATACATTTTCTCCTGCTAAGTCCTGGATTCTTGGATTACAGGAATATAGAAAGCCATTGATGCATTTCCATACTCAGTTCAACGAAGAGATTCCATATGATACGATTGATATGGACTTTATGAATGAGAATCAGTCTGCACATGGTGATAGAGAGTATGGTCATATCGTAAGCAGAATGGGTATCGAGAGAAAGGTTGTTGTAGGTCATTGGCAGAACACCGAAGTAATCAAGAAGATTGCACAGTGGATGATAACCGCTGTAGGTCTTATGGAGTCTTCTCATATCAGAGTATGCCGTTTTGGTGACAATATGAACAACGTAGCGGTAACAGAAGGCGATAAGGTAGAAGCTCAGATTAAGTTTGGCTGGGAAATCGACCATTACAATGTAAATGATTTAGTAGAGTATGTAGATGCTGTTTCTTCTGGAGAGATCAAGGCATTAACAGATGAATACTATAGCAAGTATGACATTCTTTTAGAAGGACGTGACGCAGCAGAGTTTAGAAAGCACGTTGAAGTACAGGCTGCTATCGAAATTGGTATGGAGAAGTTTTTAGAAGAGCGCGACTATCATGCAATTGTTACACACTTTGGCATGTTAGGTGGATTAAAGCAGCTTCCGGTAGCTACTGCATTCTGGACACCACAGCCAAATCTTACCGTTGGTGCAGAGGCATGGATTCTTGCAGGTGGTGCGCATCATACAGCATTCTCTTATGACCTTACGGTGGAACAGATGGTTGATTGGGCTGATGCTATGGGCATTGAAGCAGTAGTTATTGATAAGAATACAGATATCAGAACTCTTAAGAACGAGTTAAGATGGAACTCTGTTGTATATCGCTAATTAGTATAAAGTGCGCTATTGGAAAAAGAGACTTTTTGGCTTTTCAACATATTCCACTTCGTCGAGTTCGGCAAAGGCATCGATAAAGTCCTCGCGGATGGTAACAATGGCGTAACCAAAGATTAATGGTTCGATGTGAATGACGGCAGATTCTAGTCTTTCTAAAGCACCATGATATTTAACAATAAGCTCCCAGGTTCTTGCTTCGGGTGAAAAACCGACAGCAAGTTCCTGGGATTTTTCTTTTTCTTCGCTGGTAGCAGTTAGAGCGAGATTTAGAATGTTTTCAAATTTTTGACTTGCCATAGAGTGCATTTCCTTATTAAAAGTGATATATTATTATATTATTCTGACAGATGAAACAAGTGACTGCAGAAAGAAGGATTAAGCCGAATATGACATTACAGCAATTGAAATACATAGTAACAGTAGCAGAGAGTGGTAATATTACAGAAGCAGCGAAGCGATTGTTTATTTCGCAACCAAGTCTGACCAATGCCATTCGCGAATTGGAAAAAGAAATGCAAATTACGATTTTTAACAGAACAAATAAAGGAGTTGTGATTTCTAATGAAGGGGACGAATTTCTCGCTTATGCAAGGCAGGTCTTAGAGCAGGTTGGGCTTATGGAAGAAAAATATCTTAATGTGAAAGCGCAAAGGCCACGATTTTCGGTATCTTGCCAACACTATTCATTTGCGGTAAATGCGTTTGTAGATGTAATACAGGAATTTGATGCCAATCAATATGATTTTACATTGAGAGAAACGCAGACATATGAAATTATTGAAGATGTGAGCAGGTTAAAAAGTGAGATTGGAATCTTATATGTATCTTCTAAAAATGAGGAGATTATCTTAAAATTAATTAAGCAGAATAATTTGAAATTCGAAGAACTTTTTATGGCAAAGCCACATGTTTTTATTAGTTCCAAGCATCCGTTAGCAGATAGAACGGCGATAGCGTTAGAGGAGTTAGAAGAATATCCATATTTGTCTTTTGAGCAAGGAGAATACAATTCGTTCTATTTTGCAGAAGAGATTTTAAGTACATTGGATCATAAGAAAAATGTGAAAGTACGAGATAGGGCGACGTTGTTTAACTTGGTGATTGGATTGAATGGTTATACGGTTAGTACAGGAGTGATTAGTGAGGAATTGAATGGAGAAAATATCATTGCAAGACCTTTGCTTGTGGATGAATATATGAGAATTGGTACAATAACGCAAAAGAATATGCAACTAAGTCGGTATGGAATTACGTATATGGAAGCTTTACGGAAACATATTTAGTAAAGTATAGAGGTTTGAAATAGTTTAAAACTATTTCAAACCTCTATTTTTATGTATTTTTCATTATAGAGAAAACAAATTATACTAGGCTACGTGAAAAACAATGTACTCTCGGAATCTTTTATATTTGAATTTCAGAAATATATTTTTATTGAACAATGATGATTTCGCAGTGCGTACACGGTGTGTACGACGAGAAATCAGAAGCAGTTCAAGGTAAATATAGCCTGAAAGACATATAGTAAAAAGATTTCGAGAGGACATAACATACATTGGAGGAGAAAGATATGGTTAGTGCAGTTATTGGTTTTCCGAGAGTGGGAAAACAAAGGGAATTAAAATTTGCGTCTGAAAAGTATTTTCGTGGAGAAATAAATAAACAGGAATTAGAAAAAATCGCAATAGAATTAAGAAAAGAACATTTTATATACCAAAAGGAACAAGGGATTACCTATATTTCATCTAATGACTTTTCCTATTATGATGGAATACTTGATACAGCGGTGCTATTGAATGTTGTACCAGAATGCTATAGGGCCTTGAAGTTGAATGAGTTAGATACCTATTTTGCAATGGCAAGAGGTTATCAGGGAGCTGAGGGGGATGTAAAGGCGCTGGCAATGAAGAAGTGGTTTAATACCAATTATCATTATATGGTGCCGGAAATCTCTGATGACATGAAAATAGAGCTTGTAGGAGATAAGCCGTTTGTGCTGTATCAGGAAGCAAAAGAACTTGGATTAGAAACAAAGCCGGTTATTATTGGACCCTTTACATTCTTGAAGCTTGCAAAATATCAGGGGACGAAAAAAGCAAAAGATTTTGCAGAGGACATGATAAATGCTTATAGTCAGTTATTAGAAGGATTCCATAAGCTTGGTGTAAAATGGGTACAGTTTGATGAGCCGATACTCGTTACGGATTTAACAGGAGAAGATATTGAATTATTCGAGCAGATATACCAGAGACTGCTGAAGAGAAAAGGGAATTGTAAGATATTGCTGCAGACTTATTTTGGTGATGTTAGAGATTGCTATTCCAATATTATAGGGATTGCTTTTGATGGAATAGGTTTGGATTTCCTTGAAGGAAAGAAGAATCTGGAGTTAGTAAAACAGAATGGATTCCCAAAGGATAAAATTCTTTTTGCAGGGCTTTTGAATGGTAAAAATATATGGAAATGTAACTATAAGAATGTGCTGGAAATAAAAAAAGAATTACAAGAGTATGCAGAACAAATTGTATTATCAACATCATGCTCTTTATTGCATGTACCTTATACACTGGATAGTGAAACAAAATTAGAGCAAGAAGTAAAACAGCATTTTGCTTTTGCAGTAGAGAAGCTTGCAGAAATGAAGGAACTTTGTTATCTTGCAGAAAGTAGTGATTATACTAAGGAACAAGTGTATTTAGATAATCAGCAGATTTGTGAAAGTGAAAGAAAGTATCAAGATAAAGAAGTACAGAAAAAAACAGCTTTATTAGAGGAAAAGGATTTTACAAGATTACCAAAACGTGCAGAACGTCAAGAACTTCAGAAAAAGGTATATCATTTACCACTGTTTCCTACGACCACGATTGGTTCATTCCCGCAGACGCAAGAAGTAAAAAAGAATAGAAGTAGTTATCGTAAGGGAGAAATTGATAAAGTAGCTTATGATAAGAAGGTCTTTGAGTTAATTCATGACTGCATCAGGAAGCAGGAAGAGTTGGGGATTGATGTATTGGTTCATGGTGAATATGAACGTAATGATATGGTGGAATTCTTTGGTGAAAATCTTGCAGGTTACATTTTTACAGAGAAAGCATGGGTTCAATCCTATGGAACACGATGTGTAAAACCACCAATTATTTTTGGTGATGTGAAGAGAATTAGACCGATTACGGTAGAGTATTCATCATATGCGCAAAGTCTTACAGATAAACCGGTAAAGGGAATGTTAACAGGTCCGGTTACTATTTTAAACTGGTCTTTCCCAAGAGAAGATATATCATTAAAGGAAATGGCTTATCAGATTGGCATTGCTATTCGTGAAGAGGTGCTTGACCTTGAAGAAGCAGGAATTAATATCATTCAAATTGATGAAGCTGCTTTGAAAGAAAAGATGCCAATCCGTAAGAGTGACTGGTATAGTGGCTATCTTGATTGGGCAATTCCGGCATTCCGTTTATGTCATAGTGGAGTAAGACCAGAAACGCAGATTCATACCCATATGTGCTATAGTGAATTTGAGGAGATTATTAGAGACATTGACAACATGGATGCAGATGTCATTTCGTTTGAAGCTTCTCGTTCAAAATTAACTATTTTAGATGCGATTAAAGATTCAGAATTTGAAACAGAGGTAGGACCTGGAATTTATGATATTCATTCTCCTAGAGTCCCATCTGTGGAAGAGTTGGAAGAGGTTTTGAAAAAGCTACTTACCAAAATCGATAAGGATAAGCTCTGGGTTAATCCGGACTGTGGTCTTAAGACAAGAGGGATCGAGGAAACAGAGGCTAGCCTTAAGAATCTGGTAGAGGCAGCAAAAATTGTAAGAGAAAAGGCGGAAAAATGTTGAAATCATATTTGAAGTATGTTAGAATGACTCGAAATTGAATATGTAACATCAGGTGTCGGAACCAATCTGAATACAGATTGGTTCCGGTGAAAAGGGAAACAGGTGCAAATCCTGTACGAACTCGTCACCGTAATTAGGGAGCTAACGCTGATATATCACTGGGAAACTGGGAAGATAGCGGGTGCGATGAACTATAAGCCGGGAGACCTGCCTGACTGTTGTACAGAAACGGAAGTTTCAAGCCACGAGTAATTGGTTGTACATGAATTGTAGAAAAACATTCTTTCTATGGTTTTCTTTTGCGTGCAAACCCTTTACCTGTTATAGGAAAGGGTTTTTTTATTCTCGTTAGGAAAGTGCTCGAAATGTAGTAGGCGTTAAACAAGAATTTCGGCAGAAATTCTTGCTAGTGTTTGCTGCTGAGCAACCCCTTTTTTATGGAATAGGAAATTGCTGTAGCGTAGTGTGCATTAAACAAGAATTTCGTAAGAAATTCTTGCCAAGGTGCGTGCGCTGGCACGCACTATTTTTACGTTTCTGTAGACAGTTGCATATTTGATGGGATATACAAAGCGCTGGAGACAGCAGAAACGAGGAAAGTATGAAAAAACAATTAGCCGTATTGCTTGCAGTAGTATTAGGTGTAGGTTGCTTAGGTGGCTGTGGAAGCAAGCAGGAGACAGTAGCAGAAACAGCAAATAGTGTTGTGGAAGAGACAACAGTAAATGAGACAGTAGTAGAAGAAAATACTGCAGAGGAAACAGCAGCAGAGAAAGCTATTTTAACAGTAAGCTTCGGAACAAGCTTTAATGACAGTCGTGATATTACAATTGGTGCAATTGAAGAAGCGATTGCAAAGGCATTTCCGGAATATGAAGTACGCAGATCTTTTACAAGCCAGATTATTATTGATGTATTAAAGGAACGTGATGCATTAGCAATCGACAATGTAACAGAGGCATTAGACAGAGCAGTTGCAGATGGTATAAAGGAATTAATCGTACAGCCAACTCATTTGATGAATGGTTTTGAATACCATGATCTTGCAAAGGAATTAACTGCTTATGTAGATAAATTTGATAAGATTATACTTGCTGAGCCATTGTTAAGCGGTGATGGAGATTTTGATGCAGTAATAAAAGCAATTACAGAGAAGGCAGCTTCTTATGATGATGGTGAGACAGCTATCTGTTTTATGGGACATGGAACAGAAGCAGATTCTAATGCTGTATATGCGAAACTCCAGGATAAGCTGACATCAGGTGGTTATGAGAACTATTATATAGGTACCGTAGAAGCAGCACCATCTTTAGATGATGTGGTTGCAGCTTTAAAAGCAAAGGGAACCTACAAGAAGGTTACTTTGTTACCGTTAATGGTAGTTGCAGGAGACCATGCAAATAATGATATGGCGAGTGATGAGGCGGATTCATGGAAGAGTATTCTGACACGGGAAGGCTATGAGGTTACTTGCGTATTGGAAGGACTTGGACAGCTTCCGGCAATTCAGGATATCTATGTAGCACATTTACAGGATGCATTAAATGCAGGTGTGGCTTTTACATGTGTGGAAGAAGAGGCGCAGACTTTTGCAGGAGAGTTGACAAATGGAACCTATGCGATTCAGGTAGAATCAAGCTCTTCTATGTTTAATATTGAAAAGGCAGAGCTTACGGTTGCAGATGGAAGCATGACAGCAGTGATTACGTTAGGTGGAACCGGATATACCAAGCTTTATATGGGAACCGGTGAGCAGGCAACAAACGCAACAGAGGTAGATTGTATTGCTTTTGTAGAGGATGAAAATGGTGCGTATACTTATACGATTCCGGTAGTAGCACTAGACCAGCCGATCGACTGTGCAGCATTTAGTAAGAAGAAGGAAGAGTGGTATGACCGTCAGTTGACCTTCCTTTCTTCCAGCATTCAGACAGAAGCTACCGAAACAGAAGAAGGAGCAACTACAGAAAAGGTTGCAGTAGCAGATGGTACATATACCATTGACATTACCTTTGAAGGTGGAAGTGGAAAAGCGCAGATTCTTTCACCGGCAACCATTACTGTAAAGGGTGATAAGGTAATGGCAACGGTTCAGTGGAACAGTCCTAATTATGATTATATGCTGGTAGGTGGAGAAAAGTATTTACCAGTTAATACAGAAGGGGATTCCGTATTTGAAATTCCAGTAGTAGTGTTTGATGAAGCGATGGACGTAATCGGAGATACCGTAGCAATGAGCAAACCACATGAAATTGAGTATGCAATCACATTCCATTCTAATACTATGGAAACGGTAGAATAAAATGAACCGTAAAAATAAGAGGTATTAGGTATGGTAGGAAGAAAAAGGATGACAAACATAGGTTTCTTGTTATTAATAGGACTGCTTGGGCTTTGTAGCTGCGGCAGTCCTTCTTCCGATTCTGAGCCTGTTGCAGGAATAGAGATGGAATCCACTACTGCAATAGAAGCTGTGAAAATGGAAAGAAGAGAGGAAGAAAGTACAGAAGAAACAGCGGAATTTGAATATGAAAGTAGTATGGAGTTGGATTATGCGGAGAATTTTAAGGTGGATTATTACACAGGCGGTTATACACTCCTTACGACAACAATGGATAATAGAAAGTTTCTGATTGTACCAGAGGGAAAGAATGTGCCGGAAGGCTTAGAAGAGGATGTCGCTGTATTGCAACGTCCTATCAAGGACCTTTATCTGGTAGCGTCTTCGGTTATGGATATGTTTTGTGAGTTAGACGGGCTAGATACCATAACCTTTTCTGGACAGAAGGAAGAAAATTGGTATGTGGAAGAAGCCAAGGAAGCAATGGCAAGAGGAGATATGGTCTATGCCGGGAAATATAACAAGCCGGATTATGAATTGATGGTGTCTGGAAATTGTACTCTTGCAATTGAAAATATGATGATTTCCCATTCACCGGAGGTAATTGAGAAGCTGGAAGACTTTGGAATACCGGTTATGATAGAGTATTCCAGCTATGAATCACATCCTCTTGGAAGAGTGGAATGGATTAAGTTCTTTGGAGCATTACTTGGAAAGGAAGCAGAAGCAGAGCAGGTATTTCAAAAGCAGGTAGCTATTTTGGAAAAGGTGGCTACGGATGAGAAGACAGATAAAACGGTTGCTTTCTTTTTTATCACATCCAATGGTTTGGTGCAGGTACGACAATCTTCAGATTATGTGCCTAAAATGATCGAGCTTGCAGGTGGCAGTTATATTTTTGAGAATCTGGGTAATCCAGAATCAAAGCGTTCAACAATGAATATGCAGATTGAAGAGTTTTATAGTGGAGCAAAGGATGCTGATTTTCTAATTTATAACAGTTCTATTGATGGTGGCGTGGCGACCATAGACGAACTTCTTGATAAATGTGCGGTTTTGGAGGATTTTAAGGCGGTGCAGGAGGGGAATGTCTGGTGTACTACTAATGATATGTATCAGCAGTCTATGTCAATTGGATATCTGATTGATGATATTCACACGATGCTCCAGGAAGAAGAAGCGGAAATGCAATATCTTTTCCGTTTAGAATAAAAGGAGAAAGGATATATATGCAGGGAAGCAGAAAGATGAGATGCATTTTAGTATTTATGCTATTGATAATAGGAGTAGTCGTATTTTGTATACTTAATGTTTGCATTGGTAGTGTAAAGATTTCTCTGTCTGATATAGGAAAAGCAGTTACGGGAAAAGAGATTAGCAAAACAGTAGCTACCATTTTATGGGAGATTCGGCTACCAAGGGCACTTGCAGCGATGATTCTTGGGGGGGCATTGGCACTTGCCGGATATCTGTTACAAACATTTTTCCATAATCCGATTGCTGGCCCATTTGTTCTAGGTATCTCTTCGGGAGCTAAAATGATTGTAGCACTTGTCATGGTGTTTATGATGGGAAGAACAATAAAGGTCACCTCATTAACAATGATTATTGCAGCTTTTTTCGGAGCTATGTTATCCATGGGATTTGTGCTTCTTATTTCACGCAAGGTAAATAGCATGTCTATGCTGGTTGTCAGTGGTGTTATGATTGGATACATTTGTTCAGCAATAACGGAGCTAGTAGTAACCTTTGCCAATGAAGCGGATATTGTCAATCTTCATAACTGGTCAAGAGGAAGCTTTTCTGGAATGACGTGGGAACAGGTAATGGTTATGTCGGTAATTACGGCAGTGACCTTTGGTGCTGTTTTTCTGTTGTCAAAACCGTTAAGTGCGTATCAGTTAGGAGAAGCCTATGCTCAGAATATGGGAGTGAATATTGCAAGACTGCGTGTTTGGCTAGTAGTATTGTCCAGTATTCTGTCTGCCTGCATTGTTGCTTATGCAGGACCGATTTCTTTTGTGGGAGTTGCAGCACCACATTTGGTAAAAAGTCTGATGAAGACAACAAAACCGATTCTTATGATACCTGCATGCTTTCTTGGAGGAAGTGTATTCTGTCTGTTTTGTGATTTGCTGGCAAGAAATTTGTTAGCACCTACGGAATTAAGTATTAGTACCGTAACAGCAGTGTTTGGAGCACCGGTTGTTTTGTGGATTATGATAAAGCATAGAAAAGAAAGGACGATGTAATGGATTATTATTTTTCAACTGGACAGATGTGCGTTGGGTATCATAAGCGTCCTTTGATTAAGGATATTGAGATTGGTTTGGAAAAGGGAGAAATCTTAACTCTGATAGGACCAAACGGTGCAGGGAAATCCACTGTTTTGAAAAGTATAGCAAGGCAGCTTGAACTCATAAGTGGTGTAGTATATCTGAATAAAGAAGATTTGACACAAATGTCGGGTACAAAATTGTCGCAGAAGATGGCGGTTGTTTTGACGGATAAAATGAAAACAGAAATGATGACCTGTGAGGATGTGGTAGCGACCGGAAGATATCCTTACACAGGGCATTTTGGATTATTGTCTAAAAAAGATTATGCCATCATCAAAGAAGCGATGGAGTTAGTGCATGTGACAGAAATCAAGGACAAGGATTTTTGTGAGATCAGTGATGGACAAAGACAGCGAGTTATGCTTGCAAGAGCTATATGTCAGGAGCCGGAGATTATTATTCTTGATGAGCCGACATCTTATCTGGATGTAAAGTATAAATTGGAATTTTTATCTATTTTACAGGAAATGCAGAGAAAAAAGGGATTGACGGTAATCATGTCACTACATGAACTGGAACTGGCAGCAAGAGTTTCGGATAAGATACTTTGCATTCGTGGAGAGTATGTGGATCGCTTTGGAAGACCGGAGGAAATCTTTGTACCTGGTTATATTGCGGATTTATTTTCCATAGCATCGGGAAGCTTTGACGAAGAAAATGGAAGCATGGAGCTGGAAGCACCAAAAGAAGAGGCAAAGGTATTTGTCATAGCAGGAGGCGGTACAGGTAGAAATGTGTATCGAAGTTTACAACGAGAAGGAATTGCATTTATATCAGGTATTTTATTTGAAAATGATGTAGATTATCCGGTGGCCAAGGCACTTGCTACGGAGGTAATTCATGCAGAAGGCTTTGAACCAATGACGGAAGAATTGGTAATAAGGGCCAAGAAAGTATTGGATTCCTGTACAAGAGTGATCTGTTGCAGACAAAGTTTTGGAACGTTAGATATGGCAAATTCTGAATTGTTGAGTTATGCAAGACAGAGAGGAATGAAGATAGATTTTGTTTCTGGTGAAAAAAAGAAAGATAGAATGGAGTCAAGTAGAGGAAGGATGAAATAGAAATGGCAAAGGTTATTATGGTGCAGGGAACTATGTCAAATGCAGGTAAGAGCCTTTTGGTGGCAGGGATTTGCAGGATATTTAAGCAGGATGGTTATCGTGTGGCACCGTTTAAATCCCAAAATATGGCGTTGAATTCCTTTATCACTGAGGAAGGGCTTGAGATGGGAAGAGCGCAGGTGATGCAGGCAGAGGCCGCAGGTATCAAGCCTTTGGTATGTATGAATCCCATTTTGTTGAAACCAACCAATCATGTAGGCTCTCAGGTTATTGTCAATGGCGAAGTACTTGGAAATATGAAAGCAAGAGACTATTTTGCTTATAAGAAACAGCTGATTCCTGACATTAAGAAGGCGTTTCGTAAGCTGGAAGAGGTTGTAGATATTATTGTCATTGAGGGAGCAGGAAGTCCTGCGGAGATTAATCTGAAGGAAAATGACATTGTAAATATGGGAATGGCAAGGCTTGTGGATGCACCAGTTCTGTTAGTGGGAGATATTGACAGAGGTGGTGTGTTTGCACAGCTTTTAGGAACGTTAATGTTGTTAGAGGAAGAGGAGCTTGCAAGAGTAAAGGGCTTAGTTATTAACAAGTTTCGGGGTGACAAGTCAATTCTTGATCCGGGAATTGAAATGCTGGAGAAAAAGGGTGGTATTCCGGTTACTGGTGTAATTCCTTATATGGAGCTGTCGCTTGAGGATGAGGATAGTTTGACTGAACGTTTTTCGCATAAAGAAGAGAGGAGCATTGACCTTGTGGTGATTCGCTATCCTAGAATTTCTAATTTTACAGATTTTCATGTGTTTGAGCAGATAGAAGGCGTATCTGTAAGATATGTGACATCGGTGCAGGAGCTTCATCACCCGGACATGGTATTCCTTCCGGGTAGTAAAAATACCATGGGGGATTTGAAGTGGATGAGACAGAACGGGTTGGAATCCGCAGTAAAAAAACTGTCGGAGGGAATACCGGTGTTTGGAATCTGTGGTGGTTATCAGATGCTTGGAAATCAGATTTTAGACAGGGATTCTGTGGAAGAGGGAGGAAACATTCGAGGAATGGAACTGCTGCCAATAGAGACATCCTTGGAAAAAGAGAAAATGAGAGGTCAGGTTCATGGTGTGATCAATACGATACCGGGCATTTTTGCAGAGCTGTCAGGCAGGAGCTATACAGGCTATGAGATTCACATGGGAAGGACACAGTATGCGGAAGGCTTTTCAGAGATGATAGGTGAAAAGGCAGTCGTAAATGGAGAAAGAGAAAATATATACGGTTCTTATGTCCATGGTCTGTTTGACTGTGGAAATATTGCTTCGGTTATGGTTGAGGCACTTGCAAGGAAAAAAGGAATCAGTATGGAAACGTTGACTCATATGGATTATCAGAGCTTCAAAGAGTCACAGTATGATAAGCTTGCAGATACCTTGCGTGAGTATTTGAATATGGAGGAAATCTATGGAATGCTTCGAGAAGCGCAGATGGAATAAATATACGAGAGAGGAATTGTACTCCATTAGAATAGAAAAGCCATCGGAAGAATGGTATGAGAAAGTACAGAAAAAGTGGGATAGCATTGCAAAGCCGCTTGATAGTATGGGAGAGTTTGAGAGGTTGTTTGCACAGATAGGCGCAATTACCGGAACAACGAAGCTTGATATTACGAAAAAAGCAGTAATTATCATGTGTGCGGACAATGGCATTGTGGAAGAAGGAGTCAGCCAATCAGGACAGGAGGTAACGACTGCAGTAGCAAGGAATATGGTACGCAGACAGTCTTCGGTTGGAAAAATGGCAGCAGTATTGGGTGTTGATACGATTCCGGTTGATATAGGAATCAATCAAAAAGACCTAATAGACGGAATGGTACAAAGAAAGATTCGTTATGGAACAGCAAATTTCAGAAAAGAACCTGCAATGACGGAAGAAGAAACCATTCAAGCAATCTTTACAGGAATAGAGGTTGTAGCAGCTTGCAAGGAGAAAGGCTACCAACTTCTTGCAACCGGAGAAATGGGAATTGGAAATACAACGACAAGCAGTGCCATTGCGACAGCCATACTTGACTGCGAGGTGGCAGAGTTGACTGGACGAGGTGCAGGCTTAAGTGACAGTGGGCTTACCAAGAAACGACAGGTAATAAGAGAAGCGATTGAGAAGTATCAGTTACGAGGAGCAGATACGCTAAGGATTCTGAGTACTGTTGGAGGACTTGATATAGCAGGGCTTGTGGGTGTTTGTATCGGTGGTGCCATGTATCATGTTCCGATTGTATTAGATGGAGTGATTAGTCTAATTGCAGCCTTGGTTGCGGAGAAGCTGTTGCCCGGAGTAAAGGATTATCTGGTTCCTTCGCATATGGGAAAAGAGCCGGCGATTCATAGGCTCACCAAGGCCCTTGATTTAAAGCCGGTAATCTATGCAGGGCTTGCGCTAGGTGAGGGGACAGGCGCAGTAATGATGTTTTCGTTATTGGATATGGCAATGGCGGTTTATCAGGAGAGTAGTACCTTTGAAGAAATCGAAGTAGAACAGTATAAAAGAGTAGAATGAGATGATAACAATAATCATAGGTGGAAGCGGTAGTGGAAAGTCGGAGTATGCAGAGAACTATATCATGTCCGTTTCTGAAGGAAAACAAAAATATTATTTGGCAACCATGCAGGTCTATGATGAGGAAGGACAGAAGAAAATAAATCGTCATAGAAATTTGCGACAGGGAAAAGGTTTTCTTACCATAGAACAGCCTGTAGATATAGACATGGCAGTAAGGCAGATGGAGTACGGAGAAAAAGTGGTATTGCTTGAATGTATGTCGAATCTGGTAGCAAATGAGATGTTTGGTGGAGAAGCTTCAAAGAAAAAGAACGAGGTTGTGGAAAAAATCATAAGAGAAATTCATACATTGCAAGAGAATGTGACGGAGTTGGTGATTGTTACCAACAATGTATTTGAGGATGGGATTTCTTACGATGATACAACGATGGAATATCTGGCAGCAATGGGAAGAATCAATGAGCTGCTTGCGAAGAGAGCAGATAAGGTTATTGAGGTAGTAGTTGGTATTCCGCTTATTATGAAAGGATGAGATACATGAAAGTATTAAAAGCATTAGTGATTGCCTTTTCACTATATTCAGCTATTCCGATGCCACAGTTTACATGGGAGGAAGAGGATATGAGATATGTCCTTTGCTTTTTTCCGTGGATAGGGGCTGTGATAGGTGCATTACTATATGGTTGGGGCATGATATCTCATAACTGGGAAATAGGGACATTATGCTATTCGTGCATAGGAGCTGCCATTCCTCTAATGGTTACAGGTGGTTTTCATGTAGATGGCTTTATGGATACGATGGATGCCTTTCATTCCTATCAGCAACGAGAGCGTAAACTGGAAATATTAAAGGATTCTCATATAGGGGCATTTTCCGTAATCATGCTGGGATTATATGCACTGATATACATAGGAGCATTTTCGGAGATTGAAGATATAAGGGCTTTGGTAGTGGTAGGAGCAGGTTTCTTTTTGACAAGAGTGTTGAGTGGTCTTGCAGTAGTAATGTTTCCGACAGCCAAAAAGGAAGGAATGCTGTTTTGGTTTGCGAGCGGTTCGCAAAAAAGAATAGTGATTGTGGCTCTGTTATTACAGGGAATTGCCTGCATGGCATTTATGTTATATCAATCATGCGTATATGGTGTGTTTGTCGGCGGGACAGCGGTTGTTGCTTTTTGGTATTATTATTTCCGAACCAAAAAGGAATTAGGTGGGATTACCGGAGATACTGCAGGATATTTTGTCGTTCTTTGTGAGGGCTGTATGATGGTTGCAGTTGCAGGGTTACAGGTTCTTGGAATATAACGCTTAGACAGTGTTTGTATGTGGAAGAAATAGCAAAAGTAGGAGTAATGCGATGAGATTAGTAATAGGAGGCTATGCACAGGGGAAATTTTCTTATGTGATGGAACGGTATGGTATACAGGAGGCTGTTGTTCTAGATGGAACAATGGAAATGACAACAATGTCACAAAAAAACGTTATTATAAATCATTTTCATAAGTGGGTGAAAGGTTGCTTGGAAAAGGGCAGGAACCCAGAACCTATGCTAGAGGAATTTCTGAAAAAAAATCCCAATTGTATCATCATAAGTGATGAAGTAGGAAATGGAATTGTACCAATGGAACCGTTCGAGCGTGAATATCGGGAACGGTTAGGGAGATGTTTGATTGAACTTGCCAAGAAGGCAGAGAGTGTGGAGAGAGTGATATGTGGAATCGGACAGAAAATCAAATAAAGCTTATCCTGATTCGTCATGGAGAAACAGCTGCCAATAAGGAGCACCGCTACTTAGGAAGAACGGATGAAACACTTTCCATAGAAGGAAAGGAAAATCTACTACAATATGAAAAACAGGGGAAATATCCAAAGGCTGATATGGTTTTTATCAGTCCGATGAAACGATGTAAAGAAACAGCACAGCTTCTCTATGCTACGGTAACAACAAGAGAGATTCCGGAATGGACGGAAATGGATTTTGGAGACTTTGAAGGGAAAAATTATACGGAATTGCAGCATGATGAACGCTATCAGGCTTGGATAGACAGTAATGGAACTATGCCGTTTCCGAATGGAGAGAGTAGAGAGATGTTTATTAGGCGGTGCATGCAGGGAATGGACAAGTTCATACAGAGCCTGTATGAAGAAATGGCGGATAGAAAGATAGAGAATGTTGCAGCAGTTGTTCATGGAGGAACTATTATGGCTTTATTAAGCAGTATTTGTGGCGGTGAATACTTTGATTATCAGGTTAAAAATGGGGAAGGCTTTGTGTGCAGTCTGACATTAGAGAGAGGAAAAACATGGAGTATCACATTATTGCATTTATTGTAGGATTTATTTTAGATATGCTTTTTGGTGACCCATATTGGTTACCACATCCGATTCAGGCAATCGGGAATCTGATTAGCTGGTTAGAGGGACGTTTGCTTGGTAAGAAAACAGAAGAGATTGCGGAAGACAGACGAGATACGGAAAAAGAATTAAAGAATGGAAAATGGCTGGTTATGCTTGTGCTACTTATCACGGTTATCGGAACTGCGCTGCTTCTTGCTTGTGCATATGGCATACATGAGTATGCAGGAGTAGTAGTAGAGGCAGTCATGACATATCAGATACTGGCAGCAAAATGTCTGAAAGCAGAGAGCATGAAGGTGTATGACTGTTTGAAAAAGCAGGATTTAGAGGCATCAAGAAAAGCGGTATCTATGATTGTAGGACGTGATACCTCTGTGTTAGATGAAACAGGAGTGGCAAAGGCGACTATTGAAACGGTAGCTGAAAATACCTCAGATGGTGTAATTGCACCTATGCTATATACAGCATTAGGGGGACCGGTTCTGGGATTTTTCTATAAAGCAGTAAATACGATGGATTCTATGGTTGGCTATAAGAATCAGCGATATTTACATTTTGGGAGAGTTGCGGCAAAGCTGGATGATGTAATGAATTATATTCCGGCAAGGATCAGTGCTTATTTGATGATTGGAGTATCTTTTGTAATGGGAAAGGATTTTAGCGGAAAACAGGCATATCGCATTTACAAGCGTGATAACAGGAAACATGCCAGTCCCAATTCAGCACAAACGGAATCAGTTTGTGCAGGAGCACTTGGTATACAGCTTGCGGGAAATGCGAGTTATTTTGGGAAAATAGTAGAAAAACCATATATTGGTGACGAGACACGAAAGGTTGTATATGAGGATATTAGACGGATAAACAGGTTGATGTATGCAACCGCATGTTTTTGTGAAGGTGTGTGTATTTTTCTATTATATTTAGGATGGACATTATGTAGATAGTGATATGTAAGGTGTTTATTTGCAAGCGGAAAGAGGAGATGACAGAAATGAATATGGTACATGGCGGTGATATTTATCGAAATTCGGTGACTTTGGATTTTTCTGTGAATGTAAATCCTCTTGGTATGCCGGAAGGTGTAAAGCAAGCATTATTAGAAGCGATAGAAGTCTGCAATCAATATCCGGATATCAGACAACAGGAATTAAAGATTGAGGTAGGGAAGTTACATCAAGTATTACCGGAGCATATTCTGTGTGGAAATGGAGCTTCAGAGCTTTTTATGGCAATTGTACATACATTAAAGCCTAAGAAGACAGTGATTCCAATTCCGTCCTTTTATGGATATGAACATGCAGCAAAGGCTTGTGAGAGTGAAATTTGTTATTATGAAATGCAGCATTTAGACTCTGATGAAGAAGTATTTGGTATGGAGGAAGAGCTTTTTCAAAATCTTGATGAAAGCGTTGATGTATTGTTTCTTGCCAATCCAAACAATCCGATTGGTGGTATTGTTCCGGAGGAATGGATGGAGAGGCTGTTTTTACATTGCCGAAAACAAGGCATTTATGTGATTTTAGATGAATGTTTTGCTGATTTTTGTGGACAAGAGGCATCATTACTGACAAGGTATGTGGAATTTCCGAATGTAATATGGGTACGTGCATTTACGAAGATTTTTTCGATTCCGGGTGTGAGAATTGGTTACTTAATCAATGGTGATGAAAAACTTTTGAAACGCATAGAAAGGCAATTGCCAGAGTGGAACCTTTCCACTTTTGCACAGAAGGCAGGAATTGCTTGTGCAAGAGAAAAGGACTTTATCAATCAGACTCGAGAGTATGTAGAAGCAGAGGGATGCTTTTTGGCACAGGAGCTGGAACGCATGGGATTGCAGGTATATCCGTATGCGGCAAATTTCCTTATGGTTTATACTGAAGCTCCATTGTATGAGAGACTTTTGGAAAAAGGTATTCTAATTCGCGATTGTAGTAATTTTCGTGGATTATCAAAGGGATATTATCGAATTGCGATTAAAACAAGAGAAGAAAATCAACAGCTATTAACTAGGATAGGAGAGATATGAAAACAATAGAATTTGTATTGCCGGAAGAAATCGAAAAAAGGAGCTTTGCTATTATTTCGGAAGAGCTACAGCAACGAAATATTGTGTTACCAAAGGAAGAGGAAATGGTAACGAAGCGAGTGATACATACCAGTGCGGATTTTGAGTATGCAGATACCTTAATGTATTCCGAGAATGCAGTAACTATTGCAAAGGAGCTTTTGCGTCAGGGAGCAGATATTGTAACAGATACGAATATGGCATTAGCAGGAATTAATAAGAAGATATTGGCAAGATTGGGTGGGCAGGCACATTGCTTTATGGCAGATGAAGATGTGGCACAGATCGCCAAAGAGCGTAAGGTAACTCGTGCCACGGTCAGTATGGAAAAGGCAAAAGGCATTCAAAAGCCCGTTATTTTTGTGGTTGGAAATGCACCGACTGCACTGATTCAGTTATATGAAATGATACAGACAAGCGATTGGCGTCCGGCATTTATTATTGGGGTACCGGTTGGTTTTGTGAACGTTGAGGCAGCAAAGGAGCTGATATTGGAAACGGAGATTCCTTATATTGTAAATCGTGGAAGAAAGGGCGGCAGTAATATAGCGGCAGCAATTTGTAATGCACTTTTGTATGAGATTATGAGGTAAAATTGAAAAATCCATATATGGAAGATTTTTCAATTAACAAATTTGTACGTTGTACAAATTTGCAAATGAGGAAAGGGATGCGAATTATGCGGTATGGTTTTACGACAGGAAGCTGTGCGGCAGCAGCGGCAAAGGCAGCAGCATATATGCTTTTGACAGGTGGGAAAAAGACGAAGATTACCATAGAAACACCAAAAGGAATTCCTTATACAGCAGAACTTTTTGAGATTAATCGTAAGGAGCGTGAGGTAAGCTGTGCCGTACAAAAGGATGGTGGAGATGACCCGGATATTACGTCGGGAGCGTTGATTTATGCAAAGGTGTCATTTTCGGATGTAATGGAAGCTAAAATTCAGATTGATGGTGGTATTGGTGTTGGCAGAGTAACAAAGCCGGGACTAGACCAACCAATAGGGAATGCAGCAATCAATCATGTTCCCAGAGAAATGATTGAGAAAGAAGTAATGGAGGTTTGTAATCTCACGGATTATAAAGGGGGGCTGCGGGTTGAGATTTATGTTCCGGGTGGTGAAAAGCTTGCAGAGCAGACTTTTAATCCACGTTTAGGAATTGTGGGAGGCATTTCAATTCTAGGAACAAGCGGAATTGTAGAGCCGATGAGTAGCCAGGCACTTTTGGATACGATTCGGGTAGAACTTAGACAGCGTAAGGCGCAAGGCTATGATTATGTGGCAGTTTCACCAGGGAATTATGGTCTTGATTTTATGAAAAAAACATATGGCTATGATTTGGATAGAAGTGTCAAATGTAGTAATTATATCGGTGATACCATTGATATGGCAGTAGAACTAGGGTTTCAAAAAATGCTTTTGACAGGTCATATCGGAAAGCTGATAAAGGTAGCGGGAGGAATCATGAATACACATTCTAATGAAGCAGACTGTCGTATGGAGCTTTTGGCAGCATTTGCAGCACGGGCACATATGGAGAATGAAAGTATTTGTCAGTTACTGGATTGTGTGACGACCGAAGAAGCAGTAAGAATATTAAGGACACAAGGAAAGTGCGAAGAGGTTATGGGATATGCTATGGAGCGTATTTGTTATTATCTGGAGAAACGTTCTAAGGGTGCACTTTCCATAGATTGCATTATGTATGCAAATGAATTTGGAGAATTAGCAAAAAGCAGGGGGGCAGAAGAATGGTTTATTTTGTTGGCGCAGGAACAGGCGCAGTTGATTTAATTACCGTGCGGGGGATGCGTTTACTGGAACAGGCGGATGTAATAATTTATGCAGGATCACTGGTAAATCCGCAGCTTTTAGATTATGCAAAAAAGGATTGCGAATGCCATAATAGTGCAAAGATGACTTTGGATGAGGTTATAGATGTGATGTGTAAGGCAGAGCAGGAGCAAAAAATGACGGTGCGATTGCATACAGGAGAGCCAAGCGTTTACGGAGCAGTGAGAGAACAGATGGATGAGCTTGAAAAACATGGAATTGCATATGAGAGTTGTCCAGGAGTCAGTGCGTGCTTTGGAGCAGCGGCTTCTTTAAATCTTGAGTATACACTTCCTGACGTGTCACAATCGCTTATAATTACAAGAATGGCAGGAAGGACAGCAGTGCCGGAAAAGGAAAGCATAGAATGCTTTGCGGCACATCATGCTTCCATGGCAATTTATCTGAGTACCGGAATGCTCGAAGAATTAAGCAAGCGTCTGATAGCAGGAGGCTATGAGAAGGATACACCTGCGGCACTTGTTTATAAGGCAACCTGGCCGGAGGAAGAGGCATATGTCGGAACAGTGGAAACGCTACCACAAATAGCAGCAGAGCATAATATTACGAAAACGGCGCTTGTTCTCGTAGGGGATGTAATTGCACACAGACAGTATGAGAAATCACGATTATATGCAGCTGATTTTACTACGGAGTTTCGCATGGCGAAATCATAGGTGGCATAGTAGTTAAATTCAGGTTTAGTGGAGTAATATTCAAGGCTATGAGCACTCCTTTTTCGGCATTGTGTATAGCAAATGAATATGCCTCAAATGCAAACCCGCTTGTTTGGTATTTCCTAAATGGAGCGTTCGGCATGTTTGATTCGTCTTGCTTTCCGCATAGTTGCGCAAGCGCACTATCGTGGCATTCGCCAAGTAAGCCTGCAAGCAGTCTTGTTTGGCTCATTGCTAACACGCAAACTCGCATGTGCCCTTTTGGCCCATTGCTCAAACAGTTCTCCAAGCAGGACTTGTTGCCTCCTTGCTCCATTAACAAAATACACAAAACGCTTTACTCAATTCGCAGCATGGTAGTCGGCTGGGGCGGCACTTAACAAACACACACTTTGAAATGAAGTTATATTTTGTTTTGGACATATACAAGGAGAAGTATCATAAAATGTCCAATAATCTGCTCTTTTTAGTGCAAAAAAACTTTGTTTGGACATATGCATAAAAAATAGTTCTGCTATGTCCACAAAAACAAGTAAAA
>JAFSCH010000033.1 GCA_017436865.1 Lachnospiraceae bacterium
TCCTTTGTGTAATGTTGTTTGTGGTGAACTTATTATATCAAAGATTTGGTGCTATTTTTATGTCAATACACCAATTTGTTAAATTATTTTGCTTGAATTATTAAGCGTATTCTCCAACTTTACTAGTGGGAAAGTTGAGTAATTGAAATATATACTGAAAATATTTATTATATGTAATATAAAGTAAGTAGCAAAAGTGAGATTGAAAAATGAAAAAGAAAGCAGTAGAATATAAAACAAAAATTATTGGAGGTCATGATGTGTTTCATATAGGAATTTGTGACGATGAGAAAGGCACATGTGCACAGTTGGAAGAATGGTGTTATGATTATGGTAAGAAAAACGGGTTAGATATTGAAGTTTATGTTTGGTATACAGGAGAGAGTTTATGCGACGATGTTTCTAGTAAAAAGATCCGACTGGATATGCTTTTTCTTGATATTGAATTAATCAGTACAGATGGGATCAAAGTAGGAAAATTTATTAGAGATGAATTGGAGAATTTGGAAATAGCCATTGTATATATTTCGTCAAAAAGCAGTTATGCAATGAACTTGTTCAGAGTGCAACCGATTGATTTTTTAATAAAGCCAATAGAAAAAGAAAAATTGATGGAAGTAATAATTTGTGGCATAAAGTTACATGAACGAAAAAAACAAGTATTCGAATATTGTGTAAAGGGATATAATTATAAAGTTTCATATAAAGATATAGTCTACTTTTATAGTCGGGATAAAAAAATCAACATTGTCTTGAAGAATGAAGAAAGGCAGTTCAATGGAAAACTGAAAAATATTGCAAAGGCAGTACCGCATAATTTTATTTTAATACATCAATCATATTTGATTAACTTGGATTTTGTTACGGAATGTTCTTACGAATTGGTAAAGATGAACAACGGAGCGCTGCTAAATATTAGTCATCCATATCGAAAAATAGTAAGAGAGAAAATTACACGAAACGTATGGGGAAGATAATATGTTTGATATTATTACTGCATTAAGTACAAATTTGTTCCGAACATTTATTATTAAAAAATTTATGTCTGTATTTTTTCCAGCGTTGGTGGAAAATAAAAAGAGAGAAAACTTTTTCTATTTTTTGTTCTATTTTGTTACAGCAGGCATTTATTTAGTATTTGATTTTCCGCCTTTGAATATTGCAGTTAATATACTTATGCTTTATGTTATTACGCAGTTATATGAGGGGGAACAGAAGAAAAAAATATTGGTAGCTATTTTGATCTATGGTATTAATATGATATGTGACATCTTATCAGTTTATTCTTTTTCTAATTATGTAATAGGGGAAAAACCTAGTGCCATAGTAGCATATGTAACAGTTTTACTCATAAGTATCTGCGAATTTATTATAGAAAGATTTTTTGTAAAAAACAGAGAAAAAGAATTTACACCACCGTATTGGAATGTATTAATTTTGATACCCATAATCAGTATCGTAATATTGTTTATTTTATTAATGAATAACCTTAACAATCAGATCATATTGGTATCAGTCAGTGCGGGAATATTATTTATAAATATGCTGATATTCTATTTATACAATGCATTGATGGATATCTATATAAAGTTAGAAGAGAACGTTTCATTTGAGAGAAAACTGGAGAGTTACGCAAATCAATTAGATGTGTTGATGCAGTCAGAGGAAAAAATAAGTGCCCTGCGTCATGATATGAAACACCATTTAAATGAATTACTTATTATGGCGAAAAGAAACGGAGATCATAACAATGAAATTACAGATTACATACAGAATATGCAAATGTTTATGGAAAATAAGAGTGAGTATTCCAACAGTGGGAATAAAGAGGTTGATAGTATATTAAATTATATGCTAAATAAGGCGCAGGCAGTTTTGGAAGAGGTGGAATACAAAATCAATATACCGAAAGAGATGGAGGTTCGGCTATTCGATTTAAATGTTATATTAGGGAATCTGCTTGAAAATGCCATAGAGGCTGCCAGTCATTCAAAGGAAAAGAAGTTATTTCTTTTGATAAAATTTGAAAAAGGAATGTTGTTTATCAATGTCCAGAATACATACGAAGGCGGATTAATCAAAAATGGGAAAGACTATCTGACAACAAAAAAGATAGTAGAACAACATGGTATCGGGTTAAAGAATGTTGAGAGAGTAATAAATTCTTATCATGGCAATGTGGAAATTTCAGACATAGATAATATTTTTGATGTAAAAATCATGCTATATACGTTATTTATGAAATAGAGAAAATTCTTATGAAAGCAGTGTGATGCGGCGAATCACATTGCTTTTTTGATATTTAACTAATGAAAAATTTTATTTGATAAAACCTCAATATATGAATTTCGCTCTAAAATATATGAATTTCGCCATAATATAAAATGATTGTTGAAATATGGTAATATATACGAAAATTAAGCAAGACAAAAAAAAGAAAAAAGAGATTTTGATGAAGAGCATAATCGAAAAGGCTACTATTCAAATTTCGATAAGAGATGTCAAGTTGATGTGTTTTTACATTTCATATTAATCAATTGTTCCAAAGGTAGTTAAAAAATTAAGAAAATTTTAAAGGGCTTAACAATGATAAATAAAGAAGCATATCTAGATGCTATAGGCATCATTGAAATAGGAAGAAATATTAAAGAGCGTCAAATTGCAAGTGGTAGCATTGTAAAAGGTGGGAGATATCCACTTATAGCAACTGCGGCACATTGTACCTATAATTATATAAAAAATGCTTATTATGAAGAAATTTTTTTCACACCTATCCGTGTAAAAGACCAGAAATATAAAGTGGTGGCGGCTACGGTGCCATTGCAATTCATAAATCATACTTATCTTGAATATGATACTAGTTTTTTGATCCTTGAAGAAAGTTTCAACGAAAACGATATTTATAAGGATATTGCTTTAGATGTAAAATTTAGTCTTCCGAAAGAATTAAATTATCAGATTTTTGGTTATCCATATAAAAGGAAACAGCTTGCAAAGTCCGAAGGAAAGGCTATCAAAGATACATTTAAGGGGTCTGCTTTACAAGGAGTAAACTGTTTTGATAAAGATGGGATGTCGGGTGGACCTTGGATAAGGAATCATTGGATATTTTAATGAAAGAAAGAACCACTCTAATAATAGCACATAATTTATCTACGATAAAGAATGCAACTAAACTGATTGTATTAGAAAACGGTGAAATAACAGGAATTGGAAGTCATGAAGAGTTGTCTGAAGGGCACCCACTATATCAAAGGTTTATTGAGCAGCAATCCTATTAAAATGTTTAAGGAGACTAGCTATGAAAAAATTATTACTTATTTTATTGTTTGCGGTTAGTATCATAGGAATATATGGTTGTATTCAAAAAGAGTATTTCAGTAACGTTGAAGAAAAGAAACAATTTATTGAAATTATTACAGCTTCTGATGAGGTGGTTGGTATAATTGACAATAGCAAAGAAATAGAAAGGTTCGTAAAACAACTTGACATTAAATCTTGGAATTATATGGAACAACTGCCTGAAGGCAGCGACTTGGTATATCGTTATATATCATATGAGGTAATTGATGAACCTATATTTTTACAGGATGGAACACCGTTAGTTAATATGAGCATCTTGGAATTATATATTTCCGGTACAGGTGAATATATTATACGGGATTATGACCAAGAAGCAGAAACAATAGCCGGAATATCAGAAAAGGCAGGGCAGTTTCTTAGTGCGCCGGAGGACTTAGCGTTAAATAAGGATATGACGGCGAATGACATACTGGATGGGTGGGGACTTGATTTTTATGTGTCAAACAGCGATATTGAAAGTGATATTGAAAAAACAGATGATATCGATAATGCCCGATATTATGAAGGAGTCACATCATTTACGGAAGCGGAACTGCTAAGGACTTCCAAAGAGCAGAAGATACAGTTTTACGGAGCAGATAAAGGCACACTGTTTAATGAAATAGACGATATCTCTGAAATAGCGCAATATCTAAACGGGTTGGCTCTGAATCAGTGGGAATATGCAGATAATGCATCAAATCCCGAAGAAGTTGAGTGCCAAATTGTCAGATATATGTTATCAAGGGATAATGAAAAAGAATTAAAAGAAATGGATACCATGATACTTTATAAAAGCAACGGTAATTATTATATTGAGGAAATAATTCCGGGTGAATATAGTGTTCATGGAGAATTTATAACACATTATCAAGTGCCAGAGGAGATAGCAAAGTATATATTATCATATTTAGAATAGGTAAAATATATCGAACACATGGTTTTTTCTGCTTTTTGGCTAAGTGATAACGGTAAATTTCACAAACAAGATTATGATACGAATTTCGCTGTTAAATATATGGATTTCGCCATAAGAGGTACTGGAGTAAAAAAGATGATATTATATATAAAAATATAATGAGAGAGGTAAGAAATATGAAAAAAACAAAAATGACCAAGAATTTAGTAAAAAAGGTTGCGATGTATGTTGCAAAGGCAGATGCGAATGCTGCGTGTCCTTGTATTACATATCAACCTAAAATGCCTGATTCCGTAAAAAAATTAAGGAAATTTTAAATTATGGATTTAGAGCAATTTTCGGAAGAAGAAGCCAATCAAATAATAGCGTATGGTATTGAAAGAGGGAAGGTTATATTGATAACGACTCTTATTGCTTTGATGTTAGGGTATGTTTTTGGGGTTTTCTTTCAAGGAATAATTTTTTGGGTTTGCCTTAGTGCATTAAGGAGATATGCAGGAGGTTATCATGCTGACACGCAAAATAGGTGCTATGTAATATCATTTATTATGGTAGTTCTATCGCTTGTGAGCATTAGGCATAGTGCTAATATTGGACTAATAGGGCTGTTGTTTCAAGCGATGAGCCTATGTACAATTTTGTTTTTAGCTCCAGTAGAAAATCGGAATCGTGTCTTGGATAAAAGTGAAAAGAAGAAATATGGAGTTAAAACAAAGGGTATAGCAGTGTTTTTGTCTTCTATATATGTTATTTTGTATATTGTGGACAAACAAGAGATTGCTATTCCGATGGGAGTTGCATCTTTAGTAGTGGCTATTTTATTGATAGTTGGATACATAAAGGGGGCAAAACAAGAAAAGTAAATATAAAATGTAGAAAACGTCTAATGGGTCAATGCCTATATAGGCGTTTTTTTTATACCAAAAACTTTTGCAAAAAAGTTTTTGCTCACCCGAACATTTGCCATGCCCCATTGGGGAGATATAGGCGGAAGGGGAAAGGCTCATGCCTTTGTCACGTCACAGCGGGGGAGGAGGTGAACTCGTATGAAGAAACCTTCTTTCCACGATGAAATGACAATCCGGCATCAGTTTGACCGTCTGTGTCAAATGTCGCTCAAAGGTGAAGCCGCCAGCTATTACAGATATATAGAATATCGCAGGCGGCATGAAGCCATGTTCTCTGAACTGTCTGAAAGGGAGTTGAATCGGTTGTTTGTTATGGATGAGTATGGAGTGGAAAACAGTCATTTCACAGTGCATGGATATGACATTGAGGTGAAAGATGCCCTGATTGCGGAAGCATTGCAGGCTCTCTCAGAGCGGAAGCGGAATGTGATACTGCTTTCTTATTTTCTGGAGATGAGTGATGCGGACATCGCAAGGGAAATGAACCTTGTCCGCAGCACAGTCCATGAACACCGGACACGCTCACTTGAGATTTTAAGGAAGATTATGGAGGGAAAAGCAGATGAAACAGAGATGTAAGAACAGAGAAGAAAAGAATTTGTTGCCTTTCCATATCATTAAGGCAGCATCAGAAGGCGATGTACTGGCAATCAACACAGTCCTGAAGCATTATGAGGGATACATAATTACCCTGTCCACCCAGAAGATGTATGACGAGGGAGGGCGGCTTCATTATTGTGTTAATGAAACACTGCGCCGAAGGCTTGAAACGAAGCTGATTACAAAGATACCCATGCAGGCAATTTTAGCAAGATGCTCGAGAGGAAGGTCACAGTTAAAGTGATCCTGAATATAGTTGGAGACATTAGATATCATAAGCTGGTCTTCAGGACTGATAAGGGGCTTATGAAGTTTTTCCTTTTGACTGTAA
>JAFSCH010000034.1 GCA_017436865.1 Lachnospiraceae bacterium
CTTTTATCAAGGTTACTTTATCCACTCGCTTAGCACCCTGCATTACTGCAACGCACCGAGTTTAGCTACACAGCTCACTGGCGATTACCGCGACCGGACTTACACCGGCAAGTGTGGTCCAGCTTCGCTGGACACACTGCATAAAAACAGCGTTATATTTTACATGGTAATCTTCCATGAAAATATAACGCTATCCTTAGCTAAGTGTTATCTTATGTTCCAATATTATTATCGGAATCTTTGTAACTGTTGATAATACCTATGATTTATTTCTATCCCTTATCACCATATAATATTCTAATAAAGTGAATAAATATTATATATCTAGTCTACACAAAATCTTTCATAGTATCCCATTGAGAGTTTCTTAATTTCTTGTGTTCTCTTTTTGTGAATGACTAACACTAATTCACTCTGGATTTACTATAGTTTGTATCTGCTCTCTCGTTTCTATATGTATGTTAGCTCCATCTACCGAAAAAAAAACTATTTTCAAAAATACTAACAATATAACAATCACCATTATCACAAATACCATTTTACTCACTTTTTTCCAAAGAGTCATCACCAATCTCCTTAGCTCCAACTAACAGAATAAGTACCATTTGCATCACAATAAATTTTACAAGTATAACTACATGTCTGAATAGTCATAGAAACTGGATCAACCCCCACATTTAATTCACTTGAAAAACCATTTCGCACCCACGACTCATAAGATGTGCTACCAAGTTTTGAATCAGTAGTAGTAATATTCCAAACCCACGAAGTATATGTACCATATGCGTCAATAGGAGTACAAGTAGAACCATCTATTTGAAATACCCCAACAGATGTTAATGTTATCACTGTTTTACCTAAAATATTCTGCAACTCTGCTGTTGATGTAATAGTTTTCCGTCTTGTCGCACGTGCCTTAGTTTTATTCTCCTTTGTAGTAATAACCAATACAAGATTTTCACTAACAGGTACCATTTTCTGTATAAAATCATCCTGAATCGATACCGCTTCAACCTCGTCAGCTAATTCAAAAGCTTTTTCAATATTAGAATTCAGCTGTAATATCTCACCCTCTGTAATATCATATTTTTCTGCAATTTCTGCAACAACGCTTTCTCTTTGCTGGCTATATTTTGGTTCAGCTGCCCATGCTGTTTCTCCAACACTAAAAATTGTTGTTAGCATTACAATAGTTGCCACTAACTTCTTAATTTCCATTTTTCTTTCTCCTTTTCGCTTATTTTTATTCATCTTATTATTACATATTATTCTAATTTTCAGAATGACATCCCCATGCCATTTTCATGCCAATCTTATCTCTTCACATCTCTCAAAAACTCATCTACCTTTTTCAAAGCATTCTCCTGAATCCTTTTTAAGCTCCTTTCAGACAATGTATTCTCGAATCCTTTTTCTTTCTCGTACTCTGTCATAATCTCATTCCATGTGTATTTCCAGATAATATGTTTTTCCACAATGTCCTGTTCTTGCTTGCTTAGAATCCCCATACTTGCCTCAGCTATTTCCAAATCCATCGCCACCTGAATATAATCGGTCATAAACTCTTCTCTTACCTTTTTTTGTTCCTTTATTAGTTCTTTCTCTTTTTCTAATATCTTCATCTTACTTCTTAATTTAGGAAGTGACGATAACATTTCTCTTGCTTCTTGCACTTTCTTTCTCCTTCTCGGCATTACATCTTTGTAGTACACAGTTGTAAAAGTAAAAGACTAAAAGCCCTTTACTTACTTATTCCTTTAATGTGGACATTTTACTTCACTCAATGTCCTTATCAAACTTCCTATCTTTTCTGTTCCACACTTACTACATTTTTTCGCCTCGTAAACTTTTGTTGTACATCCGCCATTTGCATTTTTTGTATGTCTTGTCGATGTACCTGACACATAACTATGTCGGCAAGTTGCATAGGTACTGGCTTCTGCATTATCATTTTCTACTGACATAACGGTTCCATCCTCTGCAATGAACAGCCACTCACCTTCTTCTGCTACCGGTGGAAACCACACATCCAGATAACTGTCACCTTCCCAGAAATAAATCTCCCCTCCAAGTTCATCTGTGAACCATACACTTTTTGTATCATAAGCAAATACCGATAAGGAAGACACAAACATTGCTATCCCCATGATTCCTGCACCCATCACTCTTACAAGTGGTTTTACTTTCTTTTTTCCTTTTTTCATTGTTCTAATCCTCTCTTCCATTTCCTTATTTTGTATATTAAACCCCATAACAGGTAATAATCGGTGTTCTCTTTTATCCTCTGCCATACGAATTACTAACAATCCATACTCATTTACCTCTTCCTTCTTTTTCCCGGCAAGTACCTTTGCATCACAGCATAATTCAGCCACTACACCCCATTTATACAGAATATAATACGCAAACGGATTATAGAAATGGATACAAATCATAACAAGAGCCAACAGCTTAATGAGATTATCCCATTGTCTGATATGTGTCATCTCATGCTCTACTACATATGCTAAGTCCTTAGGTTGCCATTCCATATCCGGTATGACAATCATCGGTTTTCTGATTCCTATCGTAAAAGGTGTATCTATATCCCCACATCGCAATATACTGACCTTTCCTGCTTTTTCAACAGCCTGTTGATTCTTGGTGAGATATTTCTTTATCATCTGATATTTCCGAAGCTGATGATACAGTAACACCAAACCAATTACGACAGAACAAATCAGTAATATATAAATATAGGAATCCTTCATATAAATTCCCTGTGGTGAAATCTGAATAATATCTCCTGTCATGTCCTCATATGGCAGCTTCTCGATAGGCTTTTGCGGTACCACTTTTACATATACAGCGGATAAGATATTCCTATAACCCACTCCAAAGAAATACTGAAACGGAAATACAAAGCATAAAATATTACAAATGAGATATCTTCTCCTCCACGTTACAGAAAAATGCCGCTTTGCCAATGGCTCTATAAAAAGATAGATGACTGCTGCTATCGTCCCAAACAGAGACATCGAAAATAGTAATGGCATCCCTATTCCTCCTCCAGCATATTTCTAAGCTTTTCTGCTGTTTTCTCATCTATGCTTTTTCCACCGGAAAGCGCTGACAAAAAGGTATACACAGACCCTTGATAGAACTCATCTAAAAAACTCTTCGCCTCTCCCTGCCTATACTGTTCCCTATTAATTGCCGAAACGTATCGCTTGCTTCCACCTACATGTTCAAAGGACACGAGCCCTTTATCTATCAGTCTTTTGATAAAGGTATTAATCGTCTGCTTCTTCCAATCCTTCTGATAAGTGCTGTTTAAATGCTCCATAATCTCGTTAAAATATCTTCCCTCCTGACTATTCCAAAGATATTTCATAATCATTTCTTCCGATTCACTCATTTCATACTTAATCTTTTTCATGTTGGTTATCCTTGCCTTTCTTATGCCGTAACGATTCAGTACCTTCCTGGTTACATGCAAAAATATATATCTTCTAAACCGTTATCTTATTATTGTTCACACAATCTCTTTCTGTTTACATAATATTATACTACACGTATGTAGTACTGTAAACGTCACATATACCTATAACCTCAGTCAAAAAACAAAATGCTAAGTGCTGTATGAACAGTAACCATTCATACTTCTCTACACCCAAAATTGCATAAAAGCTATATGCTTACAAAATGAGTCTATGATACAATATTTTTACAGACAATTTTTATATTATCTTTCTATTTTACAACAAAAGGAGAAATTCATGCAGAAACCTCAAAATGTCTTTTATCAGGAAATGAATAAGCAGAAAAATCGATTTCTGCGCTTTCTAAAATGGCTTCTGATATCAGGAGTCATCGGTATATTGGTTGGATTGCTCGGTACAGCCTTTTCTTATGGAATGAAATTAGTCACAGAGACTAGAGAAACACACCCTATGATTATCTTAGGTCTGCCATTCGGAGGCTTATTAATTGTCTTTTTATACCATTGCTTTGGTATGCAGAATGATGCCGGAACCAATAGTGTCATTTCCGCTGTACGTTCAGAAGAAAAGCTTCGTGTGGTAACAGCTCCACTGATTTTTATCAGCACTCTCATTACCCATTTATTTGGCGGCTCATCAGGAAGAGAAGGAGCAGCCTTACAGATGGGTGGAAGCATTGGAAGTGGTGTCGGAAGCCTATTTCGTCTGAATGAAACTGATATGCATGTGGCGGTTATGTGCGGTATGAGTGCCTGCTTTTCTGCGCTATTCGGAACACCAATTGCAGCTACCTTTTTCTCTATGGAGGTTGTCAGCGTAGGAATCATGTATTACTCTGCATTGGTACCATGTGTTTTTTCCAGTCTGATTGCTGTAGAAATCGCCCACTTTTTTGGTGTCGAGAGCGAAGCTATGACAATTAGCTTTATACCGGAGTTCACAGCCATCAATACTGGAAAGATGATCTTCATTTCCATCATTGCTGCACTCTTAAGTATTGCTTTTTGTCTGTTTTTACATAACGCTTCTAAGTACTCAAAAAAGCTTTTTCCTAGTCCTTATCTTCGCATTTTCTGCGTCGGTATTATCATTGTTATCATCCAAATATTAACCGGTTCACAGGACTATATGGGTGCAGGTATGGAGGTTATTGAACGAACGATGCACGGAGAGGTGAATGCCGAAGCGGCTCTTTTGAAAATGCTTTTAACAGCTTTGACTCTTGGAATAGGCTTTAAAGGGGGAGAAATTGTTCCTTCTTTTTATGTCGGTGCTACCTTTGGATGTCTGGCAGGTCGTGTACTAGGCGTATCCCCTTCCATGTGTGCCGCAGTTGGTATGATTTCCCTGTTCTGCGGTGTTACCAACAGCCCCATTACTTCCTTACTACTTGCTATCGAACTATTTGGTATGGAAGGAATCTATTTTATTCTGATTGGAATTGCAATCAGCTATATGCTTTCAGGGTATCACAGCCTATATCATTCACAGAAGATTATGTATTCCAAATACGATGCTCAGTACCGCGGTCATAAGCTGACAGACATGAAGAAAAAGCATTGAACAAATAGTGCGTGCCAGCGCACGCACTTTGGCAAGAATTTCTTACGAAATTCTTGTCTAACTGCCACTACGCTACAGCACTTTCCTATAAAAAGTAAAAAAGTGTCTTCGACACTCTCAACTCCCCTGCCCCTCAATCATGAGGGGTAAGGGGTTTTTCTTTGTGTTACTTTATTGTAAAATTCAACTATGAATATTTTACAATCCATTTTTACCGATTATTATGAACATA
>JAFSCH010000035.1 GCA_017436865.1 Lachnospiraceae bacterium
CTGTGTTTGGTCAATGGTATGGAAGGCGATGGCTGGGTCAATATATTCATCGGGATAGATATTTTTAAGATATTGTTCGTAGTAAGCTGGGAAGATTTCGATACCGATGGAACGAAGCGGAATTCCCTTGTGAAAGACACTATGAAAGCCATGCTCACCACCAAAAAAGGTTTTTACACACCCTGACATTAGATGACGATAGGGATTCAATTCTTCACCGGAAACGGAATCATAGTAAGAGATATTTAGACACTTTGGCCATTCACCAGGCTTTACTTCAAATATAGTGTCTTTATGATAGGAAAAGTCATGGATTTTGATATTAAACATATTTTCCTTGTAATAAATCCAGTAATAACCATCAGCATAGTGCTCTGGAAAACGATATAGAACACCTTCTGGTGGAAAGCCTGTATGTTGTGTAACGGGAACAAAGCCACAGGCTTCTAAGGTCATCTGGAAGCAGTCCTCTGTATATGTTTCTGTTATGATATTCTGAAAAGAAAAGCTTGCTCGTTGCATTTTAATAACCTGCCTTTGTAGTCATTTGTTCTCATACCAATTAGACACAAAATCATACCAATCAGACGCAGAAAATGAAAAAAACTTGTAATAAGAAGTTGAAAATGATATATTGCCAAATGGTTAGAGAATACTAACTACAATATATATGAGACGAAATGGTATGTCAAGAGGAGGACGTGTATGAGTCATAATGTAACAACAGAAGAAGTAAGTAAGGGCTTTGGTATGAAGGATATGATAGTAACGGGAGTATTTGCAGCGCTTATATTGATATTGAGTGCTTCAGTAGGAGGAGTATTTGCAATAAATCCGATGCTGACCTTTTTCTTCCCAATGGGTGCAGCTTTGTTGCCGGGTCCGGTATTTATGCTGTATCTTGCTAAGGTGCGTAAGCGTGGAGGTCTTAGTATTATTGGAATTGTAATTGCGGTATTGGTATTTATTACTGGAATGCACTGGGGAATGGCAGTAGGAAGTGTAGTATGTGCCATCATAGCAGACCTTGTTTCTGGAAGTAAGAATTATGCAGATAAGAGAGTAAATGTATTAGCATATATCATTTATTCTTTTGGAACCTCAGGAAGCTATATTGCTTTCTTTGCCAATCCGGATGCATGGGCACGTTTTATGATAGGCAATGGAACGACACAGGAATATATTAATACCATGAAAGAAGTAGCAACAGGCTATACGATACTCTGGATGCTTGCAGGAACTGCCATAGTAGCAGCACTTAGTGGAGGAGTTGGTTGCCATTTGATGAAGAAGCAGTTTGAAAAGGCAGGAATTGTGGCATGAAATGCAAGATAACTTTTTCGGCAATGACTAAGCTGTTCTTGTTATGTATGACAGTATTGATTGCAGCTATGGCAAATAGCCTTACTCTACAGTGCACTTTAATAGGATTGATTATGATAGTCGGCTTGCTGTGTGGAAGGTTTGAGTATTCACTCATAGGAGCAGGAGTGTATGGTTTGATGCTGGGGGTTACTAGGTTTTGTGAAATCGGAAAGCTAGGAATGTTTGATACGATTGTGTTGGCATGGATGAGCTTGATGCTTCAGGTATATCCTTGTGGAATGATGGGTGGAATTGTTATGAGAACGACGAAAATGGGAGAGATATTGTATGCACTGTATAGACTTAGGATCTCAAGGAAGATAGCAATACCATTTGCAATCATGATGCGTTATATTCCAACGATAAGGGAGGATTGGAGGTTTATTCGGGATGCGATGAAAATGCGTGGAGTATCACCGACACCAATGGGATTTTTCAAACAACCGGGACTAACGCTGGAATGTATTTACACGCCTTTGCTGTTAGCTGCCTCTAAGGCAGCAGATGAACTAACCATTGCAGCAGTTACAAGAGGTATAGAAAACCCGGTGCTGCGTACTTCGTGGATAAAGAGTCGATTTGGGGTTGCAGACCTAATGATAGGTATAAGCTTTGTGTTATTGTTAATGGGGTGTTTTATATAGGATTTGTGTATAGTATTTGCTAGAAGAAACGGAGAACAGAATGATACAGATAAAAGATACAAGCTTCCGATATGCAGGAGAAAGTGTAAATGGAAGTGTTGAACAAATATCATTAGACATAAAAAAGGGAGAATGTGTGGTATTTTGTGGACGATCGGGATGTGGAAAGACAACCATAATGCGACTCATAAATCGATTGATACCGGGGCATTTTGCAGGAGCCTTTCAAGGAGAAGTCAGAGTGAATCAGGAAGATACCTTTGATATGCCGATGTATCAGCTTGCTGAAAGGGTAGGATCCGTATTTCAAAACCCAAGAACACAATTCTTTCAGACAGACACAGACAGTGAGATTGTATTTGGGTGTGAGAACTGTGGAATGCCACAGGAGCAGCTGGAAATAAGGCGATTACATACGTTGAAGGAGTTGAAGCTGGAAGCATTGGCAGGAAGAAATATTTTTGAAATGTCAGGTGGCGAAAAGCAAAAAATAGCATTTGCTTCTGTGTATGCCATGAATCCGGCAATCTATTTGCTGGATGAGCCGTCTTCAAATCTGGATATCGAATCAGTGAATGAGTTAAGAGCATATTTGGAAATTTTGAAAGAGCAAGGAAAGACGATTGTATTGACAGAACATCGACTGTATTATCTGATGGGACTGGCAGATAGAATTGTATATATAGAAGAGGGAAGGATACAGCAGATTTTTTTGACAAAGTACTTATATGAAATGTCGCAGGAGCAAAGAAGGGAGATGGGGTTACGGGCAATAGACTTAGAGCAAGTTCATGTAATGAGAGCGAGGGTAAAGCCAGCGAAGGTAGAAAGAACTTTGTTGGAGGCAAAGGAAGTTAGTATATATCGTAAAAAAAGAAAGCTGTTGGAAAAGATAAACTTTGTAGCAGGAAAAGGAGAAGTTATCGCTATTACTGGAACGAACGGAAGCGGAAAGACGACATTATTGCGAACTATCTGTGGACTTCATTCAGAATATGATGGGGATTTTCTTCGAGAAGGTGTTGTGCAAAAAAAACAAACAAAGATTGAAGCATTCTTATATGGTAATGCAGGATGTGAATTATCAGCTTTTTGCCGAAAATGTGGAAGCAGAGTGCAGATTAGGTTTAAAACATCCACCAAAAAAGAAGATAGAAGATACCTTGCAAATGTTAAATTTATATGAATGGAGAGAAAGGCATCCGAATACTCTGTCCGGGGGACAGAAGCAGAGACTGGCAATTGCGGTAAGTGTGGTGTGCGATAAGGAAATATTGATTTTGGACGAGCCAACAAGTGGACTTGATTATGACAGTATGAAAAAGGTTGCGGATTTATTAAGAGAATTGAGCAAGGATAAGCTCATTTTTGTAGTAACGCATGATTATGAACTTATTTGTGAGGTGTGTACAAGAATGCTGCATTTTGAACAAGGTAAGCTTAGATTGGATATTCCAGTAGAGCCAGAACAGGAAGAGGTCATAAAAAGGGCTATGAAGATTCCGAGATGAAGAATCTCAGAAAAGAAAAAGCTTGTCTTTTGCGGATTGAAAAAGGTAGGGTGGCAGAGTTTTATTCTGAATAAGTGTAAAGGTAAGCGACAGACTTTGTGGTAATACTACATTGTCTGTTGTTTTTTTGCCAGTGGATTTTTCTTGTGGGAAATATCACAATGATAGTGGGAATAACGAATCTATTAGAAAGATTATTCGAGAAAAATGCAGAAAGAATCAATAAATCATCCGGATAAGGTTTTATATTGAAGAAGGAATGGTATGTGAAAAATTGCAAATGTGGAAAGGGGGCTAATCATATATTGATTAGCCCCACTTCTATATAACATAAATATTAATATGAAATATAATTCTGATTCTGAATACCATTAGCTAAGTACTCGATAACATCAACATTTTGAATGCTAGGAAATACTGCAAGAACGGATACAACAAGGAATTGATTTTCTTTGATGGCAGTAACTTCTGCAAGCTCAGGAACACTCTTTAAAAATTCTATTTTCTGTTGCGCATCTTCATCGTCACCGTATTTATTAATCACAATTACATCAGGATTTGCTTTAATAACATCCTCCCATGCAACGGTTGCAAAGTCAGCATCCATATCAGCATAAATATTTGTACCACCGGCAAGTGAGATAAGCTCATTTTCAAGACTTGTACCACCGGCAGTAAAAGGTGCATCCTCGTCAGAATCATATACAAATACTTTTATTTCTTTATCAGAAGAAATAGATGAAGTAATCTCAGATACACGAGTCTTCAAGTCGTTAACCAAAGCGTTTGCTTTATCTTCTACACGGAATATTTTCCCCATATTTAAAATATCTGCATAGGTATCTTCAAGGGTTGGAGCATCAGAATAAGTACCTGCAGAACCGTACACAGCAATTCCCATATCAATATAGTCAGAAGCATTTCCAGCATTTCGTTCGGTAAAGGAATAGGAAGCACCATATACAAAATCAGGTTCTAAAGCAAGGACTGCTTCCAAATTAGCGACACCATAAGAAATATTTTTCATAATAGGAATTGTTTTAACCTGCTCCTGATATTTTGGTAAAACATCATCAATGGAACTTTCAGCGGGAGCAAGAGCAATAATTTTATCCTCTAAACCAAGAGCAGCCATGATTTCAGCAGTATCATAAGAAAGAACAACAACTCGTTCGGGAATATCTGTATAGATTATGTCATTATCCATATTGGTGATAGTAACAGGAGCCATCTCAGAAGCGGCCAGAGGTGTTTCTTCGTTAGAAATTTCTGTAAGTGCTTTGGTTTCTGTAGAAGAAGCAGTTCCCGTAATAGCTTCTGTTTCTGCGGAAACAGAGCTACAACCACTTAATAATGTAGATAACATAGTGATGGATAACAGCGTTGTTAAAACAAGTTTTTTCATAATAAATCCTCATCTTTCATAGATAATAGTTATGAGTTAGGTGAAACTAACTAATACATAAAATAACATTTTTATGACAGAAATGCAATAAGGATAAGTGAGAAAAATAGTCAACATAAAATATTGACTTTTACGATGAGTTAGAATAGACTAACTACCGAAATGTTTTCTATACAAAATGAAAAGGGAGGATAAGACTATGTTTTTGAATAGAGCCTTATTGCGTTTTGCAAAGGGAAATTATAAAAACATCCTATATACCTGCTTTCTGAGTGTTTTACTGACAGTAGTGTCAACTATAGTAGCACTCATTACATCGGTTGTTGTAAGGATGTTTTTGGAAAATAAGACAGTGCTTCATTCATTGGGGATGGCGGAGATGTTTGGTATATTGCTTGGGTTAATATGCTTGCGTTTCTTCATATCTATGTATAAGACCAAAGAAGGGGTTAAATGCGGACTGAAAATCAAAGAGGTATTGCGAAAGGATATGTTAAGAAAGCTGTTTGAACTAGGTCCGGCATATATGTCAGAGGAAAAGACAGGGGGAGTGGCAACAACAATCTTTATGAAGGTGGAATGGTTAGGGCATTATTATATGACCTACATTCCGACGGCGGTAGCGGCGATTGTGAATGCAGTGGTAATTATTGGAGTATTATTTTTCGTAAATTCCATGGTTGGCATGGTCTGTTTGCTGGCGGCAGTGGGAATGCTGGGGTGCCCAATGCTTTTTTATAAAGTAATGAGTAAGCGAGGAAGACTCGAATGGGAAGCGGAAGAAGAATATTATGAAAAATGTCTGGATGGCATTCAGGGAATAGTTACCTTAAAGGCATTTGGGGCAGACGGTCTGCAAAAGGAAAAAATACATGCAGGTGGGGAGAAACTTAGAAGGACAGTTATGGGACAGCTAAAGGTTACAATGCTGGAAAACGGAGTATTGGAGTTCTTGGGAAGACTGGGGAGTGCATTTACCATAGGCTTAGCAGCATGGCTGGTATATAAAGGGGAAATGGATAGTGAGGTACTGGTCTATACAATGTTCTTAATTAGTGCGTGTTTTGTTCCTATGCTGAATCTGATACCGGCGTGGCACATGGGGTATCGTGGTGTGACGGCTTCGGAGGGGATAGAAGAGCTGTTACAAAGCTTACCTAAGTATTTCAGGACCAGAGAAAAAGCAGTAAAGAGTGGGAAAAAAGAATTTACGGGAGATATCTCCTTTGAACATATAAGCTTTGCCTATGATGAAGCAGAGGGAGAAGTGTTGCAGGATGTCACGATAACGATAAAGAATCAGACAACGACAGCATTGGTGGGACCTTCTGGCAGTGGAAAATCGACCTTGGCAAATATTCTGGCAGGCTTTTATGAGGTGAAGAATGGGAAGATAAGACTGGGAGAAGAGGTTGTGGAAGCCTCTAATATAGAAGCTATGCAGGATTTGGTATCTGTGGTATGGCAGGAAGGTCACTTATTCTATGGGACGGTGCTTGATAATATCCGAATTGGAAAACCGGAAGCAACCTATGAGGAGGTAGTAAGGGTTGCCAAGGCTGCGAACCTACATGATTTTATTATGAAGCTGCCAAAGGGGTATGACACGCATTTGGGTGAGGATGGTATGCGCTTTTCCGGTGGCGAAAAGCAGCGAATTGCGATTGCAAGAGCGTTTTTAAGAAATACACCGATATTAATATTGGATGAAGCAACCTCTTCATTGGATAGAAAGAATGAGATGGAGATACAGAGAAGTATTCAGGAGCTGAGTAAGGGAAAAACGGTATTGGTGATTGCACATCGTTTATCTACGATTCAAAATGCAGAACAGATTTGTATCTTGAATCACGGAAAGATACAGGAGAAGGGAACCCATGAGGAATTAAGAAAGACGAGTAAGCTGTATCAACGTCTGATGGGAAAACAGCTTGCAGTGGAAATGGCAGGTGAAGGAGCATGAAAAACGAAGAAAAACAGCAAAAAGTAATGACAAGAATGGGCTATGCAATGAAGCTTTCCAAATATATAAAGGGTTATTGGGTTTATCTGGGGATTGCGATTCTGTGTAATCTGATTTTTAAGCTGCTTCCTTTATGTATTTCTTTTTGTACCTCACTGATGGTCAGCCAAGTGGTGTTGGGAGAAGTGAGTATGATACCGGTGCTTTTTCTGACAATCGCAATATTGGTTGTGCTAGATGCTCTGTTTTCTTATTTTGATATTCTGGTATCACATGATATGACCTATCGGATTTTAACAAAGCTTAGAGATATGACTTATGACAAAATCAGTGAGCTGGCACCGTCAGTAATGGTAGGTAAGAGAAGTGGCGATTTTGTCAGTACCATTATTGATGATGTGGAGCTGCTGGAATGGTTTTATGCACATGTAATAGCTCAGGTTGTGGTAGCGATAGCAATTCCTGTAGCTATGCTGGTGGTATTGTGTCATTTTTCCATATGGCTTCCGATAGTGATAGTGCCATTTATTATACTGTTACTTCTTGTACCAAGGTATGTGGCAGGAAAATCCAATGAACAAGGAATAGCAGTAAGAACCTATGCAGGGCGATTAAATGCAGAAATTATTGATGGTGTGCAGGGATTAAAGGATATTTTGTCATTTGGTTGGCAAAAAAAATATTTTGAACGATTTTCACAGGCAGAGAAGGAATATCGCGATGCAAGCTTGGATTACGAGGGACGTAGTGCAAGAGATATGAGTATTATGAATCTGATTGTAGAATTAGCAGGTCTTGCAGCAGATGTTGCAACTGTGATTTTGGTAAAGAACGGAAGCCTTGATGTGACTTATATGTTGCCGATTTTCTTAATGTCTACGGGAATCTTTGCGCCTATTATGGAAGCACTGACAATGAGTAACAATTATGGTTTGATTTTTGGAGCTGCTAAGCGAGTAGTAAAGCTGCTTGAGATGAAAGCCGAGGTAAAGGATTGTGGAGTGCTTAAGGCAGAGGCAGCACAGGAGGATAAAGAAATGCTTCGATTTGAGCAGGTGTCCTTCCGTTATCCTAGCAAGGAGAAAGAAATTGAGAATCCGAATATATTGAGAGATGTTTCATTTTCCTTAAAGCAGGGTGAGACGGTTGCCCTGGTAGGTGCTTCGGGAAGTGGTAAGACTACAATAAGTCGCTTGCTGTTGAGATTCTGGGATATTGATGAGGGAAACATCAAGATTGGAAAGCATAATATTAAAGAGTTTAAGCTGTCAGAGCTACAAAAGCTGGTAACAGTAGTGCCACAGGAATCCTATCTATTTGCTATGTCAATAGAAGAGAACCTAAGGCTGGCAAGGCAGACGGCAACAATGGCAGAGCTGAAAGAAGCCTGTGGACAGGCGCAGGCGGATGTATTTATACAGGAATTTGAAGAGGGCTATTCAACAGTGTTAGGTGAGAGAGGTCTGCGATTATCTGGTGGCGAGAAGAAGAGAATTGCCATTGCACAGGCAATTTTAAAGGATGCACCAATCTTAGTATTAGACGAATCATCTGCAAATCTTGACGCTGAGAACGAGAAGCAGATTAATATGGCGATACAGAAGCTTAAGCAGGGCAAGGCGACTTTGATGATTGCACATCGATTATCAACCATAAAGAGTGCAGACAGAATAATTTTCCTAAAGGAAGGAAAAATTGATGCACAGGGAACTTATCAAGAGTTGCTTACGAAAAATGAAGAATTTAGAAGATTGATTGGAGAAGCAGGATGAAGCAAGGAGTAAAGGTAAGGTTTTGGATATATTTAGTTGTGTTATTTTTGACCATTGCAGCAAGTATTGTAGCTGGAATGAGCATTGGTACGGCAGGAGTACACTTTCAGGATACCATAGGAATTCTGTTGCATAAGCTTTTCGGGATGAAAATAGAAGAAATCAGTGATGTGTCAGTGAATATTATATGGTCCTTGCGGTGCCCGAGAACAATTATGGCCATTGCGGTTGGCGGAGGCTTAGCGATAGCAGGTGCGGCCATGCAGGCGGTAACGCAGAATGTACTTGCAGAGCCATACATTTTAGGTGTTTCCAGTGGTGCATCTGCTATGGTAACATTGGTCTATTTCATTGGTGGCAGTCTGATGTATATAAGCTATATCGTTCCACTCTTTGCTTTTCTTGGCGCAGTGCTGTCGTTAGTGCTTGTATATAAGATAGGAATGTCGAGTATAAACAGTAATAGCAGCAGACTGGTATTAGCAGGTATGACAGTATCGGTTATTCTGAATGCTGCATCACAGTTTTTTATTTCCATGATGCCGAATTCTAATTTGATTCGAAGTATTACGATGTGGATGATGGGAAGCTTGTCAGGTGCCAGATGGAATAATTTGCTGTTACCATGTATTGCCTCTGGTATTGGTTTGATTTACTTTACGTTAAATGCAAGAGCATATAACTCATTATCTTTGGGGGATGAAACTGCGATTAGCCTGGGGATTGATGCCAGGAAGGTAAAAAAGCATACGATTATAGCCGTTTCGTTTCTGACAGGTATCATCGTGTCAGCGGCGGGGCTGATTGGCTTTGTAGGATTTATTATTCCTCATATTATTAGATTTTTAGTGGGGGCTGACCATAGAAAACTGTTTCCGTTGTGCTATTTATGTGGTGGGATTTTTTTGCTGTGGATGGATATGATAGCGAGAACGATTATGGCACCACAGGAGCTGGCGATTGGGATTTTTACAGCATTTTGTGGAGGACCATTTTTTGTGTGGTTATTGTATAGTAAAAATAGAGGAAATGGTAGAAAGGGATAGAGCGATGGAAAGGGACGAAAAAAGTAAAATAAAGGTACAAGGCTTACATTATAGTATTGATTTTAAGGAAATACTAAAGAATGTGGATTTCCAGATTGAAGAGGGAAGGATGGTAGGAATCATCGGACCAAATGGGAGTGGAAAGACAACTACCTTGAAGCATATTTACAGGGCATTGGAGCCACAAAGGGAAACGGTATATATAGATGGAAGAGATATTCACCAATTATCGTATAAGGAAGCAGCACAGGAAATAACGGTAATGAAGCAAGAGAATGCCTCTGACTTTGAATACACGATATATGAAATGGTCATGATGGGAAGAACACCACATCGTAATCTTTTTCAGGCAGACACCAAGGAAGATAAGGAAGTAGTGAGGAATGCTCTTCGATATGTCGGAATGGAAAAAGAGGAAGAACGTTATTATACAGAATTATCCGGTGGAGAGAAGCAGCGGGTTATGATAGCAAGGTCTTTGGCTCAAGGAACAGAAATCTTTATTTTAGATGAGCCAACGAATCATCTGGATGTGCATTATCAATGGGCATTGATGGAGATTATCAAATCACTTCAGAAAACGGTGGTAGCAGTTTTTCATGAATTAAATTTGGCAGCAGCTTATTGCGAAGAAATATTTGTGATGAAGGATGGAAGTATTGTGGCACATGGATCGCCGAGGGAAGTGCTAACAAAGGAAATGCTTGCAGAGGTATTCCGAATCGATGCGGATATTATCGAGAAAGAAAATGGACAAATATATATTGTATATAATCGGTCATTATAGAAAATGCCGCTCTTGCATATGAATGCAAATGAGCGGTGTTTTTAATTGCTAGATGCAAACTGACATAAAAGGATGAGATCTATATATTGAGTTAGAATAAACTAATATGATAAAGTAGAGGATATGGAGAAGATGATGACTACATACAATGAAGCAGGCGCATTACTCCATTGGCGGTGCTGGTGTCTAACCAAGATGAATGGAATTTTGTGAAACAATTTGTTGTAGATGGCGGAATAAGGATATTTTTGCTGATGGATTTGAAGTTGATACCATGTCACAACCGGAATTACCTCTGAAAGGTAATTATAATCCGGATAATTTTAAATTGTATTTTAGAGATACCGGATTATTAATAGGTTCTCTCGATGAAGAAGTGCAAGAGGATCTTCGTAATAACAAAAATTTCAACACGTATAAAGGAGCAATTTATGAAAATGTAGTTGCAGATATGCTCGTAAAGCAAGGGGATTCTTTGTATTATTATAAAAATGCAGTTAAGGCATTTGAAAATGAATTGCCGTAGAGCTTTTGGAGCAGTAGGGTGGAAGTTAATTACTGGGTTAAACGAATAGGACTTGAATATATAATAAAAAAACCATTTGGAGCATTATTAATCTATTTGGAGTGGCAAAACAAGAAAAAGTGATGTAATTTAAGGGATGTGTGTTGAAAGACGCACATCTTTTTAAAATGCATGGTTAGAAAAGACTAACAAAAAAATAAAAGAAAGGGAGTAAAAATATGTTACAAAAAATATTTTTTTATTCAGGAAAATACAAACAAAGAGCATACTTGGCGGTTATATTGATTCTGCTGAGTGTATTAAGCGAAGTGGGAGCTTTTTATATGGTTTATCGAATTATTCAGAATATGATAGACAGACAGGGACTTCCAGAAATTTTCCCTTGGACAATGGGGGTGTTGGTTACTTATGGTATGAAGTCATTCTTTTTCTCGATGGGATTGGATCAGTCGCATGTCTTTGCGTATAACACTTTATGCAATCTTAGGCGTGCACTTGCAGAAAAGTTGAAAAATGTTTCGCTTGGAGCCGTTATGGGGAAAGGCGCAGGAGCATATCGACAGAATTTTGTAGATGACATTGAGAGTATAGAATTGCTTCTGGCACATGGTTTACCGGAGGGGCTTCCCTATGCAGTGTCTTGCATCAGTGTGTATATTGTCATTTTTATGATTGACTGGAGAATAGGATTACTGAGTCTGGTGACACTTCCAATTGGAATGATTGCCATGTGTGGAATGGCTATGAGTGGAACTGAGAAAGGTGAGCAATACAGAGTTTCTTTGGTGAATCTGAATAAGGCAATTATTGAATATGTATCAGGTATGGAGGTTGTAAAAATTTTCAATAAGACGAAGCAGTCAGGGAAAAAAATTAACGATGCGATTGCTGAATATCGGGACTTTACGGCAGATTGGTACAAGGCAAATTTCAATTATATGGCAGTTTTTCAGTCGGTAACACCATCTACGATAGCGGTGATTCTTCCGGCAGGTATGTATATGGTGTATAAAGGAACCTTAGAACTTCCGGTTTTACTATTCTGTATTATGCTGGCACTTAGCATTAGTACGCCACTTTTAAAGTTAATGAATTTTTTTCCGGTTCTTTATAACATTACAAAAAAAATAGAAATTTTGGAAAAACAGTTTGAACAACCGGAAATAAAAGCATCACATGAAGAGACAGAAATAGAGTCAACAGATATAACATTCGAAGATGTTACTTTTGCGTATGAGGATACGATTATACTGGACGGTATGAGTTTTCACATTAAGAAAAATCAAAAGATTGGAATTGTTGGTGAAAGTGGTAGCGGAAAGAGTACCATTGGTAAGCTTCTTATGCATTATTGGGATGTGAACAGTGGAAGTATAAAATTAGGCGGAGTAGATATTCGTAAGATGTCTTTGTCGAAGTTAATGGAGCATATCAGCTATGTTTCGCAGGATAACTTTCTATTTAACTGTTCGATTAGAGAGAATCTGTTGATAGCCAAACCGGATGCGACCGAAGAAGAATTAATAAATGCCTGTAAAGCAGCATGCTGTCATGATGTTATTATGGGACTCGAAAATGGATATGACACGAATGTCGGAGATAGTGGAAATAAGCTGTCAGGTGGCGAGCGCCAAAGAATTACGATTGCAAGAGCAATATTAAAAAATGCAGATATTGTTATTCTGGATGAGGCTACATCTTTTACGGATGCACAAAATGATGCATTGATTAATAAGGCGGTCAGAAATTTGGCAAAGGATAAGACGTTGATAACCATAGCGCATAAGCTTTCCAATGTAGTGGATATGGATAAGATTATGTTGATTGATTGTGGAAAATTGATAGCATTTGCATCACATGAAGAACTTTTAGAAAATCAGATTTATAAGAATTTGTGGGGCAGATATGTTAAGACTGTTGGTTACAAATTCAAGAATAAGGAGGAAAACTAGATGTTTCAGATTGTTAAGAGAATCTTTACGATAGCGGGGGAAGAGAAGAAATGCCTGCTGTGGGGAACTTTCTTTAGTGTATTGGAAGGGATGATGATATTTGTTCCGTATTCTTTATTATTTTATAGCCTTAATCGGTATCTTTCAGGAACTTTTCATGTGAATATGATAATGATGGTTTCTGTAGGGATGGCAGTGAGCATTCTTTTTCGATGCATTTTTAGACGTCTGGTGGATGGATTGCAAAGTGCAAAGGCACTTGATATCTTTGCAAGAGAGAGAATTAAATTTGTAGAGCACCTAAAAAGGTTACCAATGGGATATTATACAGAAGATAACATAGGAAATATTGTATCCATACTTACTACAGATTTGATATTTAGTGAAGAAAATGCGATGTCCTTTTTGGGACAGTTGGTATCAAGTTATATATCTATAGTTATGAGTTTCGTTTTTCTTCTTTTTATAAATGTAAAATTGGGTGTTGTATATGGACTGATTCTTTTTATAGCATATTTTGCAATCAAATATTTGGATAAGGTGAATAAAAAGCATGGAAAAATCAGACACGAGCAGTTTGGTGTGTTGTCTAATTCTGTAGTTCAGTTTATTAAAGGATTGGCAACGGTAAAAGCATTTGGTATGAATGATGATGATAATGTTGATTTGGAAAAGGTATTTGTGAAAACAAAAGAGAATTCACTGGAGTTTGAAAGGAAATACTTTTTTCCAAGATTGAGTACAGATCTCACTAATACATTGGGAATAGGGGTGATGATTCTTGTAGCCATTTTGGTGTATTTTGAGGGAGAAGTATCGATGGATTATGCATTGGGAGTATTGATTTTTAGTTCTATTTGTCTCCAACCGTTAGTATCACTGATAAATGGCGTTCCAAGATTTGATTTGTTAGAGGTGGCACTTAATCGTTTTGATGAGATTATGGCAGTAGAAGAGCTTGCAGACAGAGAGACCTCTGCTTCTATTAACAATCATGATATTTCCTTTGAAAATGTACATTTTGCATACGATAATAAGGAAATTATTAAGGGTGTGAGTTTGGAGATTAAGGAGAATACCTTTGTGGCACTGGTAGGACCTTCCGGCGGTGGAAAGACTACCTTGACCAGTTTGATTCCAAGATTTTGGGATGTGAAAGAGGGCAGAATTACTTTAGGAGGCGTTGACATCAGGGAGATTTCACTGGATCATTTGCTTTCTCATATGAGTATGGTATTTCAAAATGTGTATCTGTTTCAGGATACGATAGCAAATAACATTGCATTTGGTGTTGAAAATGCTTCTCGAGATGAGATTATAGAGGCAGCAAAAAAAGCAAGGTGTCATGATTTTATAATGAATATGCCACAGGGCTATGATACGATAATTGGAGAAGGCGGTTCCACACTTTCAGGTGGAGAGAAACAGAGAATATCCATTGCCCGGGCAATTATGAAGGATGCTCCGATTGTATTATTAGATGAGGCAACCTCTAGTGTAGACCCGGAAAATGAATTGTATATTCAGGAAGCAATGAATGAGCTGGTTCGGAATAAAACACTAATTGTAATAGCACATCGATTGTCAAGTATTATGGATGCTGATAAGATATTGGTGGTAGAAGATGGTAGAATAACGGAAGAAGGAACACATCAGGAGTTAATTAACAATCAGAAAACGTATGCAAAGATGTGGGAGTACAGTGTGAAAAACACATAATTATTAACATGGAAATAGAAAAGGTGACGAGATGGATTGGAAGGAAACAGCATTCGAAAAACAACAAATGAAATTGGTGTGCAAGGATGGAAACTGTTCTGTGTTCCAACTGAAGACGGAAACGGGTGATGGAACATCAACCTTTTATCAGGTATATCCGGGGATTTATGTAATGTATAATGATTATCATATAACATGCGGTCCGGCTCGACAGATGGAATGTAAGCGGGCTATTATTATTGAGCATTGCAGGGAAGGTCGGGTAGAGTGGAAAACAGAAAAAGGGACTTACTGGTATCTGACTTCCGGTGATATTGTGCTGGATAGCTTTGGAACGAAAAATAAAAGCTGCCATTTTCCATTAAGTCATTATCATGGAGTAAGTGTTACGATTTTTCCGGATGAGGTAATGGAAACGTTAGGAGAGCTGTTAAGCTTTTTTCAGATTGACTTAGATGGATTGGAGAAATATTTTGAAGTAGATAAGTCACCTTTTGTTATTCGTAAAGGTACGGTATTAGAACATTTTTTCCAAGAGCTTTATCATGTACCGGATAATGTGCAAATAGAATACTTTCGAGTAAAAATTATGGAGTTATTCGTTTTGCTAAAATCATTTGACAAGACGGAAATAGAAGAAAATAAACCCTATTTTTACAAAACACAGGTGGAAAAGATAAAGGCGATTATGCAGTTGATAACTTCAAATCCAGAGGTGCATTATACCATGGAGGAACTGGCGGAACGGTTTGATTTATCTGTGTCAGCCTTAAAGAAATGCTTTAAGGGTGTATATGGTACAGCCATTTTTACATATATGAGAAATTTCAGAATGGATATGGCGGCTACTCTTCTTACACAGACGGATGAGTCGGTTACGGAGATTGCAGGCAAGGTTGGTTATACGAATACTAGTAAATTTGCGGAAGCTTTCAAATGTGCTAAGGGGAAGACACCGCTTGCATACAGGAAGCAGAAGCCAATGATGCCATCTGAGTAAAATGATTTATATCATATACCATGTGTGAGGTATTTTTATAGTCCGTTTGATAAGACGAATCAATATTCTCTATATACTACGAAACATAATAAGGTATCTGTAGGGTTGAGCTATGCAATGGTTGAGCCGGGAATGAATTTGCTTACCTGTTGTTTGGTAAATAAATGGCGTAAGCAGAATGGGCTAAGAAGATGGAAAATGACAGATGACTATCGCATACAAAATGGAAAGAAGGTATTAACGTTTTATCCTGTTACACCTATACTTATGTCAAAAGATCCAAAATGGAAGGAACATATTCAAGTAACAGGATATTGGTATCATCCTGAGGAGGATGCCAGGAAATATGTACCGGATTCGGATTTGATGAGCTTTCTTAAGGAAGGAGAAAAGCCGATTTTTATTTGCTTTGGAAAAGCGGAATCGGATGAGCTGGCCAAACTACAATATCTTACGTTAGAGGCTTTAAAGAAGACAAAGCTACGTGCAGTTGTACATCATGGAGGGAATACAACGAACGGATTAGGACTTTGGGCAGGGCTGCCGACTCTTGTTATTCCGCTTGCACCGGAGGGAACAGGATACAGTATATGAGGGTAAAAGCTGGATTGCTTTAACGATAGCCAGAGCTTGGGTATAGCATTTGCCCCTGCACGAACGGAATTGAAACGTGCAGTATCTTGGCAGTTATATTTCCATTTTGTATAACTTAATACTCAAGATAAAGCAACCATGAGTAGTGTGTAAATGGCGAAAGTCGTACTCCGACAATACGAAAAGCTAATGTTTTAATTAGACTAAACGGAGATTACCTAAACCCGAAAGGGCAGGGTAACAGAGCTTCCGTAGTAGTCCGAGGAACCTGAATTAACAGGGAATGCTGTAAAAACAGATGCGGGAAAGCCGCCCACATGGAGAAGGGAAGCAGTAAGTTTGGAAAATACAAAGAAAGGAAGGTGCGAGAGGCATTGAGAAATCCAATTGCAGAAGTTGTTGTAAAGGCAGAAGTGAAAAAATTCCTTGCGGAAGAATTAAATCTGACTCTTTCGGACGAAAAAAACAAAAATTACACACACAAGTGAATGTGCTGATTTTCTTGGGTATAAAATTACCGTATCAAGAAATGAAGGCATAAAAAGAAGAAAGGACGGAGTAAAATCCAGACCTTTCAGTGGGGTGGTAAAGCTGTATGTTCCGAAAGAAAATTGGATTAAGAAATTGCTTGAATATGAAGCTATAAAAATCGTAACTGATGAAAATGGTAACGAGAAATGGAAAGCCTTGCATAGTGGCAAAGTTCTGAACAAGAGCGATATTGAGATTTTAAGCGATTACAATGCAAAGGTAAGAGGGCTGTTTAACTATTATTGCATTGCTGATAATGCCTATGTAATAGGAAAATTCGGCAGGGCAATGAAATACAGCATGATGAAAATTTTTGCATTCAAGTACAAGACGAAAGTATCCAAAATTAAAAAGAAATATGTAAAAAATGGAGATTTTACCATTAATTATGAAACGAAGCAGGGTTTAAGATGGCGGTATCCTTTGACAGCTTTAATCACAAATTCGTGATGAATGTAAAAGGTCAGCTCAGCCACAATCTGGAGATTGGTTCAGACCCGCTTGGTAACATTACTCGTATCAATAACGCTCTGGAGTTTATGCCAAGACAGTTAGAGGAAGCACAGACGAAGCTTGCTACCGTAGAGCATCAGCTTGAAACTGCAAAGGTGGAGGTTACAAAGCCTTTTGCACAGGAAGCGGAGCTTGCAGAGAAATTAGACCGATTGTCGGCATTAAATGCACTCCTTAACATGGATGAAAAAGGAGATAATGCAATCGGAATGGACGATGATACACCGGATGTAAAGATTGCGGATAAGCCTGCGGCGAGAGTGTCCTTAAAGGAAAGGCTTGCGGAAATGAAGGTAAAGGTTGCCGGAAATCAGGTGGAGAAGCCTGTGGTAAAAGAAAAGGGCAAAGAAGAAACCTTATAAAATTTACATTTACTTTCGTGCTAATTTGATTTATAATATTAGCACGAAAGGAAGTGAAACCATGACCCAGACAGAACAGATTAGAAATCTGCTTGCAGACAATGACGGAATGATTCGTACATCGCAGGTAACAGATGCAGGAATTACCAAAACAGTATTTTATCAATATGTAAAAGACAATGATATGGAGCAGATTTCCCATGGAGTCTATGCCACAAGGGATACATGGACGGATGCAATGTATTTGGTGCATCTGCGGTGTAAGCAGGCAGTCTTTTCACACGAAACAGCACTTTTTCTGCATGACCTTACAGACAGAGAACCAATGGAATATGAAATTACGGTAAAGACCGGATACAATCCCTCAAAATTAAAAGAGGACGGAATCAAGGTATACACAGTAAAAAAGGAGCTGCATGGAGAAGGTATTATTATGATGCAGACACCATTCGGGCATTTGGTTCCTGTCTATAACACGGAGAGAACGATTTGTGACATTATCAGGAATCGTAATAATACGGAAATGCAGACCTTTCAAAGTGCATTAAAACAATATGCAAAGCGAAAGGACAAGAATTTGCGACTGCTTATGCAGTATGCGGCGAAATTCCATGTGGATAAAATACTAAAACAATATTTGGAGGTACTGTTATGATAAAGACAGCAACACAGCTAAAGGATTTAATTCGTAACCTGTCAAAGAAGAAATCTGCGGACGCACAGATTTTAATGAGAAATTACATGATGGAGCGTTTCTTGGAGCGAATATCCGTATCGAAGTATCAGGATAAATTTATCTTAAAAGGCGGTATGCTGGTAGCTGCAATGGTGGGACTGGATGCACGTGCCACGATGGATATTGATGCCACAATCAAGGGAGCAGATGTGAATGTGGAAGCGGTAGAGAATATTATTGCAGAAATTGTATCGGTTCCGTTGGAGGATGGTGTGACATTCCGTATCAAGCAGATTTCAGAGATTATGGATGAAGCAGACTATCCGGGTGTGAGAGTCAGCATGGAAACAGAGTTTGACGGAGTAAGAACACCGTTAAAGATTGATATTTCCACCGGGGATGTCATTACACCAAAGGAAATACAGTATCGTTTCAAGCTGATGTTAGAGGACCGCTCCATTGAGGTGTGGGCGTACAATCTGGAAACGGTTATGGCTGAAAAATTGGAAACTGTGATTTCAAGGAATATTACCAATACCCGTATGAGAGATTTTTATGATATTCATATTCTTCTGAGCCTTTATGGCAATACGCTTGATACAAAGGTTTTGGGAGAAGCATTACAGGCAACAGCAAGAAAAAGAGAAACGGAATATCATCTGAAAGATGCACAGGAAATCTTTGATGAAGTGCAGGGAGACTCAGGGTTGGAGAAGCTGTGGAAGTCTTATCAGAAAAAGTTTTCCTATGCGGCAGATATATCTTGGGAAACGGTCATGGAATCGGTTAGGGAGCTTTACCGTATGAGTAAAGCGTAAGAAGTAACAAAAAAATATATAGTATTCACGCAGAAAGACAATCAGAAATGGTTGTCTTTTTTGCGTGGAAAGAAAGGAAAAATTATGGCAGACAACAATGCGAATACAATTCGCACAACGGAACAGCAGAGAGTAAAAGAAATAACGGACAAGCTGGAGGAGGGCTTAAAGGAGCTTTTTCAGAGTGAAAAATACAAAAGTTATCTTAATACCATGTCAAAATTTCATAATTACAGCTTTAATAATACGCTTCTGATTGCGATGCAGAAGCCGGAAGCAAAGGTGTGGGAAAAGCGTATGCCAAAGCTATCCGAGGAGGAAAAACTGGCGGTGGAATTTGACTGACTGTGCTTTGATTATGACAGGATTCTCTATGGTGATTCGGTGCGAAGTATGTCGGAGAATGTGGAAGAATTATCACAGGAAATCAAGACAGAAGGAACGGAGCGTATTTCTGATATTCTGCGTGAAATCGTTGCTGAGGGTGTTGTGCCGGAGGAAGTGGAACGGGCAAAGGAGATGCTTGATAAGCTGTCGGAATATAAGCCGCTTGCAAAGGTGTAGTACTTCAATTTATACCTATCAAATGAGGAAATGATAGATTTGTCCTTGCGGGTGGTAGATAAGCTGAAGGCAATGTCGGATGAGGAGTTTGCAAAGTTCGAAATCGAAGCGACAGAATAAAGTTGTGGCAGGGTATGGCTCTTGTGGGCTGTATCCTGTCTTTTTTAATGCATGTGAATATCTTGAAAAATAGAAGTAAGATAATTGTATGTAAAATATGTGAAAAGTGTTGTAAAAAAGCGTGTGGAAAATATGCAAAAAGCACATAAACAAGTTGAAAATGTTCCGAGATTGGAATATAATTTAAAATGTATGTTTTATGCAAAATTGGAGGGTGCGATATGGAATATTTAACCGCAGGAGAAATGGCTGAAAAATGGAATATATCAGCAAGGAGAGTAACCCTGTTGTGTAATCAGGGAAGAATAGAGGGTGCAGTAAAGAGAGGATTGATGTGGTTCATACCACAGGATGCACAAAAGCCGATTGACCCAAGAAAACTAAGGAAAATGAATGAGAACTAAGCAAATGAGCGTATTGTGAAACTTTTTGGGTAGAATAATAAATTGGGGAAATAGTGTTTACCCAATTGTAGAAGTGTTGGAGGAATGACATGACAGTAGAAGAAATCCTAAACGGAGAGTCAAAAGAAGTTGAATATAAAGAAATGGTTCCAGCTAATAGCAAGAAATATACCAAAACAGCAGTAGCTTACGCAAATTGTGCAGGTGGTTTGCTTATATTTGGCGTGGAAAATAATACATGGAAAGTCACAGGTATTCCACAAGAAAAAGTGTTTGAAGTGGCAGATGGTATTTCTAATGCTATTGTGGATAGCTGTGTTCCGATGATTGATTTTGATATTAAATATCAGACCATAGAGGGTAAAACCATTATTATTGTGCAGGTATATCCGGGCAAGCGTAGACCTTACTATCTGAAAGCAGAAGGAAAGCCGGAAGGTGTATATATCAGAGTTCCCGGCTCAACAAGAGTGGCAGATGACTTTATTGTAAAAGAATTGGAGTTTCAAGGATCAAACAGAAGTTATGATCAGATAGTGGCAGTAGGGGAAAGTGTAACTGAGGAGGAGATTGAAGCACTTTGCGATAAGATGTATCAGTATGCCCTCAGTAAGTGCAGAAACGCACAGGAAGAGGAGTCTGTAAAGAAAGTAACCAAGAAAAACCTGCTTGCATGGGGACTGTTGCAGATGCAGGAGGGCAAGGTTGTGCCTACGAATGGATATATGCTTTTGACGAATAATACTATGCCCGAAGCATCTATACAATGTGGCGTGTTCAAGGGAACAAATAGGGCTGTATTTGTGGATAGAAAAGAATATGCCGGACCGATATATGAGCAGATAGATGAAGCATATCAGTTTGTACTTAGGAATATCAGAATGGGTGCAGAGTTTGGCAGTTTATTACGCAGAGATGTTTATGAGCTTCCAATTGACAGTATTCGTGAGTTGATTGCCAATGCAGTTATTCATAGGTCTTATTTAGAGCCTTCAAGGGTGCAGGTGGCACTATATGATGACAGACTGGAAATTACATCTCCGGGTATGCTGATAGGTGGCTTTACCATAGAGGATTTGAAAGCAGGATGTTGTCAGGCAAGAAACAGAGGTATTGTAAATGCCCTTACTTATATGAAAATTATTGAGCAATGGGGTAGTGGTATTCCGAGATTATTGGAAAATTGTAAAAGTGCCGGACTTAGAGAACCGGAGCTTCTTGAAATAGGTGGAAGTTTCCGAGTGAATATGTTCCGTAATACCGAACTTGCATCAAATAATTCGGGAGAAGTTCGGGAAAAAGACGGGATAAACGAGGATGTTCGTGATAAATTCGTGATAAGTTCGGATATTCGTGATAAGTTCGGAGAAAATGCTGCTAAAATTGCAGGATTGATGTGCGAAAAGCCGGAAAGCACACTTGATGAGATTGCTGAAGCAATAGGAGTAACAAGAAGAACCGTAGAAAAACAGGTTAAGAAGTTAAAAGAAGCAGGAATTGTTGTTCGTGTAGGCAGCAATAAAAGTGGTGTGTGGAAAGTAACAGAAAGCGGTAAATAGATAATATAGTGTGAACGGATTGGAGGTTTATTATGCAATATGCAGAGGTACAAAGTATAGCGAAAAAGACGATTGAATATATAAAGGAGCATATACATCCGGGAATGACATTGCTTGAGGTAAGAAACCTATGTGAAAGCAAAATGTTGGAATTAGGTGCAGATTCCTTTTGGTATTGGGATGTAGGAGCTTTTGTTTTTGCCGGAGATGAAACCACCTTGTCTGTTTCGGGGAAAGAGTATACTACCAGTGATAGAGTAATATCAGAGAATGATATTATTACTATTGATTTGAGTCCTCAAAATGGCGATACATGGGGAGATTATGCCAGAACGGTTATTATTGAAAATGGCTCAGTTGTTGATAGTGATGATGTTACTAATGATGAATGGAAAAAGGGATTGCAAATGGAAGAATATTTGCATGAGGAGATGTGCAAATTTGTTACACCTGAAACTACCTTTGAAGAACTATATTATTATATAAATGGGATTATTGAAGAAAAAGGATACATAAATCTGGATTTTATGGGGAATTTGGGACATTCTATTGTGCGACAGAAGAATGATAGAGTGTAACTGTTCAGCAGGCATGCGCATTTACTGCGTATGCCGTAAGAAAACGTAGATTTGGAAAGTCAAAATCCCATTGCGAAGCAATTTTAAATGGATTTTGACACGTAACTATGAAGGTACTGAATAGTTACGATAGAGTTTATATAGAAAAGGGAAATCAGATGTGCCTTGGTGATGTTGATTACTTTACTTTTGAACCTCATATAAGTGTAAAAGGCTCAAAATACGGATATAAAAGAGAGAATATCTATTATTTTGAGAATGGAACAATCAAGGAACTTTGATTATCTTTGCATCAGGAATTTATGGAAGTGCGAGGACTAAAGAGTTCATGAGGATTAGGTTTTTTAGAGAGGATGAGAAAATATGAATTGCAAAATAAGAAAATGGGAGTTGGCGGATGCAAAAGATTTGGCGGTGGCTCTTTCCAATACAAAAATACAGGATAATCTTCGGGACGGTTTACCATATCCTTATACGGAACAAGATGGAATAGATTATATTTCTGCTATGCTCTCAGCAGATGAAAATGATACATTTGCTTTTGTGATTACAGTAGAGGGAAAAGTGATTGGCAGTATTGGTGTATTCCGACAAGGTAATATACATAGACAGACAGCCGAAGTAGGATATTATATTGCAGAAGAATATTGGGGAAAAGGAATAATGACCGAAGCTATAAAACAGACATGCAAGTATGTGTTTGACAAAAGTGATATTATTCGTATTTATGCAGAGCCATTTGCGTACAATATGGCATCTTGCAGGGTGCTTGAAAAAGCAGGCTTTCAGTATGAGGGAACATTGAGAAAAAATGCTGTGAAGAATGGTAAAATTATTGATATGAAGATGTATTCCTTACTGAGGAATGAGATATAAGGTGCGATAGGCAGGTTGATGTAATATATTTATTATTGGAGAGGTAAAAATGGCTTCAAGTAAAGCGTATTTAGATTTTATAATAGAACAACTATCCGAGGTGGGAGAAGTTACATATAAGGCAATGATGGGCGAATATATCATATATCATCGTGGGAAAATCGTGGGCGGCATATATGACGAGAGGTTGCTTGTAAAGCCTGTAAAAGCGGCTGTTTCACTTATGCCCGATGCAACATATGAATTGCCTTATGAAGGAGCCAAGGAAATGTTGTTAGTTGAAGATGTGGATAATAAAGAATTTTTAACAAAATTGATTGTTGCTATGTATGATGAGTTGCCAGCACCGAAGAAAAGGAAATAGAGCATATAAATATATGGAGGACAAGATTGTGGTGGATATAGAAAAAGTACAGAAATTTATTGAAAAACAGAAAGTTAGTTTTATATGTTCTGTTGATGAGGACGGTGTACCTAATGTTAAGGCAATGTTAAAACCAAGAAAAGTTAAGGGAATAAAAGAATTCTATTTTTCTACAAACACCTCATCTTTGAGGGTAAAGCAGTTTTTGAGCAATCCCAAAGCCAGTATCTACTTTTATCGTAAAGGGCTGATAAAATATGTTGGAGTTATGTTGGTAGGGAAAATGGAAGTGTTAACGGATCAAGAAACAAAAGATATGATTTGGAGAAAAGGTGACACTATGTTTTATAAGAAAGGTGTCGCAGACCCGGATTATTGCAATTTCGGAGATAAATGAGTTAGTAAAAAGTAACATGGTTGATGGTAAAGTCGGCATTGAGTTATTACAAATATATGGCAGTAGAGAAAAGTATTTAAGTGCGGTAGAGGAAAGTGAACAGCATCCAGAAGTTACTGAAAAACTTCAAGAGGAATTAAAAAATATCTGTTTTTTGTTCAGAGATTCCACAGGGGAAAATGGTGAAATATTAGAACTTGTAAAACGATTGGAAGATAACACAAGGAAGATGTACCGAACTGCAAATGCAAGATATGTTTTATTAAAAGTAGCAGAGGACTATTTAGCAAATGGTAAAACAGCACAAGTTCTGGATGGTCTTTATGGTGTTGGTGTAACTGCAACGATAGGAAAAGCTATCAATGAATATTATGGTGTATGATTTTAAGTCTTGAAATGCACTTGAAAATTTCAGCTTGAGAGATTGATTTTTAATTTGTAGTAGTATTTTAAAGGAATGAACAGTTATGATGCGAAGAAGAAGCCAGCTCATTGAGCTGGCTCTAATCATATTATAGGCTCTGCTCAGACTTCCTGTTTTCGGTTTGTTCTGGAGTCTGCTTCTGATGAAGATACTGTTTGATATTGGCAAGTTTCCGGTTCAAATCGGCAACTTCCTTTTCAGCAGATTTATAGGTTTTCTGCAATTCAGTTTTCTTTGCTTGCAGGGCATTATAGTCTGCTTGGAGTTGTTCCAAATCAGGATTTTTAGGATTGATTCCGAAGCGTTTCAGCATATTTTCAGCACCGTCATATAGGGTTAATTCTGTTTCGTGCCTACGGAAATAAGCATCGGGGTCTTTGGACTTTTTATAGCGGAAATTATAGACTTTGTTGGTCTGATAATCTCTGGCATATTTTAAGATTTCGCCCAATTCTTTTAATTGATGTTCTGTATCAATAAGGGATTGTCGGGCGGTCTTGGCAAGTGTGGATTTGGACGATATTTTCTCCTCTAAATCCTCTAGGGAATCAGCACCTGCATAGCTGCTTGCGGCTATCTTTAGGTTTTGAATGGTTGCCCAATGATTCAGTCCGGGACTCTGTTTGAATTTCTCCTGTGAGGTATCAATAAGCACTTTGCGGGAGTAATCGGTTGTGAGCTTCTTTTTGACAAAGGATACCCTTTTCTTTGCGCCAATTTGCGATATTCCGAAGGGTAAAGACCACTGCTTTGCTGGAATAATGTAGCAAAACGACCGGCATTATGATAGCCGACGGTAAGAGCAATCTGCTCAACGGTCAAGTCAGTGGTAGCAAGTAAGGTTTCCGCATGGCTAAGCCTGCGTTCTTTAATATATTGAGTAATCGTACAATTATGAACCGCTTTAAAGGCGATTTTCAATTTTGTGGTCCCCATGCAGGCAATTTTAGCAAGATGCTCGAGAGGAAGGTCACAGTTAAAGTGATCCTGAATATAGTTGGAGACATTAGATATCATAAGCTGGTCTTCAGGACTGATAAGGGGCTTATGAAGTTTTTCCTTTTGACTGTAA